>JAWVFR010000125.1:0-8036 GCA_033855845.1 Solirubrobacteraceae bacterium
TGCTGGAGCTGCCCCTACCCGCGCTGGTGGCCGCGCGCGAGCACAAGCGCCTCGTGCGCCGCGGCGTCCCCTTCCGCACCGACGTCTACACGGTGGACGGCAACGTCATCTGGGGCGCCACGGCCCGGATCCTGTCCGACCTGCTGGAGCGCCTGGAGCCGGTGCTGCCCTAGACGTCCTTTTCGACCGGGACGGCGACCATGTTCCCCCACTCGGTCCAGGAGCCGTCGTAGTTCTTGACGTCGTCGCGGCCGAGCAGCTCGTGCAGGACGAACCACGTGTGGGCGGAGCGCTCGCCGATCCGGCAGTAGGCGATGATCGGGTCGCCGCCCAGGACGCCCTTGTCCCCGTAGAGGGCCTCGAGCTGCTCGGCGGACTTGAAGGTGCCGTCCTCGTTGACCGCCTGGGCCCACGGCACCGACGCGGCGCCGGGGATGTGGCCGGCGCGCTGGGCGCCCTCCTGCTCGTAGCCGGGCATCGCGATCAACTCGCCGGAGAACTCCTGGGGGCTGCGCACGTCGACCAGCTTGGTGGAGGCGTCCAGGGCCGCGAAAACCTCGTCGCGCAGAGCGCGGATGGCGGCGTCGCCGGGCTGGGCGGTGAAGCCGGCGGCCGGGTGGCTGGGGACGTCGGCGGTGGTCGGCTTGCCCTCGCCGATCCACTTCTCGCGCGGGCCGTTGAGCAGCTTGACGTTGTCGTGCCCGTAGTACTTGAGGTACCAGTAGGTGTAGGCCGCGAACCAGTTGTTGCGGTCGCCGTAGAGGACGATCAGGTGGTCGTTGGAGACGCCGCGGCTGCCGAACAGCTCGCCGAACGCCGCGGGGCCGAGGAAGTCGCGCTTGACCTGGTCCTGGAGGTCGGTCTTCCAGTCGAACCCGATGGCGCCGGGAATGTGGGCCTCGGCGTAGAGGCCGGGGTTCTCGTCGACCTCCACGATCCGGATGTTGTCGTCGCCGAGGTGCTGCTCCAGCCAGTCCGTCTCGACGAGCACGTCCTTCGCGTAGTCGGCCATCGCCTTTCCTCCTGAATCCCTACCGGGGTTTACGGTTTTTGATCTGGAGGCGAGTGTAACAGCGCGTCGATCGGCGCCATCGCGGCCTGCGGCCAGGGCCCCGAGGGGATCGTCGCGACCGGTATCGACCAGGTCCGGGAGGCGGTCTCCACCAGGTCGGCGTCCTCCTCCCCCACGCGTTCGTGCACGTAGCCGCGCACCGGGCTGTCGACCAGCTTCTCCAGGAGAGCCCACAGGCGCGGGCCGTGGAGCTCGCGCAGCTGCTCCGGCGTCCCGGTGGCTCCCGCCAGCAGCCACACGACGATCGTCACGCCATGCAGCGCCGCGACCAGCGTCCCCACGCGGTCGGGATCGGCGAGCACCGGCTCGGCCCCGGCGGCCGCGATGGCCGCCCGGCGCGCCGGGTCGCGCGTGGTGCCGCGGACGGCGTGGCCCTGCGCGACGAGCGCCCGCGCCAGCTCCTGCCCCCGGCACCCGCAGCCGACGATCAGGACTCGGGCCAACCGCCCGACTCGATCTGCGCGCGGTACTCCTCGGCGGTGAGCTCGCGCTCCCCGCGCCGCCGGCGGCCCTCGTTGACGCGGGCCAGCATCTGCTCGATGTCGGCGGCCACGTCGGCCTCGGTCTCGCTCTCGGCCCGGTAGGCCTCGCTGCGCTCGCGGCGCTCGCGCTGGTCCTCGCGCACGCGCGCCTGCAGGTCGTCCTCGGTGAGCTCGTCCTCCCCGCGACGGCGGCGGCGCTCGTTGGTGGCCTCGAGCATCTGGTCGAGGTCGTCGATCTCGTTCTGGACCTCGAGTTCGGGCGAGCGGGTGGGGCGCCAGTCCAGCACGTCCGCGCCCGAGCGCGGGTGGTAGAGGCCGAGGAACAGCACCCAGGCGATCAGCCCGCCCAGGACGACGATCATGATCACGACCAGGGGGTCCACCGCCGCGAGTGTAGCCTGCACCGCCGTGAGCGAAGCGCTGATCCTCGACGCGGTGCGCACGCCCATCGGCCGCTACGGCGGGGCGCTGTCCGGCGTGCGCCCCGACGACCTCGCGGCCCACGCCATCCGGGCCGCGGCCGACCGCAACGGCATCGAGGGGCCGGAGATCGACGACGTCTACTTCGGCGACGCCAACCAGGCGGGCGAGGACAACCGCAACGTCGCCCGCATGGGCGCGCTGCTGGCCGGCCTGCCGGTGAGCGTGCCCGGCGCCACGGTGAACCGGCTGTGCGCCTCGGGCCTGGAGGCCGTCAACCAGGCCTCGCGCCTGATCCGCACCGGCGAGGCCGACGTGGTCCTGGCCGGTGGCGTGGAGTCGATGAGCCGCGCGCCCCTGGTCCAGCTCAAGGCCGAGCGCGGCTTCCCGCGTGGAGTGCCGGAGATGGCCGACACCGTCATCGGGTGGCGCTTCGTCAACCCGCGGATGCCGCACTCCACCGAGGGCATGGGCGAGACCGCGGAGAACGTGGCCGAGCGCTACGAGGTCACGCGCGCCGACCAGGACGCCTTCGCGGTGGAGTCCCACCGCCGAGCGGCCGCGGCCCAGGAGGCCGGGACCTTCGACCGCGAGATCGTGGCCATCGAGGCGCCCGCGACCAACGGCCGGCGCGGCGAGACCGTGCTGGTGGAGCGCGACGAGGGCGTCCGCGCCGACACCACCCTGGAGAAGCTGGCCTCGCTGCGCCCCGTCTTCCGCGAGGGCGGCACCATCACCGCGGGCAACGCGTCGCAGATCAACGACGGCGCCGCCTGCCTGGTGGTGGCCAGCGAGCGCGGCGCCGAGCGGCTCGGGCGCGCGCCGATCGCCCGCGTCGTGGCGACCGGAGTCGCCGCGGTCGACCCGGCCTACATGGGCGTCGCTCCCATTCCGGCCATCGAGCGGGCGCTGGAGCGGGCGGGCCTGACGGTCGACGACCTCGACCTGGTGGAGATCAACGAGGCCTTCGCCGCCCAGGTGCTCCCCTGCATGCGCGGCCTGGGGATCCCGCACGAGAAGCTCAACGTCAACGGTGGCGCGATCGCCATCGGCCATCCGCTCGGCTGCTCCGGCGCCCGCCTGGTGGGGACGCTCGCCCACGAGCTGCGCGAGCGCGGCGGGCGCTACGGCGTCGCGGCGCTGTGCATCGGCGTCGGCCAGGGGCTGGCGACGGTCATCGAAGCGGTGTGAGCGCGGGCGGGGCCGCGAAGCCCTAGGCTCGCCCGCCGTGCTCGCTCGCCGGCGCTCCGATCTCGCCGTCGCCGCCCTGCTCACCGTATGGGCGGCGCTTCCGCTGCTGCTGCTGGCCTGGGCGTGGCGCCACGGGGACGTGCTGACCGGCAGCGACGGCGCGCTTCCGGGCGGCGACCAGCTCTACTACCTAAGCCTCGCGCGCGAGTCCGGCGCGCACGTGCTGTTCGGCGACCGCTTCGACCTGGGGCCGGTGGACCGGGTGGGCTTCAACCCCGTGTACCTGGCCTCCGGCCTGGCCGCCCGGGTCGGCCTGGACCCGCGGGCGGCGCTGTGGCTGTGGAAGCCCGTGGCCGCCCTCGTGCTGGCGGGCGGGTTCGCGGCCTACGTGCGCGGCTTCCGGCTGGGGCGGGCCGGCACCGCGGCCGCGCTCGCCCTGGCGCTGGCCTACTTCTCCCCGCTGCTCCCGGTCCTGGACTGGGCCGGCGTGCTGGACCCGTTCCAGCGGTTCCTGGCCCTGCTGGTCTCCGGAGAGCTCATGCCCGCGTGGCAGCTGTGGGGGTACACGCACGCGGCGCTGGCGCTGGGAGCGATGGCGGGCGCGGCGGTGTTCGCCGAGCGCGCGCTGTCGGCGGCGGACCGGGCCGCCCGGCGGCGAGCCGTGGCGGCGACCGCGGGGCTCGGCGCCCTCGTCGCCCTCCTGCATCCATGGCAGGGCGCCACCCTGGCGTTGATGCTCGCCGGCGCGGCCGCGTGGGAGGCCGGCGACCCGTCCCCGGCCGCCGCGCCAGCCAGAGAGCGCCTGCGCAGCGTCCTCGCCGTGCTCGTCCCGCTGGCCGCTATCGCGGCGGTGCTCGTCTATCTGCTCGTCCTCTCGCAGACGGACCCGCACTGGGAGGCGGACGGGCGCCAGAGCGAGGCGCCCCCGTTCGGCGTCGGCTACCTGCTGCTGGGCTTCGGCCCCCTGGCCGCGCTCGCCGCCCTCGGCGTTCCCCGCCACCCCGACGGCCCGCGCGAGCGCCTGCTGCTGCTGTGGCCGGTGGCGGCCTTCGCCGTCTACCTGGCGGTGTCGAACTCCCGCTTCCACGCGTTCCAGGGGATGAGCCTCCCCCTCGCGATCCTCGCCGTGCGCGGGTGGCGGCGGGTGCGCCTGCCGCGGATGGCGGGCGTGCTGGCCGTGGCCGCGGTCACGCTCCCCGGCCTGGCCTACGAGATCGACACGCTGCGTCGCAGCGTCGCGCTGGACCGCAACCCGTACTACCTGCGGCCCGCGGAGGCCCGGGCGCTGGCCCACCTCCAGGACCGCCGCGTCACCGGCGGCGTGCTGGCGCCGGCCTCGATCGGGATGGCGGTCCCGGCCCGCACCGGACGCTCCACCTGGGTCGGGCACTTCGCGTGGACGCCGGACTACGCCGCCCGCCACGACCAGGCCGAGGCTCTGTTCTCCGGGCGCATGCCCGCGGGCGCCGCGGTCGCCCTGGTGCGGGCCACCGGCGCGCGCTTCCTGCTCTCGGACTGCGGCGACCGGCCCGACCTGACGCCGGCGCTGCGGCCGCTGCGACCCGCCGTTCGCCGCTTCGGCTGCGCGACGGTGTACGAGTTGCCGGCGCCGGCCCGATAGCGTCCAGCCCATGGACTTCGACCTCACCGACGAGCAGCGGCTGATCCGCGAGACGGCCAGGGACTTCACCAACCAGGAGATCGTCCCCCGCGCACGCGAGAACGATCGCAACCACCACTTCGACACCGACCTGGTCAAGCAGATCGCCGACCAGGGCTACCTCGGCGCCATCATCCCCCGCGAGTACGGCGGCGCCGGCCTGGACTACGTGACCTACGGCCTGGTGGTGGAGGAGGTGGGCCGCGGCGACTCCGCCATGCGCACCGTCGTCTCCGTCCAGACCTCGCTCGTGTGCTCGTCGATCCTGCGCTGGGGGACCGAGGAGCAGAAGCACCACTACCTGCCCAAGCTGTGCTCCGGCGAGTGGCTGGGCTGCTTCGGCCTGACCGAGCCCGACACCGGCTCGGACGCCGCCAACCAGAAGACGCGCGCGCGCAAGACGGACGGCGGGTGGACGATCAACGGGTCCAAGATGTGGATCTCGATGGGCAACCACGCCAAGGTGGCGATGATCTTCGCCCAGACCGATCCCGAGCTGAAGCACAAGGGCGTCGCGTGCTTCCTGGTGGACACCGACCAGCCCGGGTTCCAGCCCTCGGTGATCGAGGGCAAGATGGGGCTGCACGGGTCCGACACCGCGTCGATCGCGCTGGACGAGGTCGAGGTCTCCGACGACCAGATGCTGGGCGGCGTCGGGGACGGGTTCAAGGTGGCCATGAGCGCGCTGGACTCCGGGCGCTTCTCGGTGGCCGCGGGCTGCGTGGGGATCTGCCAGGGCTGCGTGGACGAGTCGGTGCGCTACTCGACCGAGCGCGTCCAGTTCGGCCGTCCGATCGCCTCCTTCCAGCTGGTCCAGGCGATGATCGCCGACATGGTGGTGGACACCGAGGCGTCGCGGATGCTGGTCTGGCGGGCCGGGTTCCTCAAGGACGCCGGGCGCCCGAACACCACCGAGACCTCGATCGCCAAGCTCTACGCCACCGAGGCCGCGGTGCGCAGCGCGAACACCGCGATCCAGGTCCACGGCGGCGCCGGCTATGTCGACGACCACCCGGTGGAGCGCTACTTCCGCGACGTGCGGGTCACCACCCTGTACGAGGGCACGTCGCAGATCCAGAAGCTGATCATCGGGCGGGCGGCGACGGGCATCAACGCGCTTGTCCCGTCCTGACGTAATCGGCGTCGTCGGCGCCGGGACGATGGGCGCCGGGATCGCGCAGCTCGCGTGCCAGGCGGGGGCTCGTACTTTGCTGTGGGACCCTCTGCCCGATGCGCTCAGCGCCGGCGTCGAACGCGTCCGGGCCGGGCTGGAAAAGGCGGCGTCGAGGGGGGTGGTCCCCGATGCGACTGTTGCGTTTCGGTTGCTGGAGGCACCAGAACGTAACAGTGACCTGTCGGAGTGCGGCTTGGTGATCGAGGCGGCGCCGGAGGTGCCGGAGCTGAAGGCGCGGCTTTTCGAGGAGCTGTCGGAAATCGTGTCCGCCGAGTGCGTGCTGGCCACCAACACGTCGTCGTTGCCGGTGACAGGGATCGCCGCTTCGGCCACGCACCCCGAGCGGGTGGTGGGGATGCACTTCTTCAACCCCGCGCCGGTGATGAAGCTGGTCGAGGTGATCGCCGGGGAGCAGTCGAGCGAGCGGGCGGTGGAGGTGGCGCGAGCCACCGGTGAGGCGATGGGCAAGCGCGTGATCGTGGCCTCCGACGGCCCGGGCTTCCTGGTCAACCGCTGCGGGCGCCCGTTCGGGCTGGAGGCGCTGCGGGTCGTCCAGGAACGCCTGGCCACCTTCGAGCAGGTGGATCGCATCGTGCGGATGGCCGGGGGCTTCCGGATGGGACCGTTCGAGCTGATGGACCTGGTGGGCGTCGACACCGGCTACGACGTGCAGCGCTCGTTCTGGGAGCTGTCCTTCGGGGAGCCGCGCTGGCGGCCCTCCCCCATCACCGCGCGGATGGTGGCCGCCGGCCGCCACGGCCGCAAGGCCGGCCGCGGCTACTACGAGTACCCGCCCGGCGTCCCCGCCGACCCGCAGGCGCCCGAGCCGGGCGGCGGCGACGGTCTCGTCGTGATCGCGGGAGACCTGGCGCTGGCCGACGAGTTGCGCACGGCGGCGCGCGCCGCGGGCTGGACGGTCGCCGAGCGGGTCGATCCGGCGGGAGAGGTGCCCTGGCTGATCGTGGACTGCACCGCCGGCGAGGACCCCGTGGACGTGCACGACGAGGCCGGTCGCGCCGGGGGACATCCGGGGGACGCGCACGACGAGACGGGCGAGTCATCGGGCGGCGAGCGTGACCCGCTCCAGGGCGGGCCGCTGGCGCTGCTGTGCGCGGACGGGTCGCTGGCCGCGCTGGACCCGGCGGGGACCGCCGTCGGCTTCCACGCGCTGGTCCCGCTGGACGGCTCCCGCCTCGTCGAGCTGACCCGCACCGACTCCACCTCCGACCTGGCCGCGCAGCGCGCCGAGCGCTTGTTCGCCACGCTGGGCATGCACGCCGAGTGGGTCGGCGATGCGCCCGGCCTCGTCCTGGGCCGGATCGTGTGCCAGCTGGTCAACGAGGCGGCGTTCGCCCTGCGCGAGGGCGTGGGCAGCCCCGAGGACGTCGACGCCGGGATGGAGCTGGGCCTCAACCACCCGCGCGGCCCGCTCGGGTGGGCCGACGAGATCGGGCTGGACCACGTGCTCGCGGTCCTGGACGGGCTGTGGGAGGAGACCCGCGAGGAGCGCTATCGCGCCTGCCCCGACCTGCGCGCCCGCGTGGCGGACGGCCGGCTCGGCGTCGCCGCCGGCGAGGGCTTCTTCGAGCACTGAGCCACGTCGTCCACGGGTTCCGTCGCCCCGGCGACCAGCGCGGCATACCGCCGTCGCGGCTCGCCGCCGCCGGCACCGAAGTACCACAGCAGTCGCTCGGCGTCGAGCCAGTCCGGCGAGGGTCCCCCGACGGCAGCCCCGTAGCTGCTCCATGGCCATTCGCCGGGGAGCCGGCATAGCCCGGCATTCAGCGGGTTGCGTGCGATGTATGCCGCGACGACGCAAAGCTGTTCGTCCGACTCGATGAGCACCGCCCCGTAACGACCCTGGAACACGTGGCCGTTGCGACCGTGGCGCTCGTTGTAGGTCTGGGCGTACAAGCCGTGCAGCCACTGCATCCCGGAGCCAAGGTTTGGCTTCGGAGTCTCTATGAGCAGATGGAGGTGGTTGTCCATGAGGCAATAGGCAAGGCACCTCCATGCGTTGCGGCGCACGACGCGGCC
>JAWVFR010000126.1:0-15282 GCA_033855845.1 Solirubrobacteraceae bacterium
TGGAGGTCCACCGGCGCGAGGGCGAGCCTTGCCCGCGCTGCGGGACCACGCTGGAGGCCGTCCACTACGAGGACTACGTGATGGCCTACTGCCCGGCCTGCCAGACGGAGGGGCGAGTCCTCAAGGACCGGCGCCTCTCACGGTTGCTCAAGTAGACCGACCGAAAGGGACCCATCCATGCTCGACACCGGCGACACCGCCCCCGACTTCACGCTCCCCGACCAGCACGGCGAGCCCGTCTCGCTGTCCGGCCTGCGCGGCCGCCACGTCGTCCTCTACTTCTATCCCAAGGCCATGACGCCGGGCTGCACCACGCAGGCCTGCGGCGTGCGCGACCGCGCGGCGGACTACGAGCGCGCCGGGGCGACCGTGCTGGGCGTCTCGCCGGACCCGCCGGAGCGGCTGGCGAAGTTCGACGCCGAGCACGGCCTGGCCTTCCCGCTGCTCTCCGACGCCGACCACGCCGTGGCGCAGGCCTACGGGGTGTGGATCGAGAAGTCGATGTACGGCCGAACCTTCTGGGGCAACGAGCGCACGACGTTCGTGATCGATCCCGAGGGCGTGGTGCGCGAGGTGATGCGCAAGGTCAAGCCGGCCGAGCACGACGACCGCGTGCTGGGCGCCCTGTCCGCCGCGGGCTAGCTGTCCCACGCCGGACAACCAAGTTGGAATCCGCGACTTACGTGTTGCAAATCCGCCGTTTGCGAGCGCTATAGTAGGGACATATTCAGGGGACATTTGGAGGCCCGAAATCCGGGAAGCCCCGATAATCACAGGAGAAAGGGCATGGCCATAGCGGTCGGTCGCGAGTACACGGAAACCCATCCCCATATTCGGTTCCAGGTCGACCTCTCGACGCCGGCGCCGAGCCTTTGGGCCTTTCTGGGCGAGGCGAAGTCGAAGTCCGAGCACGTCGCGCGCACCCTGCTAAAGCCTGATGCGAGCTTCGAGTTGATGCAGGTGTTCCTAACGAAGGGTGTCCTCGCCACTACAGCGATCGAAGGCAACACGCTCACGGAGGACGAGGCGCGCAGGGTCGTGGATGGGACGCACCACCTTCCGCCCTCCAAGGAGTATCTCGCGAAGGAGATCGAGAACATCCTCGCCGCGTATAACCAGATCAAGGACGAGCTCTTGGCAGATCCAGATGGCTTGCCGTTCACGCCTGAGAGGCTCGCCGAATACAACCGACTCATCCTCGATGGCCTTGAGCTCGAGGAAGGCGTCGTGCCCGGAGAGGTCCGTGACTATCCGGTTACCGTCGGCGGTATCTACAAGGCCGCGCCTGCACGCGACTGCGACTATTTGGTCGAGCGACTCTGCGACTGGCTCAACGGCGATGACTTCACTGCCCCGCCGGACCGACCTGAGCTAGCAGCGCCCCTGGCGATCATCAAGGCGATCGTTGCGCACATTTATATCGCCTGGATTCATCCCTACGGTGACGGGAACGGTCGAACCGCCCGTCTAGTCGAGCTCCAAGTCCTACTCCGTGCAGGCTTCCCGACGCCTACAACCCAGCTCCTCTCAAACCATTACAACCTGACCCGGTCTGCGTACTACCGCGAGCTCAACCGGGCTAGCCAGACGGGCGACCTCGTGCCATTCGCGATCTACGCTGCTCGCGGCTTTGTCGATGAGCTTCGTAGCCAGCTGGACATCATCTGGCAGACACAGTTCTCAGATCGTTGGGAGCAGCACGTCTACCAGACCATGGGCCCGCTCAAGACAGTGAGCATCCGCCGCCGCCTTCGTCTGGCGCTTGCCATTTCCCGGGCGGGACGGCCGGTCCCTCGACAGGAGGTTCGCCAGCTAGCACCCGAGCTGGCTGAGGCATACGCGAAGCTCACAAACAAGGCCATCACGAGAGACCTGAATGTTCTCCGCAGGCTTGGGCTTATCGAGCGAACCGCTGCTGGGTACGTGCCGGAGAACACTGAGATCCTCGGGTTCATGCCGGATCGCGCCGACGGCGTGCTCCAGGTCGAGCCAGTTGTCCCTGACCGACGGCTCGAGTCGCCGGAAGTGCATCTGCTTCGTGAGCGCCGTGGCGCGGGCACTGAAGCGGCGGCTACGTAGGGGGCGGGCGTTTCGCTCTCCACCCGGGCGGTGCGGTGCCGCCGGCTCAAGCTCACCGAGCATGACGACCACCGCGTCCTCCGCGCCCTGTCCGCCGCGAGCTAGAAGTCCGATTGCACGGGCTCGCCGGACGGCGAGCCCTGGCACGGGACCCGTTCGGCGGCGTCCCAGGCGGGCACACGTAGGAACAGCGCGGTGCGTCTGCCTAGCTGGGCGGATCTTGCGTGTCGTCGTCCACTCGCGGGAGGTCCTTCATGATCCACGCGCGGAACTGCTCGTCTGTCATGTCGGCGGCCCGCTTGCGCGACGCGACGGCCATCATCAGCACGCCCTGATCTGAGCCTCATCGAGGGCGCCGATGGCGCCGTGGGCGGCGAACCAGGATTCCTGCGCCTCCAGGGTGAGCGCGCCGTCGCGGGAGTAGGCGCGGGAACTGCGCCATTGGGGAGTCATCGTCGTCGCCGTCGATCAGATCGTGCGGGTCGAAGATGTCCATGCGCCGATGATGGCGCATCAGGCTGGCGGTGCGTTTGGGATTCTTGAGGCGTGCTGTTCGCTGTGGCTGATGGGGTGACGTTCGTGATCGCGGTGGTAGGCGCCCTGACAGGGTGCGCCTCGGCCGGTGTGGCGGTCGTGGGGGCGTGGAAGGACCGGCCGCGTCTGAAGGTGACTCTCCACACGCAAACGAGCATGCAGCTGCCGCCACACGTGATGGTGCGGGTGCTGAACGACAGCCCGCGTGCGACGACGGTCCGGGAGGTAGGCCTGTTCGAGGGAGAACGCGATCTGGAAATCACGTCCCAGAGCGGCGAGCTGGTCGGGACGACGCGGGGGGAGATGACGTTCAAGCTGGCTCCTGAGGACCCGGTGTTCCTTGAGGCGGGCAAGCTGGGTGAGTGGGTTCGACCCTTGGCGTCTTTCCCCAGGACATTCCACAGCTACAAGCCGCTGCGAGCGTACGCCATGGACGCGCGGGGTCGGCGCGTCTGGGGCGGTGCCGGGCCGGTGATCCGCATGATGGTGGGGGACAACCCGCCCATCGAGTCGGACGATCCGCCGGAGCTGATGGAGATGTTCGCGGTGCCGCAGAAGCGGTATCTGCCCGCCAAGGTCGAGCCGCGGTGGAAGCTGTGGGTGCGTAAGGAACTGCGCAAGCCCGAGGCCTACCGGCGCTGGCCAGGCGACGAGGTGTAGGTCCCTTTTACGCGGAGATGGTGCTGCGTCCCAGGGCGGCCGGGTGATCCAGCAGCTGGCGGTACTACCTACTCAGCGTCGGCGTCGTCTCCGGAAGCGCCGTTGCGCCGGAAGGCGCGGCGCTCGCGACGGCGCCCCATCCGCTCCAGCGGGGCGGCGATGCGCACCAGGCGCTCGGTGTTGTCGCCGAGCCCCTGCGTGTGCGTGCTGAGCTCGGTGGTGCTGTCGTCGATCCGCCCGAGCTGGCCGTGCATGCCCTCGGTGTGCCCCTCGATGGTGGACAGCTGGCCGACGGCGGCGGCGAGGAGGCGCTGCATCTCCGACATGCTGCGCTCCATCGACTCCAGCCGGCCCGGGAGCGCGGCCACGCCGCGCACGACGCGTACGGGAAGGGTGATCAGTTCCGTGATCATGGGCGGACGCTACCCGAGTCCCCGGCTGCCATGGGCGCGGGGTCCGTAGGATCATCGACCGGTGACCCTGCCGCTCACCCTCACCGACTTCGCGCGCGCCGCCTCAGAGCGGCTGAACTCGGGGCCGCTGGCCTATTACTCCGGTGGCGCCGGGGACGAACTGACCCTGCGCGAGAACGAGGCCGCCTGGCGGCGGATCGCGGTCCGCCCGCGCGTGCTGGTCGACGTATCCCAGCGCGATCTGAGCACCACGGTCCTCGGACGCGAGTACCCGCACCCGATCTTCGTGGCGCCCACCGCCTTCCACCGCCTCGCCCACCCCGAGGGCGAGCTGGCGACGGCGCGGGGCGCGGCGGCGGCCGACGCCCTGTACTGCATGTCCTCTCTGGCCACGACCTCGCCCGTCGCCGTGGCGCAGGCGGCGCCCGCGGGCCGGCGCTGGTTCCAGCTCTACGTGTTCAAGGACCGGGGCGTGTCCGACGCGCTGGTGGACGCGGCGGTCGAGCACGGGTACGAGGCGATCGTGGTCACGGCCGACCTGCCCGTCCTGGGCGTGCGCGAGCGCGAGCTGCGCTCGGGCTACGCGATCGACGCGGCTGAGCTGATTCCCGACCTGCACTCCGGCGACCTGGCGCTGACCGACATCGGGACGCTGATCGACCCGTCGCTGACCTGGGACGACGTGGAGCGCTTCGCCGCCGGCTGCGGGCTGCCCGTCCTGGTCAAGGGCGTCATGACCGCCGACGACGCGGTGCTGGCCGCCGACCACGGCGCCGCGGGCGTGGTCGTCTCCAACCACGGCGGGCGCCAGCTGGACACCGTGCGCGCGGGCGTCGAGGCGCTCCCCGAGATCGCCGAGGCCGCCGGCGACCGGCTCGACGTGCTGGTGGACGGCGGGATCCGCCGCGGGACCGACGTGCTCAAGGCGCTGGCGCTGGGCGCCCGCGCGGTGATGGTCGGCCGCCCGGTGCTGTGGGGCCTGGCCGTCGGGGGCGAGGACGGGGTGCGCAGCGTCCTGGAGATCCTGCGCGGCGAGCTGGACGTCGCCCTGGCGCTGGCCGGGGTGCCGCGGGCCGCCGATCTCGACGGCGCGTCCGTCGAGCCGGCCCGGTGGGCCGGCGGCGTACCGTTCACGGCGTGACGTTCCGCCCCGTCCACGCCGGCCTCGGCGACTTCTTCCATGCCGTCGAGCAGTTCTTCTCGTCGCTGGCCAACATCGGCTGGGGCTCACTGCTGCTGGGCCTGGTCAGCTTCATCGTCTACCTGACGCTGCGCTCGCGCGCCTACTTCAACGTGATCCGCGCGGCCTATCCGACCGAGCCGATCCAGTGGCGGCGGATCTGGGGCGCCTACATCGCGGCGTACGGCTTCAACAACGTGGTCCCGGCGCGCGGCGGGGACCTGGTCCGGATCTTCCTGACCAAGAGCTCGGTGCCGCACTCCTCGTTCCCCGCCGTCGGGTCGAGCTTCGCGGTGGAGGCGATCTTCGATCTCACGATCGCCATCCCCGTCCTCACCTTCGCCTTCACCCAGGGCGTCTTCCCCAAGCCGCCCGACTTCTCGCAGCTCAACGCCTTCGACCTCTCCTGGCTGGCGGGCCACCCGCGCTTCACGCTGTTCCTGCTCACCTTCCTGGCCGTCGCGCTGCTGGTCGCCTTCGCGCTGCTGTCCGTGCGCGTGCGGGCGTTCTGGGCGCGCGTGAAGCAGGGCGTCGCCATCCTCAGCGACCGCCGGCGCTACTTCCGCGAGGTGTGGCTCGTGCAGTTCGCGGGCTGGCTGTTTCGCTTCACGGCGTTCTGGCTGCTGCTGGACGCCTTCGCGGTGGGCGGGTCGGTACGCAACGTGCTGCTGGTGCTCGGCGTCAACGCCGTGGCGGCGCTGGTGCCGTTCACGCCGGGCGGGGCCGGGGTCCAGCAGGCGCTGCTGGTCAAGGTGTTCGGCGGTGCGGCGGCGGGGGCGACCGTCGCCGCCTACTCCGTGGGACAGCAGATCGCGATCGCGGCGGCGAGCCTGGGCGTCGGGTTCGTCGCGCTCGTGACCATCTTCCGCATTCGCTCCTTCAAGGAGGTCATCCGCGCCGGCCGCGAGGAGCGGGCGGCCGAGGTGGCGGCGCGCTCGTGAGGCGGGTCGCGGTCGTGGTCGCGGCGTGCGCCGCCGCGGCGCTCCCGGCCGCCGCGCAAGCGGCCCCGGCCACGCGCTCCTGCTCGGCTCCGCGGGCGGTGGCCCAGCGCCTGCAGGCGATCCTGTTCCAGACGCTGCGCGAGACCACCGCCAGCGCGGGGATGCTGATGCACGTGGAGGCGCCGCGGCTGGGGGTGTCGTGGAGCGGCGCCGCCGGCCAGGACGACCGCAGCCGGCACACGCGGCTGGCCCCCGGCGCCACCGTGCGCCTGGCCTCCAACTCCAAGCTGTACGTGGCGGCCGCGACGATGCGCCTGGTGGAGCAGGGCAAGGTCGGTCTGGGGGCCCCGATCTCCCGCTACCTGCCCGCGGCCCTCGTCGCGCGCCTGCCCGGCGGCGACCGCATCACGGTGGAGATGCTCCTGCGCCACACCAGCGGCCTGTACGACTACGCGACCGACCCGGCCTACGTGGACGCCGTCCTGGCCAACCCGCGGCGCCGCTGGACGCGCCAGGAGCAGATCGACTGGGCGCTCTCCCACGGCCAGCCCTACGGCGCTCCGGGCGCGTCGTACAACTACTCCGACACCGGCTATCTCCTGCTGGCCTGGATCCTCGAGCGCCGCACCCCAGCGCGTACCTGGGGCGACGCGCTCACGCGGCTGCTGGGCGCGCGGGCGCTGGGCCGGGCGTACCTGGAGGACGGCCGCCGCCCGCCCCGCGGCACGGCGGCTCGGGCCCACCAGTACCTCGGCGACGTGGACACGTTCGCCGCCGATCCCTCGTTCGACCTGCACGGGGGCGGCGGCCTGGTGGCGAGCATGCGCGACCTGGCCCGGTTCTGGGACGCGCTGTTCTCCGGCGCCGTGTTCGCGCGCCCGGCGACGCTGCGCACCCTGACCGCCCTCACCCCGCAATCGGGGACGCTGGCCGCGGCGATGGGCCTGTACCGCGACCGCCTGGCTGGGTTCGTGGAGTACGACCACGGCGGGTTCTTCGGGACGCGCGCCAACCACTTCGTGGCGCCCGACGTGACGATCACGACGTCCACCCAGCAGGCGGTGGAGGAGGGCAATCCGATCCGTGCCGCCTATCCCAAAATCCTCGCCGTCCTGCGCGGGCGGCGGGCCACCAGCCCGTCCACCACGCTCTGCCGCTAAGACGACGCTACTGGAGCCCCTGGCGCGCCTCGCGCACCAGGGTGACGGCCTCGGGGAAGACGGTGGCCATCACGGAGCGGATCTGCTGAGCCTGGGCCTCCGCGTCGCCCTGGAGGTTGATGCGGTTGATGGACGCGACCGTGAGGTCGACCGCCAGCTTGATCGCGCTGTCGGCCCACGCCACCTTCTGGGCGCCCTGCATCTGCTCCGCGAACTCGGCCATCCGCCGCTGGAGCTCCTCGGGGTCGCCGAACATGCCTCCGAAACCTTCCATGGGAGGATCGTACCCATGCCGTCCATCGTGCAGGTCGCGGGCGCCGAGCTGGCCTGGTCGCACCGGGGCGCCGGGCCGGCGGTCCTGCTCGTCCACGGGGTCGCGGACCGGGCCTGCGGCTGGGACGGGGTCGCGGAGTCGCTGTCCTCGGGCGCCCGGGTCGTGTCCTACGATCGCCGCGGCTACGGGGATTCCAGCGCGCCGGACGTCTACGAGCGCACCACGGTGGCCGAGCAGTCCGAGGACGCGGCGACGCTGCTGGTCGCGCTGGACGCGGCGCCCGCCGTGGTCTGCGGCCGCGACCTCGGAGCGCTGGTCGCGCTGGACCTCGTGCGCCGCCACCGTGGCCTGGTGTCCGGCGTGGTGGCCGTGGACCCGCCGCTGTACGCCTTCTCCTCGGGCGCGACCGAGGTCCTCGGGACGGAGCGGCTGGTGCTGGAGGAGGCCCTGCGCACGGGCGGTCCGGCGGCCGCGGCGCGTGCCTGGCTCCAGCCGCGCGGCGCGTCCGCGGAGCGCCTCGCCGCGGCCGCGGAGGACCATCGCGCGTTCTTCGCCGACTTCGCGGGCCTGGCCACCTGGCCGGTGCTGCGGCGCGACCTGCGCCCCTTCGACGTGCCGATGGCGGTGCTCCTTTCCGCCGGCGCACCGGCCCACGTCCGCGAGGCCGCCGAGGCCCTGGCGTCGCTGGTGCCGGGCGCGACACTGGGCCCCGAAGCCGAGCTGGTTCCCGCCATCCGCGGCCTGCTCGCCACACCCGGTCGCCATTGACCCCGACATAGGGGGAAAAGGGCAACCGGATCGGCCGGCCCCGGGTCCGAGTGTCATTGACCGCCATATAGGCGGCAAAGTGCAACCGGATCGGCTCTAGGGGCGCTTGACGGCGAGGACGGCGATGGTGCCGCCGCGGTGGGCGAGGCCGGCGGCTAGCTCGAGCAGGGCGGCGATCGGGAGGAGGGGCAGGGCGAGGAGCGAGGCCGCGAGGTCGCGGGCGTCCAGGGGCGCTTCGCGCTTGAGCAGGTGGAAGAGGTAGGAGCGCCGGCGGGTGAGGCGGTTGGCCAGCGTCTGCCACATGCCGAACGGGTTGTGTTCGGCCAGCACGTGGTGGGTGCGGACCGGCTCCAGGCCGTGGCGGCGCAGCAGCGCGTGGACGCCCGCGGGGGTGAAGTGGGTGCGGTGGCGAGGGAGGTCGAGGTGGTACCAGCGCTCCCCGCCCAGACGGGACTGGAGCGAGTCGAGGTTGGGGACACCGACCAGGAGCGCGCCGCCCGGCCGCAGCCACCCAACCATCAACCCGACCGCCGCGTCCGGGTCGGCGACGTGCTCCAGCACGTGCCAGGCGCAAACCGCGTCGACCGACCCAGCCCCGTACTCCACCTCCTCGATGCCCGCCGTTCGCAGGGCCACGCCATAGACCGCCGCGGCCGCCGCCGCCCGGCCCGGATCCGGCTCGAAGCCCTCCGCGTCATAGCCGGCCCGCCGCGCCGCGGCCACGAACCGCCCCCGCCCGGCGCCGGCGTCCACGAGCCGCGCCGGCGGAGGGACGCCGGCCCGCAGCATCGCCAGCCGCCGCCGGTCGAACGCGGCAAGCACCGGCGCCGCCAGCCACGCGCCGCGGGGCGAGGCCCGAGAGGGGTCGTCGACGGCCCCCCCGGGCCCGCCCGCGCCGGGCGCCGCAGAGGTCCGCTCACCACCCCCCTCACCCGAGCCGTTCCCGATCCCGGAGACGGGATCCACGGATACAGCCGTGCCGCACGCGGAGCACCGCGCCAGGCCGCCCCGCCACGGCGCCAGCGGCCCCTCACACGCCGGACAGCGAATGGCGCTCAGACCGCGGCTTCCCGGACGGCCGCCGACGTCTCGTACGTGACGCCATGGTCGCCGAGGTGGTCGAGGAACTCGACGGGGTCGAAGGCGGATGCGGGGCTGTGGGCGCCCGGGCCCGAGAAGCTTCCCTCGGCGAGCAGCGCGGCGCTGTGCACCGCCGTCACCGCGGTCAGCCCGTACACGTCCCCGCCGCGGACCAGCCCGTGGCCCGTCCGGCCGTCCTCGCCCCGGGCCACGGCGACGATCGTGAACCGCGACGCGCGCCGGTCGGCCTCCGCCGGCCCCTCGGGCAGCCGGTCCACGATCAGGTCCACCACGGTCTTCAGCGGCGTGCGCATGGCCAGCCCGGCCGCGGGCATCGTCAGCGCCACGAGCTCGCCGGGCACGCCCGGCGCGGCGAACGCGCTCGCGGAGATCAGCGACACCACGTTGCGCGTCCGGGTATGGCGGGGAACGGAGAGCACCTCGCCGGACGGGTACGGCGCCATCGCCTGGCTACCCACCGGCTCCGGGAATGCGAACCGCGCGCGCCGCGGGCCGCCGCCCGCCGGCCGCAGCGCACCGTCGCGGTACTCGAACCCGCCGGACCGGACCATCTCCAGCGCCGAGTGCAGCGTCCCCCGCGTGGCCCCGAACCCGCTGACGGCGTACGCGACCACCAGCTCGGACAGCGGCTCCACGTCGCGCGCCGCCAGGCGGGAGATCAGGTCGCCGGGGACGTAGTCGAACCCGGCCGCCGGCACCAGCGCGACCTCGGCCGCCTGGGCCGCGTCGTCGAAGCGCTCGTAGACCCGGCGCATGTGCGTCTGCTCGCCGGTCGTGTCGACGTAGTGGGTGCCGGTCTCCACCGCGGCGCGCACCACCGGCTCGCCCAGCCGCGTGAACGGGCCGGCGCAGTTGATCACCGCCGCGCAGTCGCCCAGTGCGTGGCGCAGCGCGTCGCGGTCGTCCAGCGACGCCGGACGGACCTCCGGGCCGCCGCCGTGCGCCTCGGACACCGCTCGCAGCCGGCTCGGGTTGCGCCCGGACACGGCGGTCTGAATCCCTCGCCGCGCCAGCTCCGCCACCACGAGGCGCCCGGTGTAGCCGGTCGCCCCGTACACCGCGATGGCCCCGGCCACGCCTCAGCCGCCCCGGTTGTGGAAGTAGAAGTCGGGCAGCGCGGCCCGGGTGATGTCGGTGGTGATCCGGTGGGCCAGCTCCACGTCGCCGGTGCGGACCACCAGGTCGTCGAGGGTCACGATCCCCGTCAGGCGGTCGCCGTCGCGCACCGGCAGGCGCCGGATGCGATGCGCGACCATCAGCTCGGCCGCCGCCTCCACCGGCATGTCCGACGTCCCCGTGACCACCGGCGCGCTCGCGTGGTCGCCGGCCAGGTCGCCGGGATCGCGGCCGTCGGCCAGGACGCTGACCGCCAGGTCGCGGTCGGTGACGATCCCGGCCGGGTCGCCGTCGTCGCCGAGCAGGACGACCGAGCCGACGTTGCGCTCGCGCATGAGCTCGGCCACCTCGCGCACCGGCGCCGACGCCGGGGCCGTGACCACCGACTCGGTCATCACGTCGCGGATGAGCACCGGGCGAGCATATATCGCCGCCGCTCTAGTACTAGAGTCCGGCGCGGCGATGGCGTCGCTGACTTCCAGCCAGCAGGCGTGGCGCGCGCGGTTCGAGACGGGGATCGGATTCGCGGCGCCGCTTCTCGACCTCATGCTCGCGGCGGGCGACCGCGTCGCGCGCATCGTGGAACCCGACGACGCGTGGGACCCGCCGGTCCACCCGCCCGCGCGCCGGCCCGAGCCCCCGGCGGCGCCGCCGGCCTGAGCGCCGCGCCCTACCATCCCGCCCGTGTCCGCACGCGACGACCAGCTCCAGCTCGAGCGCGCCCGCGCCCCCGTCGCGGCGGGCGGCGCGTTGCTGGCCGCCATCCTCCCGATGGCGGGAGCCATCATCGGCGCGCGGACGCTGGCCGATCAGCCCAAGAACTCCGCCAGCAAGCTCCTGTACTTCAACCAGCACGCGGGCGACCTCATCGTCTACGCGATCCTGCTGTCGCTCGGCGCGCTCGCGCTCATCGCGCCGATGGTCTACCTCTACAAGGCGACGAAGTTTCGCCGGCCGCAGATCCCGCGCGCGGCGCTGATCTGCGTGGTCGGCGGCTGCGTGCTGCTCGCCGTGGTCCAGGTCGGCTCCCAGATCCTGCTCGCCGACCACGCCAAGACCTTCGCCTCCACGGGCGACCAGACCTACGAGGAGGCCAAGCGCGTCTTCGCGCTGCCCGAGCTCAAGGTGCTGGCCGGAGCCGGGCTCGCCGCCCAGCTGGCCCTCGGCTTCGCCTTCGTGATGATCTCGCTGAACGCGATGCGGGCCGGGCTGCTCACGCGCTTCATGGGCTTCCTGGGGATCATCGTCGGGGCGCTCTTCGTGCTCCCGCTGGCCCCCGGCCCGCCGGTCGTGCAGTCCTTCTGGCTCGCCGCGCTCGCCGCGGTGATCCTGGGCAAGTGGCCCAGCGGCGTCCCGCCCGCCTGGGCGGCCGGCCGCGAGATCCCCTGGCCCACGCGCCAGGAGATGGTGGAGAAGGCCGCGCAGGAGCGCGAGCGCCGTCAGGGCGGCGCCGCCGCGGAGCCGGAGACCGCCGCGGCCGCCGCGCCCGCCCCGGCCGCCGGGCGCACCCGCGCCAGCTCCGCGCGCAAGCGCAAGCGCAAGAAGCGCCGCTGAACCGGCGGGCCGTTTCCCTTCCGCCCATCCGGGAACAACGTCTCCCGGGCACTGAGGGGGCCGAGTCCTGCGGGGCTCGCGAGCAAGGGAGGATCCATGGCAGATCCGTCGTCGTCGATCGACTGGCAGGCGGCTGCGCGCTCGCCCGAGTTCCAGGAGCTGATCCGGGCCAAGCGCCGGTTCGTCGTCCCGGCCACCATCTTCTTCTTCGCCTGGTACTTCGGCTTCATCCTGCTTGCCGGCTACGCCGAGAGCTTCATGGGCGAGTCGATCTACCAGGGCTTCACCGTCGGCTATGCGCTGGCGCTGAGCCAGTTCGTCATGACCTGGGTCCTGGGCGCCTGGTACGTGCGCAAGGCCAACCGGGAGTGGGAGCCGCTCGAGCGCCGCGCGCGTGAGCGCGCCCTGGAGCTGGCCCGCGAGGGTGAGGGCGCCCGATGACCGTCTTCGCCGCTGTCAACAACACGGCGCTGGTCGCCTTCGGGGTGGTCGTCGCGATCACGCTGCTGATCACGTTCTGGGCCTCCAGGCAGGTCAAGACGGCCACGGACTTCTGGGCCGCCGGGCGCGGAATCACCGCCGTGCAGAACGGCTTCGCGATCGCCGGCGACTACATGTCAGCCGCCTCCTTCCTGGGGATCGCCGGCCTGATCTTCCTGTTCGGCTTCGACGGTTTCCTGTACTCGGTCGGCTTCCTGGTCGCCTTCCTGACCGTGCTGTTCCTCCTGGCCGAGCGCATGCGCAACTCCGGACGGTTCACGATCGCGGACACCCTGGCCTTCCGCATGCGCCAGCGGCCCGCTCGCGCGGCGGCCGCGCTGGGGACCCTGTCGGTCGTCGCCTTCTACCTGATCGCGCAGATGGTCGGCGCGGGAGTGCTCATCCAGGCGCTGGTGGGCATCGACTTCTCCCTGGCCGTGATCATCACCGGCGCCTTCATGCTCTGCTACGTCGTGTTCGGAGGCATGCTGGCCACGACCTGGGTGCAGATCGTCAAGGCCGTGCTGCTGATGTCGGCCACGCTCGTGCTGACGATCCTGGTCCTCAACCGGATCGGCTGGAACCCGATCGACCTCTTCAACAAGGCCGAGGCCCAGTCCAAGGACGGTCACCGGTTCCTGGAGCCTGGCCTGCGCTTCCACAACCCGATCGACACGGTGTCGCTCGGGGTCGGACTGGTACTGGGCACCGCGGGGCTGCCGCACATCCTGATGCGCTTCTTCACCGTGCCCGACGCCAAGGCCGCGCGCACCTCGGTCGTGTGGGCCACCGGCCTGATCGGGTTCTTCTACCTGATGACCACCGCGCTGGGCTTCGGCGCGCGCGCCATCCTGGGCACCGCGGGCGAGGAGGCGGCGGGCAAGGGCGGCAACCTGGCGGCGCCGATCCTCGCGCAGGAGCTGGGGGGCGGCCCTGGCACCACGGGCGGCGACCTCTTCCTGGCCATCATCGCCGCCGTGGCCTTCGCCACCATCCTGGCCGTGGTGGCCGGACTTGTGATCTCCGCCTCCGGGGCGGTCGCCCACGACGTCTGGTCGAACATCGTGCGCAAGGGCGTCGACTCCGAGCGCGAGGAGGTCTGGGTGGCCAAGATCGCCGCCTTCGCCATCGGCGCGGTGGCCATCGGGATCGCGATCATCGGAGGTGAGGGCCTCAACGTGTCGTTCATGGTCGGACTGGCCTTCGCGGTGGCCGCGTCGGCCAACTTCCCGGCTCTGCTGCTCAGCCTCAGCTGGCGGCGCTTCAACACCACGGGCGCGGTGGTCGGCGTGCTGTTCGGCGTGATCAGCTCCATCGGCCTGATCGTGCTGAGTCCCACCGTCTGGCCGGGCCCCGACTCGGAAGGGTCCCCGTTCGGCCTGGACAACCCGGCGATCATCTCCGTCCCGCTCGGGTTCCTGGGCTGCTGGCTGGGCACCATGCTCAGCCGTGACGAGGAGCGCGGCGAGGCCACGTTCGACGAGCTCTACGTCCGCTCGGAGACCGGCCTGGGGGCCGAGGTGGCGACCAGCGAGGGCCTGAGATCCCGGTCGCGCAGAGCGGACAGCGGGGACGAGCCCGTACCCGCGGGCGCGCGATAGGGTCCGCCCATGGCGAGTCCGGACACGTCGCGACTCGAGCGCGAGCTGGAGGAGCTGCTCGGCGTCGAGCGCTTCGAGCCGCCGGAGGAGTTCCGCGAACGGGCGCTGTGGAACGACCCCAAGGTCTACGAGGAGGCCGAGGCCGACTGGAAGGGTTGGTGGGAGCGCCAGGCCCAGGAGCTGCTGGACTGGGCGCAGCCGTGGGACACGGTCCTCAACGACGAGGACCCGCCCTTCTACAGGTGGTTCGAGGGCGGCAAGCTCAACGCGTCGTACAACTGCCTGGACCGCCACGTGGAGGCCGGGCGCGGCGACCGGGTGGCCTTCCACTGGCGCGGGGAGGAGGGCGAGGAGCGCGACGTCACCTACGCGGACCTGCTGCGCGACGTCCAGAGGCTCGCCAACGCGTTGCGCGACCGCGGGATCGGCCCCGGCGACGTGGTGGGGATCTTCCTGCCGATGATCCCCGAGGTCGTCGTGGCCATGCTGGCCTGCGCGCGGATCGGGGCGCCCCACAACGTGGTGTTCGGGGGCTTCTCGCCCGAGTCGGTGCGCGAGCGCATGGAGTTCTCCGACGCCAAGGCGCTGATCACCGTGGACGGCGCCCGGCGCAAGGGCAAGACCGCCCCGATCAAGGCCCAGGTGGACGAGTGCATGGACGACCTGGAGGGGATCGAGACCATCGTCGTCGTGCGCCACACCGAGGCCGAGTGCGAGATGCGCGACGGGCGCGACGTCTGGTACCACGAGGCGCTGGAGGCGGCGGACGAGGAGTGCCCGGCCGAGCCGCTGGACGCCGAGCACCCGCTGTTCATCCTCTACACGTCGGGCTCGACGGCCAAGCCCAAGGGGATCCTGCACACCACGGGTGGCTACCTCACCGGCGCGGCGTACACGCACCGCTACGTGTTCGACCTGAAGCCCGAGGAGGACGTGTGGTGGTGCTCGGCCGACGTCGGCTGGGTCACCGGGCACTCGTACATCGTCTACGGGCCGTTGCTGAACGGCGCGACGTCCGTGATGTACGAGGGCGCGCCCGACTACCCGGACAAGGACGCGTGGTGGGAGCTGTGCGAGCGCTACGGCGCCACGATCTTCTACACGGCGCCGACGGCGATCCGGGCGTGCATGAAGTGGGGCGTCGAGCACGTCGCCAAGCACGACCTGACCAAGCTGCGGCTGCTCGGCACGGTCGGCGAGCCGATCAACCCCAAGGCGTGGCTGTGGTATCGCGAGGTCGTCGGCGGCGGGACGGCGCCGGTCGTCGACACCTGGTGGCAGACCGAGACGGGCGGGCTGATGATCACCACGCTCCCCGGCGCCCAGCACATGCGCCCGGGCGCCGCGGGGACGCCGCTGCCGGGCATCGAGGCCGTCGTCCTCGACGAGGAGGGCAACGAGGTCCCGGACGGCACGCAGGG
>JAWVFR010000127.1:0-3218 GCA_033855845.1 Solirubrobacteraceae bacterium
GCGCCGATCCAGCTGATCGCGCTCGGCGCGTTCGGGGTCGGGTTGTGCCTGCTTTTCTGGCGAACACAGTCCATCATCCCCTGTATGGCTCTCCACGCCCTCAACAATTCGATCACCTTCGGTGCGACGAAGGAACTCGACGGCGGGCTGTTCGCCGCCGTCGTGGTGCTGAGTGTCGGCACCGTGGTCGCCGGCGCCACCGCGGTCTCCGCCCGATCCGCGGAGACCGAATGACGCGGTTCGCGCTCGCGTTCCTCGTAGCGCTCGCGCTGCCCGCCCAGGCCGCCGCACAGACGCCTCCCGCCCCGGCTCCCACGCCGCCGGCGGTCCCCACCCCGGCGCCGCCGCCCGCGGCCACCGCGAAGCTCTCGGTGTCCGTCAGCGACGGGCTGAGCGCCAAGCGCCCCGCCGCGCTGGCGGGGCGCGCGTTCACCGCGCGCGTCGTGATGAAGCCGTTCGTCGTCAACGAGGGCGCGGTCCTGCGGGTCTACCGCGGCTCGAAGAAGATCAAGGTCAAGACGCTGAAGTTCAAGGCCGTCAACGGCGGCACCGCCGGTGTGGCGGAGCTCAAGGTCAGCTCCAAGGTCTCGGCCAGGCTGGCGCTCAAGGTGTCCCACCGCGCCACCCCCGGCCTCGCGACGACCGTGGCCAAGCCGCTCCGGGTCGACGTCGTGCGCGCGTACGCGGGCCCCGGCTCCAAGGGACCGGCGGTCAAGTTCCTGCAGGACAAGCTCGCCTCGCTGCACTACGTCACGTCGCGCTCCGGCGTCTATGACAGCGCCACGGGCCGCGCGATCATGGCGTGGCGCAAGGTCGCGGGCTACTCGCGTACCTACATCGCCACCGCCGACGTCTTCGCCGGGATGCTCAAGGGCCGCGGCGTCTTCAAGGTCCGCCACCCCGGCGACGGCCGCCACGTCGAGGCGCGCCTGAACCAGCAGGTGCTGGCGCTGATCAACGGCTCCAAGGTCGAGCGGATCTACCACACGTCCTCGGGCAAGCCGTCCACCCCGACGATCCAGGGCAAGTTCGCCGTCTACCTCAAGACGCCGGGCGTCAACGCCAAGGGCATGGTCGACTCGAACTACTTCATCCGCGGCTACGCCATCCACGGCTACGCCGACGTGCCGGCCTACAACGCCAGCCACGGCTGCCTGCGCGTGCCGGTGCCGAACGCCCGGTCGATCTACTACTGGCTGCGGATCGGCGACGTCGTCTGGGTCGAGCCGTAGGTCTCGTCGGCGAGCCCGGCCAATAGGCCCGGCATGCCGCCGGCGGCAAGGGCCTCGCGCATGCGGTCCGCGCCGCCGCCCTCGCGCAGGATGCGCTCGAACTCCTCGAGCGCGTCCTCACCGTCGAGGTCGCGCGCGTAGGGGCGCGCGAGCTCGAGGGCATCCGCGCCGACCGCGCGGATCGGGCGCATGCCACCGCGCCACCAGATCGTCGCGTCGACCCCGTCGCGCGCGGCGCGGAAGGAGGACTCCTTCAGCGCCTCGGTCGGAGGCATCCGCTCCGCGTTGCCGTCGGCGCAGGCCACGGCGAGCGCGTGGACGAGCGCGGCGAGTCCGCCCACGCTCTCCAGCCGCGACTGCGAGTCCATCGCCCGCACCTCGACCGTGCCCAGGTTCGGGCTCGGCCGGAGGTCCCACCACAGGTACGTGTAGTCCGGGACCTCCGCGGTCTCAGTGGCCCAGCGGTCGAGCTCCACGTAGTCCTCGTAGTCGGCGAACGCCGGCGGGATCGTGGAGCGCGGGAAGGCGCGGAAGATCAAGGCCCGCGAACTGGCGAGGCCGGAGTCCTGGCCGTGCCAGAACGGCGAGTGGGCGGCGAGCGCCTGCAGCAGCGGGAGGTGGGCGCGCAGGCCGTTGTAGACCGTGATCGCGGTCTCCGGGTCCGGCATCCCGACGTGGACGTGCAGCGCGGCGGTCGGCGTGCGCGAGACGAGACCGCGCATCTCACGGTGGATCGCCTCGTAGCGCTCCAGCGGCACGTGGACGACGTCTCCGAACTTTGCGTCGGGATGCAGGCCGCCGCCGATGAACGCGGCACTGGCCTCGCGGAGCTGTTCGCGATGCTGGGCGAGGTATTCGACACCCTCCGGCGCGCTGCGCACCACGGGGGTCGAGGTCTCGATCAGCGCCTCGTAGAGGTCGTTCATGATCGAGCCGCTCTCGGTGCTCACGCGGCCCACCAGGTCCGACGCGTTGTTCGCGGGCCGGAAATCCCTCTCATCGACGAGCAGGAGCTCCTCCTCGATTCCCAGCGCGAAGTCGGCCTCAAGGCCGAATCGGTGCTCCACGGGTTCAGTCTACGGCCGTGGCGGCCAATAGTGTCTGGCTGGATGTCAGCGAAAGACACTTTGATCGAGGAACTGCGTCGCCACGCCCTGATCGTCGGCGAGGTCACGCTCACCTCGGGAGCGACTGCCCAGTACTACGTGGACGCCAAGCGCGCGATCCTGCGCCCGGCCGGCTTCGCCGCCCTGAGCGAGCTCGTCGCCGGCTTCGCGCGGCAATGGGAAGCGACGGCGGTGGGCGGCCTGACGATGGGCGCCGACGCCCCGGCCTGCGCCGCGCTGGCGGGCGGCGCCGACGTCAAGGCCTTCTTCGTCCGCAAGGAGGCCAAGGCGCACGGGCTCCAGCGCAAGATCGAGGGCCCGACGCTCGATCCCGGCGAGCGTTGCCTGATCGTGGAGGACGTCGTGACCTCCGGCGGATCGACCGTCCAGGCGATCGAGGCCGTGCGCGCCGAGGGCCACGACGTCGTCGGCGTCGTCTCGATCCTGGACCGCCTGGCGGGCGGCGCGGCCAGGATCGCCCTCGCGTCCGCGGACGCCCCGTACGAGGCTTTGGCGACGATCGACGACGTCTTCCCGGACCGCCCGGACCGGTAGCGAACCAGGCGATGCCCCCGGCAGGAATCGAACCTGCATCCCGCGCTTAGGAGGCGCGTGCTCTATCCATTGAGCTACGAGGGCCGCGGAGAAGGGTACGTATAGGCGGGGCGACCGGTGCGCAGGGTGTAGTTTGTTGACCGGTTCGGGGAACTAGGGGGGGAGCAACCCACCCGAGGGGGCAATGACTTGAGTACCGGAACAGGCGCCAGCGATCTGCTGTCGGCCGAGGACAGTGGCGTCGACCAGATCGTGGCCGGCCTGTCGGCCGTGGCTGCGCGGTCTCCGCTGCAGCTCTTTTGGCGCCGTTTCCGCAAGGACAAGG
>JAWVFR010000128.1:0-38535 GCA_033855845.1 Solirubrobacteraceae bacterium
TTCCAGCCCGTGATGGTCGAGGAGCCGAGCTCCGAGGACACCATCGCGATCCTGCGCGGCCTGAAGGAGCGCTACGAGGTCCACCACGGCGTCCGCATCCAGGACTCGGCGATCATCGCCGCGGCGACGCTGTCGAGCCGCTACATCACCGACCGCTTCCTGCCCGACAAGGCCATCGACCTGATCGACGAGGCCGCGTCGCGGCTGCGCATCGAGATCGACTCGCTGCCGACGGAGATCGACGAGGTCGAGCGCCGGATCATGCAGCTCGAGATCGAGCTCGAATCGCTGAAGAAGGAGCGCGACAAGGCATCCAAGGAGCGCCGCCAGGCGCTCGAGCGCGAGCTCGCCGACCTGCGCGAGCGCTCCGGCGCGATGAAGGCGCAGTGGCAGGCCGAGAAGGCCAAGCTCGACCGCGTCAAGGAGCTCAAGGAGCGCCTCGACGTCGCGCATCGCGACATCGAGCGCGCCGAGCGCGAGGCCGACCTCCAGCGCGCCGCCGAGCTGCGCTACGGCGAGATCCCCGAACTGGAGAAGAAGCTGGCCGCGCTGGAGGCGTCCCAGTCCGGGCGCGAGGAGGCCACCTTCCTCAAGGAGGAGGTGGACGCGCAGGACGTGGCCGAGGTCGTGGCCAAGTGGACCGGCATCCCGGTCTCGCGGCTGCTGGAGGGCGAGGTGGAGAAGCTCGTCCACATGGAGGAGCGCCTGCA
This sequence comes from Solirubrobacteraceae bacterium, assembly GCA_033855845.1. Classification (GTDB taxonomy): domain Bacteria; phylum Actinomycetota; class Thermoleophilia; order Solirubrobacterales; family Solirubrobacteraceae; genus AC-38. The sequence goes on from JAWVFR010000128.1 coordinate 711, forward strand.
CCGCCGCGTCATCGGGCAGGACGAGGCCGTCGAGGCCGTGGCCAACGCGCTGCGCCGGGCCCGGGCCGGGCTCCAGGACCCCGAGCGCCCGATCGGCAGCTTCCTCTTCCTCGGCCCCACCGGCGTGGGCAAGACCGAGCTGGCCCGCGCGCTGGCGGAGTTCATGTTCGACTCCCAGGACGCGATGGTCCGCATCGACATGTCCGAGTACATGGAGAAGCACGCGGTGTCGCGGCTGGTGGGCGCGCCCCCGGGCTATGTGGGCTACGAGGAGGGCGGCCAGCTGACCGAGGCCGTGCGCCGGCGCCCGTACACCGTGGTCCTGCTGGACGAGATCGAGAAGGCCCACCCCGACGTGTTCAACACGCTGCTGCAGGTGATGGACGACGGCCGCCTGACCGACGGCCAGGGCCGCACCGTGGACTTCAAGAACGCCGTCCTGATCATGACGTCGAACATCCCGGGCGGAAAGGAGGGCGCCGAGGCGACGTTCAAGCCGGAGTTCATCAACCGGCTGGACGACATCGTCGAGTTCGCCCCCCTCTCGCGCGAGCAGATCGCGCACATCGTCGGCCTCCAGGTCGAGCGCCTGGTGGGCCGGGTGCGCGAGCGCGGCATCGAGGTGCAGCTGACGGACGCCGCGCGCATCCTGCTCGGCAACCTGGGCTACGACCCGACCTACGGCGCGCGCCCGCTCAAGCGTGTGATCCAGAAGCGCCTGGTCGACCGGCTCGCGCTGGCCATCCTCGAGGGCGAGTTCGCCGAGGGAGACACCGTCCGCGTCGACGCCGCGGAGGGCGAGCTGGTGTTCACCCGCGCGCCTAGCGCGGTCGGAATACCGTCGTGACCTGGTAACCGACGCCGGCGCCGGGGATCGACCGGCGGCTGTATCGCGGCTTCGTCGTGAAGATGAAGCTCCAGCGCCCGTTGGCGGGGTGCGCGAAGGGCAGCACCCGGCGGCGCGTGGTCTTGAGGTCGCCGCAGGGCCCGCTGGTCCGCCCGACGCGGAACGTGGCGCGCAGCTTGCCCGCGGGGTCGAAGACGTGCTCGTAGACCGGCTGGTTGGTGGACCGCCGCTGGGCCGTCAGCAGCGGCCCGAAGCCGTAGACGTAGAAGTTCACGCGGTGGGTGCTGGGTCGGCCGGCCGCGGGGAGGAAGTCGGCGGCCACGCGGCGCAGCGGGACGGGCGCCGTCCCCTGGTTGGTCCCGTCGGTGGCGATGAGGATCCGCGTGTCGCGGAAGCTGCCGGCGCCACCCAGCGAGGGCGGCTGGAACTGTCCGGCGACGTTGCCCGCGGCGTCGGCGGGGATGGCCCCCAGGGACGCGGAGCCGAGGGTGAAGCTCACCTGCGCGCCGGGCGTGAAGCCGGCCCCGCGCACGGCGATCGTCTGCCCGTTGGGCAGGGCCGGCTGCTTGGAGAGGTAGCACCCGCGGTCCAGGGTCAGGGTGGCCGCGCCGGCCGCGGGGGCCCAGGCGGCGAGCGCGGCGAGCAGGACGAGGGTCGAGGCGCTGCGGCGCACGGGGCCGCGAGGCTAGCACCGCGCCCTCGGGTCGGGTAGAACAGCGGACGGGAGCCCGCGACCGACCCGGAGGTCAGAAATGACGACGTTCATCCTGCTCACGACCCTCACGCCCGAAGGCGTCCAGACCGTCAAGAACAACCCCCAGCGCATCAAGGAGGTCTCCAAGGAGATCGAGCAGCTCGGCGCCACCGTCAAGGCCCAGTGGGCGACGCTGGGGCGCTGCGACTTCGTGAACGTGGTGGAGGCGGACGACGAGAAGGCGATGGCCCGCGTGTCCCTGGAACTGGGGTCGCGCGGCACGGCGAAGTACGAGACGCTGACCGCGATCCCCATCGACGACTTCATCTCCTCTTTGTGAGGGTCCTGGTCGCCGGCGCGGGAGGGCGCGAGCACGCCCTCGTCCGCGCGCTGCTGCGTTCCCCCCAGGGGCCGGAGGTGCTCGCCGCGCCCGGCAACGCCGGGATCGCGCGCGACGCGCGGGCGCTGGAGGTCGCGGCCGACGACGTGGACGCGCTGGTGCGCGCCGCGCGCGACGAGCGGGTCGACCTGGTGGTCGTGGGCCCCGAGGCGCCGCTGGTCGCGGGCGCCGTGGACGCGTTGGCCGAGGCGGGGATCGCCGCCTTCGGGCCCAGCGCCGCGGCGGCCGCGCTGGAGGGCTCCAAGGCCTTCGCCAAGGAGGCGATGTCCGCGGCCGGGGTGCCCACCGCGGCGGCGTCTGTGGTGCGCGACGTGCAGGCGGGAGTGGATGCGATCTCCTCCTACCCGGCGGTCCTCAAGGCCGACGGGCTCGCCGCCGGCAAGGGCGTGGTGATCGCCCAGGACGAAGCGCAGGCGCGCGCGGCCCTGGAGGACATGCTGGTGGCGCGGCGCTTCGGCGACACCAGCGTGCTGGTGGAGGAGCACCTGGAGGGCGAGGAGCTGTCGCTGCTGGCGCTGTGCGACGGGGAGCGGGCCATCGCCATGGCGCCCGCGCAGGACTACAAGCGGATCTTCGACGGCGACCAGGGCCCCAACACGGGCGGGATGGGGTCCTACTCGCCGGTGGCGGGCGTGGACGCCGCGCGCGTCGACGAGCTCGCGGCCGCGGTCCACCAGCCGGTGGTGGACCTCATGCGCGAGCGCGGCACCCCGTTCCACGGCGTCCTGTACGCGGGCCTGATGCTGGCCGCCGACGGCCCGAAGGTCCTGGAGTTCAACGTGCGCTTCGGCGATCCCGAGACGCAGGCCGTGCTCCCGCGGCTGCGCTCCGACCTGCTGGACCTGCTGCTGCGCGCCACCCGGCCCGGCGGCCTGGCCGGCGTGCGGCTGGAGTGGGACCCGCGCTGGGCCGTCACGCTCGTCCTGGCCAGCGCCGGCTATCCCGAGTCCTCGTCGCGGGGGGACTTGATCTCGGGGCTCGACGAGGTGCCCGCCGGGGTCGAGGTCACGCACGCCGGCACGGCCCTGGGGCCCGGTGGCGAGACGGTCACCGCGGGCGGGCGCGTGCTCAACGTGACGGCGCTGGGAGGCGGCCCGGCGCCCGCGCGGGACGCCGCGTATGCTGCCGCCGACATGATCCGCTTCGAAGGCCGCCAGCTTCGCCGTGACATCGCCGCGCGCGCCGTGGAGCGTGTCGCGTGAGCGCCCCCGAGCCGGCCCCGCCCGAGACGCTGACCGAGGTCGAGGCCGAGCTCGACGGCCTCGAGGTGGACGCGCCGCTGGTGGGCATCGTCATGGGGTCCAAGAGCGACATGCCCGAGATGGAGAAGGCGGCCAAGGAGCTCGACGAGCGCGGCATCCGCTATGAGGTGCGCGTGATGTCGGCCCACCGCGAGCCCACCGTGGTGGCCGAGTACGCGAGCGCCGCCCGCATGCGCGGGCTGAAGGTGATCATCGCCGGCGCTGGACTGTCCGCGGCCCTGCCCGGCGTGTGCGCCGCGCACACCGAGCTGCCGGTGGTCGGCGTGCCGCTGACCTCCAAGAACTCCGCCGCGGGCGGGCTGGACGCGCTGCTGTCCGTGGCCCAGATGCCACCGGGGGTGCCGGTCGCCGCCGTCGGCCTGAACTCCGCGCGCAACGCCGCCATCCTGGCGGCGAAGATCATCGACGCCTAGCGGGGCTAGGGCGCGGGCAGTCCGCTGCGCTCGCTGCCCTGCGGGCCGGGCACGCGGTCCGGGGCCTCGGCGGCGCGGACGATGTCCTGCGTCGTCGCGTCGCGCTCGGCGCGAGCGTCGAACAGGGGGTTGAGGATCCCCCGGAGCGTCGACCAGGCCTTCCACCAGCGCGGGGCGACGATGCGCGGCGCGCGCCGTTCGATCCCCTCCACGATGGCCGCGCCGGCCGCGCTGGGCGGCAGGCGGCGCCGGGCGAAGGCGGGTGTGGACTCCTCGAAGCGCTTGGCGATGGGATCGGCGAAGCCGTCCTGCACCATCTTGGTGTCGATGAACCCGAAGTAGGCGACGCTCGCGCTCGCCCCGTGGGGCGTGAGCTCGACGCGCAGCGCGCGCCCGAAGGACTCGACACCGGCCTTGCTCATCGCGTAGGACGCGTTCAGGACGCCGTTGAAGAAGGCGTAGACCGAGGCGACGACCACGACGTGGCCCTGACGCTCCACGATCTGCGGGAGCGCGGGGCGCACCGTCCGCCAGACGCCCAGGAGGTCGATTTCCACGGTCCGCTCGAAGGCGTCCTCGTCGGTCATGCGGATGGTGGAGATGGGTGGCGCGACGCCGGCGTTGGCCACCACCACGTCCAGCCCGCCGAAGCGCTCCACCGCGGCATCCACAGCGGCCTGCGTCGCGTCGCGGTCGGTCACGTCGCCGCCCAGGCCGATCGCGCGCTCGCCCACGCGCTGGGCCGCGGCCTGCGTCTGCTCCTCGTCGAGGTCGACCAGCACGACCGACGCGCCGCGCTCGTGCAGCTGGCGCGCGGTCTCGAATCCGATGCCCCGCGCGGCGCCCGTCACCAGCGCCACCTTGCCGTTGAGGTCGTAGGTCGCCACGAGCAACGTCGATCCTATCCGCGATGATCAGGGGGTGATAGATCGCTACACCCGCCCCGAGCTGGGCCACCTGTGGACCGACGAGGCCCGGATGGAGGCGTGGCGGCGGGTCGAGGTCGCGGCCGCGGAGGAGCTGGAGGGGCCGACCCCGGAAGAGCTGGAGGCGATCCGCGGCGCCACCTTCACCGTCGACGCGGTCCGCGAGCGCGAGCGGGTCACCGACCACGACGTCGCCGCGTTCGTGGACGTCCTGGCGGCGAGCGCGGGCGACGCCGGGCGCTGGATCCACTTCGGGCTGACCTCCTCCGATGTGCTGGACACCGCGCTGGCCCTCCAGGTGCAGGCGGCGGGCGAGGAGGTGGTCGCGGGCGCGCGGCAGCTGGTGGCGGCGCTGGCCGTGCGGGCGCGCGAGCACGTGGACACGGTGTGCGTGGGGCGTACGCACGGCGTGCACGCCGAGCCCACCACGTTCGGCGTCAAGCTGGCCGGGTTCGCCTTCGAGGCCCACCGCAACGCGCAGCGCCTGGAGCGCGCGTTCGTCCACGCCTCGGTCGGCGCGATCTCCGGCGCGGTCGGGACCTATTCCGCGCACGACCCCGGCTACGAGGAGCGGGTGCTCGCGCGGCTGGGCCTGGAGCGCGAGCCGGTATCGACCCAGGTCGTGGCCCGCGACCGGCTGGCCGAGCTGCTGCAGTCCATCGCCCTGGCCGGCGCGGGCATGGAGCGCTTCGCCACCGAGGTTCGGCACCTCCAGCGGACGGAGGTCAGAGAGATCGAAGAACCGTTCAAGGAGGGTCAGAAGGGCTCCAGCGCCATGCCCCACAAGCGCAACCCGATCGTCACCGAGCGCCTCACGGGCCTGGCCCGCGTGCTGCGCGGCAACGCGCAGGCGGCGACGGAGAACGTGGCGCTGTGGCACGAGCGCGACATCTCCCACTCCGGCGCCGAGCGGGTGATCCTGCCCGACTCCACGATCCTCCTTGACTACATGCAGTCGCTGGCCCTGCGGGTGGTCACCGGGATGACCGTCCACGCCGACCGGATGCGGGCCAACCTGGAGCTGACCCACGGCGCGCTGTTCTCCCAGACCGTGCTGCTGGCCCTGGTGGAGAACGGGATGGCGCGCGATGACGCCTACCGGATCGTGCAGTCGCTGGCCCAGCGCGCCTGGGACGAGGGCACCCCGCTGCGCACGCTGCTGGAGGCCGAGCCCGCGGCGGCGGGCCTCGACCTCGACGCCCTGTTCGACCCGGCGCGCTTCACCCGCCACGCGGCGGAGATCGTCGGGCGCCTGGACGAGATCGCCTGACCGGTCCGTCCGGGCGCGCGGCGACCATGGGCGCGTGGCGAGCCAGTCGGAGGAGCTGGGCGCGATCGTCAGCCGCCTCGAGGAGGCCGCGGCGCGTCTGCGCGACGACGCGGTGCCCCCGCCGGCGCCGGACCGTCCGCCGCCCACGGAGCGCCGCCGCCTCGGCGAGGTGCTCGACGGCCTGGAGCGGGCCAACGTGGAGGTGCGCCGCGCGCGGTCCCGGCTCGCCGAGCTCGAGGCTCGTCTGGACGTCGGCCGGGCCGCCTGACGCGCCGCTCTCGTTGCTAGCATCGGCTCAGTGACGACGGTTGCCGATCTTCCTCTCCTGACCTCCGGGAAGGTCCGCGAGATGTACGACCTCGGCGACGAGGTCCTTATGGTCGCCAGCGACCGGATCTCGACCTACGACGCTGTCCATCCGACCCCAATCCCCGACAAGGGGAAGGTGCTCACGGGCCTCTCGGTGATGTGGTTCGCGCGCGCGGCCGGGATCGTCGCCAACCACTTCATATCCGCCACCGACGGCGTGCCCGACGAGGTCCGCGGCCGGGCGCTGCGCGTGCGCAAGCTGCGCATGCTGCCGGTCGAGTGCGTGGTCCGCGGGTACGTGACCGGCTCGGGCTGGAAGGACTACCAGGCGACCGGCGCGATCTGCGGGATCGAGCTGCCGGCGGGGCTGCGGGAGTCCGAGCAGCTCCCCGAGCCGATCTTCACGCCCGCCACCAAGGCGGAGGAGGGCGACCACGACGAGAACGTGGACTTCGACCGCGCGGCCGAGATCGTGGGCGACCGGGCGCTGCTGGAGCGCGCGCGCGACGCCTCGATCGACCTGTACGAGTTCGGCGCCCAGTACGCGCGCGAGCGGGGGATCATCCTGGCCGACACGAAGTTCGAGTTCGGCCTCGACGAGGACGGCGGCCTCGTGCTCGGCGACGAGGTCCTGACGCCCGACTCCTCGCGCTTCTGGCCGGCCGACGAGTACGAGCCGGGCCGCGGCCAGCGTTCCTTCGACAAGCAGTACGTGCGCGACTGGGCCTCGGGCAGCGGCTGGGACAAGGCCCCGCCCGCGCCGGCCATCCCCGAGGACGTGGTGGCCCGCACGCGCGAGCGCTACGTCGAGGCCTACGAGCGCCTGTGCGACGAGCCCTTCAGCAAGTGGTTGGAGCGGACGGCGCCGTGAGGGCTCGGGTCCTGGTTCGTCCCAAGGCCGGGATCCTCGACCCCCAGGGCAAGGCCGTCGAGCGCGCGCTGCCGGCGCTGGGCTTCGAGGGCGTGGAGAACGTGCACGTCGGGCGGCTGATCGAGCTCGACGTCGAGGACCCCGCCCAGCTGGAGGCCATGTGCGAGAAGCTCCTGGCCAACCCGCTGATCGAGGACTACGAGATCCAGACGTCGTGAAGTTCGGGATCGTCCGCTTCCCCGGCTCCTGCGACGAGGTCGATGCCCAGCTCGCGGCCGGCCGGGTCGGCGAGTCCGTCCTGCTGTGGCACGGCGACCGCGACCTGCGCGACGTGGACGCGGTGATCGTCCCCGGCGGGTTCTCCTACGGCGATTACCTGCGCGTCGGCGCCATCGCCCGCTTCTCCCCGGTGATGGAGTCGGTGATCGAGTTCGCGCGCGCGGGCGGCCCGGTCCTGGGGATCTGCAACGGCTTCCAGGTGCTGTGCGAGGCCGGCCTGCTGCCCGGCGCGCTGCTGCCCAACGCGGGCCTGCGCTTCGTCTGTCGCGACGTGGACCTCGAGGTGGTGGACGCGGACACCCCGTTCACCCGCGGCTGCTCCCCGGGCGACCGCCTCACGATCCCGCTCAAGCACACCACCGGCCGCTACCACCGCCCGGCCGACGGGGACGTGCGGGTCGTGCTGCGCTACGCGCCCGGCCACAACCCCAACGGCTCCGAGGACGACATCGCGGGCGTGGCCAACGAGGCCGGCAACGTCTTCGGCCTCATGCCCCACCCCGAGCACGCGGTGGACCCGCTCACCGGCTCCACCGACGGTTTGCGCATCTTTTCCTCGCTGGCCGCCGTCCCGGCGTAGCATCGCTCCACACCCGGAACGGAGGAGGAGCGGATGTCGACGTACGACTACGCGATCGTGGGGGCGGGCTCGGCCGGCTGCGTGCTGGCCGCCAGGCTGTCCGAGGACCCGAGCGTCTCGGTCCTGCTGATCGAGGCCGGGCCGCCGGACGAGAAGGAGAACATCCACGTCCCCGCCGCCTTCGGGTCGCTGCTGAAGACCGACGTCGACTGGGACTACGCCACGCTGCCCGAGGACGGCTGCAACGGGCGGATGATGTACATGCCGCGGGGCAAGACCCTCGGCGGCTCCTCCTCCATCAACGCCATGGTCTACATCCGCGGCGGGCGCGTGGACTACGACGGCTGGCGCGACCTCGGTCACGAGGGCTGGGGCTACGACGACCTGCTGCCGCTGTTCAAGCGCGGCGAGGACAACGAGCGCGGCGCGTCGGAGTTCCACGGCGCGGGCGGCGAGCTGAGCGTGTCCGACAGCCGCTCCAACAACCCGATGGCCGACGCCTTCGTGGAGGCCGCGGTGCAGGCCGGCCACGACCGCAACGACGACTTCAACGGCGCCGCGCAGGAAGGCGTCGGGCGCTACCAGGTGACCCAGCGCAACGGGATGCGCTGCTCCACCGCGGTGGCCTTCCTGCACCCGGTGCTCGACCGTCCCAACCTCCACGTGGAGACGCGCACGCACGTCCACCGGATCCTGCTGGAGGGCGGGCGCGCGGTCGGCGTCGCGGGCGAGCGCGGCGGCGAGCCGGTCGAGGTCCGCGCCGAGCGCGAGGTGATCCTGGCCGCCGGCGCCTACAACTCGCCCCAGCTGCTGATGCTCTCGGGCATCGGCCCGGCCGAGCACCTGGCCATGCGCGAGATCGAGGTGGCGGTCGACCTGCCCGAGGTGGGCGGCAACCTCCAGGACCACGTGCAGATCGGCGGGATCTGGACCACCGACGCGCCGGTGTCGCTGATCGTCGGCGCCGAGCCCGAGCACCGGGAGGCGTTCGCCACCCAGGGCCAGGGCCCGCTGACGTCCAACGTCGCCGAGACCGGTGGCTTCTGGCGCTCGGACCCGAGCCTGCCCGCCCCCGACCTCCAGTTCCACTGCGCCCCGGTGATGTTCGTGGACGAGGGGCTGGGAGACCCGGTGGCCCACGGGATCTCCTTCGGCGTGTGCCTGCTGACCCCGCGCAGCCGCGGGACCGTCCGCCTGCGCAGCGCCGACCCGGGCGCCAAGCCGGCGATCCGCCACGCCTTCTACTCCGACCCCGAGGACGTGCGGGTGGTGATGGACGGGCTGCGCCGGGTCCACGAGATCTCGCGCCAGCCGGCGCTGGCGCCCTACTGCAAGGAGCGCTACGTGGGGGCCGAGTCCGACGGCGAGGCCGACATGCGCGCGCACATGGCGCGCAGCTCCCAGGTGCTCTACCACCCGGTCGGGACCTGCGCCATGGGATCGGTGGTCGACTCGCAGCTGCGGGTGCAGGGCGTGGATGCCCTGCGGGTGGTCGACGCCTCGGTCATGCCGGTGGTGGTGCGGGGCAACACGAACGCCCCGACGATCGCCATCGCGGAGCGTGCGGCGGACCTGATTCGCGGGACGGTGGCCGAGCCGACCCGGGCGCTAGCATCGAGCCCGTGAGCGTCGCGGCCGCCTTTGCCCTCTGACATCCAGCAGCTCCCGGGCGTCGAGGAGGCGGTCGCCCTCGGCCTGACCCCCGCCGAGTACGACCTGATCGTCGCCCAGCTGGGCCGCGCGCCCAACCAGGTCGAGCTGGCGATGTTCTCGCTGCTGTGGAGCGAGCACTGCGCCTACAAGCACTCCAAGCGGCTGCTGGGGCAACTGCCCACCGAGGGGGAGCACCTGCTGCTGGGCCCGGGCGAGAACGCGGGCGCGGTGGACGTCGGCGGGGGCCTGGCCTGCGCCTTCAAGGTCGAGTCCCACAACCACCCCAGCGCGGTGGAGCCCTTCCAGGGGGCGGCCACCGGCGTGGGGGGCATCCTGCGCGACGTGTTCGCCGTGGGCGCCCGGCCGATCGCCGTGCTGGACTCGCTGCGCTTCGGGGAGCCGACATCGAATCGCTCGCGCTACCTGCTGGACCGCGCTGTGGCGGGGATCGGCCACTACGGGAACTCGATCGGCGTGCCCACGGTGGGCGGCGAGGTCTACTTCGAGGGGCCCTACGAGCAGAACTGCCTGGTCAACGCCATGTGCCTGGGACTGGCCGGGCACGACCGCCTGATCCGCGCCGCCGCCGCCGGGCCGGGGAACGTGCTGGTGCTGATGGGGGCCTCGACCGGGCGCGACGGGATCGGCGGGGCGTCGGTGCTGGCCTCGGCCGAGCTCGACGCCGAGGATGAAGCCAAGCGCCCCTCGGTCCAGATCGGCGACCCCTTCGAGGAGAAGAAGGTCATGGAGTGCTGCCTGGAGCTGCTGGACCGCGAGCTGCTGGTCTCCCTCCAGGACCTCGGCGCCGCGGGGCTGACCTCGTCGGCGGCCGAGATGGCCTCCAAGGGGGAGGTCGGGATCGACCTCGACGTCGGCCGCGTCCCGCTGCGGGAGTCCGACATGGAGGCCTTCGAGATCATGGTGTCCGAGTCCCAGGAGCGGATGCTGGCGGTGGTGGGGCCGGCCCGGGTGGACGAGGTGCTGGCGGTCTGCGCGCGCTGGGAGGTGGGCGGTACCCCGATCGGCGAGGTGACCACCACCGGGCACCTGCGGGTGCTGCGCGACGGCCAGGTGGAGGGCGATGTCCCGGTGGCCGCGCTGGTGGACGACTGCCCGCTCTACGACCTGGCGCCCGCGCGCCCGGACGGGGCGCTGTATCCGGCCCCGGAGCGCACGCTGGACCCCGCGGCCACGCCGCGCGAGGCGCTGCTGGCCCTGCTGTCCTCGCCCAACATCGCCTCGCGGCGGCCGCTGTTCGAGCAGTACGACTCGATCGTCCAGTCGCGCACGGTGCGCCGTCCCGAGGAGGCCGACGCCGCCGTCCTCGCCCTGCCCGACGGCGCCGCCCTGGCGGTCTCCATCGACGGCAACGGGCGCCGGGTGGCCTGCGACCCCTATCGCGGGACGGTCGCGGCGGTGCTGGAGTGTGCGGCCAACCTGGCGTGCGCCGGCGCCGAGCCGCTCGGCCTCACCAACTGCCTGAACTTCGGCAACCCGGAGAAGCCGCACGTCGCCTGGCAGCTGTCGGAGTCGGTCCGCGGCCTGGCCGACGCCTGCCGGGCGCTGGACGTGCCCGTGGTGGGCGGCAACGTCTCCCTATACAACGAGGCGCCCGACGGCCCGATCTACCCCACCCCGGTGGTGGGGATGGTGGGCCGCCTGCCCGACGCCGCCGCGGCCGGTCGGCTCGGCTTCGCGCGCGCGGGCGACGCGCTGGCCTTCGCCGGCCCCTTCCTGCCGCACCTCCCGGGGTCCGAGCTGGCCAAGCTGCGCGGCGAGGCGTTGCCGCAGGAGCTGCCCGAGGTGGACCTGGAGGCCGCCCGCACGGCGCTGGAGGTAGTGCGCGAGGCTGTGTGCGCGGGAGACGTTTCCAGCGCCCACGACGCGGCCGAGGGCGGCTTCGCCGTCGCCGTGGCCGAGGCGGCGATCGCCGGCGGCCTGGGCGCGCGGATCGACTTCGCACCGCCCGGCGAAGGCCTCGATCGGTTCCTGTTCGGCGAGGGGACCGGCGGGTTCGTCCTCACCGGCCCCCGCGAGGTCTTCGACCGGATGGCCGAACGGATCCCGGTGACCGTCCTCGGCGAGGTGGGCGGCGAGGCCCTCCTCGTCGAGCTGGGGGCCGAAGGGCGCCTGGAGTGGAGCCTGGCCGAGCTGCGCGAGGCGTGGGCCGGCGGCCTGGCGCCCCTCTTCCCCTAGCCGGGAGCGTTGCTACCCTTGTCGTTCCGACCGGACGGCCTCGGAAGCCACCCGGCCCCCCTCTTGTCTGAGCCCAGCCTCGACCCGGATCTTCGCGACGGACCGCGAGACGAATGCGGCGTCTTCGGGGTGTACGCCCCGGATCACGACGTAGCGCGTCTCGCCTACTTCGCGCTGTTCGCGCTGCAGCACCGCGGCCAGGAGTCCGCGGGGATCGCCAGCGTCCAGGACGGCCACATCATGACCCAGCGCGAGCTGGGCCTGGTCAGCCAGGTGTTCAGCGAGCAGAGCCTGCGCGCTCTGCAAGGAGAAATGGCCATCGGCCACGTCCGCTACTCCACGACCGGCTCCAGCGCGTGGGAGAACGCGCAGCCGGTCCACCGCTCCGACCGCCGCGAGCTGGCGCTCGCCCACAACGGCAACCTCATCAACGCGGTGGAGCTCCACTCGGGCCTGCGCGACAAGGGCGTCTCGTTCCGCTCCACCTCGGACTCCGAGATCATCGCCGCGCTGCTCTCCACCCACGAGGCCGAGCGGGTGCAGGACGCCATCGCCGACGTCATGCCGCGGCTGAAAGGCGCCTTCTCCACCGTGGTCATGACCCGCGACGGCGTGACCGCGTTCCGCGACCCGGCCGGGCTGCGGCCCCTGTGCCTGGGGAAGATCGGCGACCGCTACTGCGTGGCCAGCGAGTCCTGCGCGCTGGACATCATCGGCGCGGAGCTGGTCCGCGAGGTCGAGCCGGGCGAGATGGTCTCCCTGGGCGAGGGAGGGGTCGAGGAGCGCCAGGTCGTCACCGGCGCGCGGCGCGCCTTCTGCGTGTTCGAGCACATCTACTTCGCGCGCCCCGACTCGCGGCTGGAGGGCAACCGTACCCAGGTCTCCCGCCGCAAGATGGGGGAGATCCTGTTCCGCGAGGCGCCCGTGCAGGGCGACGTGGTCATCCCGGTGCCCGACTCGGGCAATCCCGGCGCGGCCGGCTACTCGCGCGCCTCAGGCATCCCGCAGGACGACGGGCTGATCAAGAACCGCTACGTGGCGCGGACCTTCATCCAGCCGGGCCAGGAGCTGCGCAAGCACGGCCTGCGGATGAAGTTCAACCCGCTCCCCGAGGTGGTCAGCGGCAAGCGGCTGGTCGTGGTCGACGACTCCATCGTGCGCGGCAACACCACGCGCCAGATCGTGAAGATGCTGCGCGACGCCGGGGCGGCCGAGGTGCACATGCGCATCACCGCGCCGCCGATCCGCCATCCCTGCCACTACGGCGTCGACATGTCCACGCGCGAGGAGATGGTCGCCCACGGGCGGACCGTGGAGGAGATCGCCCGCGAGCTGGACTGCGACTCGCTGGCCTACCTCTCCCTCGACGGCGTGTACGAGGCGATCCGCTCCACGCGCGCGACCCACTGCGACGCCTGCTTCACCGGCGACTACCCCCTCGCGGGGACCGACGGCGAGGCCAACGGCAAGTTCGCCCTCGAGGACGAACTGCCGTTGATCAAGGCCTAGCGGGTTCCGCGGGAGACGGTCTTCGCTAGCGCGTGCCGCGCGTCAGATTCTGCGCCGCGATGCGGTCGTTGCCGACCGTGCTGGAGCCGGTGGCCCCAGGGGCGTTGGTGTAGACGTTGCCGTGCGGGTGCTGGTTGATCCCGCTGCCGCGTCGGCTGTACAGGCTGTAGATCACGGCGACGGTGAAGAAGAGGAGGAAGGCGGCGAAGATGCCGCTGCCTCCGGCGAGTGTGAAGGCGAATGTGGTCATGCGACGAGTCTCTGCTCATGCGGAGGCCGGGGGTGTGAGTGGTGGCACATTCCGCGCGTCTCTCCCTCCGCCCGCCCCGCTACGGTGCGTGGGTGTTAGCGGCCACGCCCACGCTCGACGACGCCCTGAGCGAGCGCTTCGCCTTCCCCGCCTTCCGGCCCGGGCAGCGCGAGGCGTGCGAGGCCGCGCTGGCGGGCCGCGATGTGCTCGTGGTGATGCCCACCGGGTCGGGCAAGTCGCTCTGCTATCAGCTGCCCGCGCTGCTGCGCGACGACCTGACCATCGTGGTCTCGCCGCTGGTCTCGCTGATGCAGGATCAGGTCCAGGCGCTGGACGCGCGCGCGCCCGGCGCCGCCGCGCTGGTGAACGCCCAGCAGGACCCGTCCGCGAACCGCGCGGCCCTGGAGCGCGCCGCCGCCGGCGACCTGCGTCTGCTCTACGTGGCGCCCGAGCGCTTCTCGTCGCCGGGGTTCGTGGAGGCCCTGCGCGACACGCGGGTGGGCCTGTTCGTGGTCGACGAGGCGCATTGCGTGTCCCAGTGGGGTCACGACTTCCGCCCGGACTATTTCCGCCTGGCCGACGCCGCGCGCTACGTGGGGGCGCAGTCGCTGGTCGCCTCCACCGCGACCGCCACGCCCCAGGTGGCGAGCGACATCGTGCGGCGGCTGGGCCTGCGCGACCCGGCGCGGATCGCGACCGGGTTCGACCGCCCCAACCTGGCCTTCGCCGTCGTGCCGTGCCGAACCGCCGCCGACAAGCGCGCGCGGCTCGCGGCGGCGCTGGCCGAGGACGGCGCGCTGCCGGCGATCGTCTACGCGGGCACGCGCGCGGCGGTCGAGGCGCTGGCCGGCGACCTGAGCCGCGACCTGGGCGTCGAGGCGCTGCCCTACCACGCCGGCCTCAGCCGCCCGCGGCGCGCGGAGACGCAGACGCGCTTCATGGCCGGCGACGTCCCGCTGATCGTGGCCACCAATGCCTTCGGGATGGGTGTGGACAAGGCCGACGTGCGGACGGTCTGCCACGCGACCGTCCCCGGCTCGGTGGAGGCCTACTACCAGGAGGCCGGCCGCGCCGGCCGCGATGGGGCCCCGGCCCGCGCCCTGCTGTTCGCGGAGAAGCGCGACAAGGGGCTGCACGTCTTCTTCATCGAGCGCGCGCGCGTGGGGGAGGGCGACTTCGCCCGCCTCGCCGCCATGTTGCAGCTGCGCGCGCAGGACGGCCGCTACGACTGGGACATCGGCGAGCTGGCCGGAATGGCGGGCTGCGACACCGAGCAGGTCTCCGCCCTGGTCGGGCACCTGGCCCGGGCGGGCGTCGCCCAGCCGTCGCCCGCCTCCCTGGACCGGGTGCGCGGGCGCCTGCTGGCGCCCTTCGATGCGCGCGCCCAGGCCGCGTGCCGCAGCTCCGCGGGCGACGGGGAGCGGGCCCGCTGGCGCCAGTACCGCGCGGTGTGGGCCTACGTGGAGTCGTCCACCTGCCGGCGCGCCACGATCCTGCGCCACTTCGGCGACAACGCGCAGCCGGCGCCCAACGGCCGCTGCTGCGACGTGTGCGATCCCGGCCTGGCGCCGGCCGCGCCCGTGCGCGCGCAGGCGCAGGCGGCCTCCGGCGGCGCGCCGGCCGGCGACCTGGACGCCGCGATCGTCGACCTCGTGGTCTGCGCCTCGCCGTCCGTGGGGCGCACGCGGGCGGTGGAGATCCTGCGCGGCGGGCGGTCCAAGACGATCGAGAAGTACTCCTACGACGGCCTGCCCGCCTACGGCACCTTCTCCCACATGACGCGCGACGAGGTCCTGGACCGCGTCGACGGCCTGCTGGACGCGGGCACGCTGCGCTCGACGGGAGGTCGCTTCCCGAAGCTGGCGCGGGCATGAACGTCGGGGTCCTGGCCTCCGGCGCCGGCACCAACCTTCAGGCCATCCTCGACACCGTCCACGGGCGTGACGGGATCGAGCTGCGCGCCGCGGCCTCCGACCAGCCCCGCGCGCCCGCCCTGGACCGGGCGCGCGCCGCGGGCGTTCCGGCCGGCGTCTTCCGCTCCGCCGACTATCCCGACCGCGAGGGGCGCGACGCGGCGATGGCGGCCTGGCTGGCCGAGCAGGGCGTGGAGCTCGTGGTCCTGGCCGGCTACATGCAGTTGCTCACCGGCGCCTTCCTGGGCCGCTTCCCCGACCGGGTGATCAACGTCCACCCGGCGCTGCTGCCGTCCTTCCCCGGCCTGGACGCCATCGGCCAGGCGGTGGCCTACGGGGTGAAGGTGTTCGGCGTGACCGTGCACTTCGTGGACGAGGGCGTGGACAGCGGGCCCGTGATCCTCCAGCGCTCGCTCGAGCTGCCCGAGGCCGCCGATCCCGACGAGGTCCACAAGCGCCTGCAGCCCCTGGAGCACGAGCTGCTCCCCGAGGCCATCCGCCTGATCGCCGCCGGCGCCGTGTCCTTCGACCCCGCCAACCGCCGCCGCGTGGTCGTCGCCCGATAGTCTCGCGCCGGATGGAGGAGGCCGCAGTCAGCTCGCATTTCGCGGCGCCCGGCGAGGTCCAGGTGGCGCGCGCGCTGCTGTCCGTGTCCGACAAGCGCGGCATCGTCGAGTTCGCCCGGGGCCTGGCCGACCTGGGGATCGAGATCGTCTCCACCGGCGGAACCGCGCAGGAGCTCGAGGCGGCGGGGATCCCGGTGCGCTCGATCTCCGACCTCACCGGCTTCCCCGAGATCATGGACGGCCGGGTCAAGACGCTGCACCCCAAGCTCCACGCCGGGCTGCTGGCGCGCCGCGACGAGCCGCTGCACCTGCGGGCGGCCGAGGAGCAGGCCGTCGAGTTCGTCGACCTGGTGTGCGTGAACCTCTACCCCTTCGAGCGCACCGCGGCCCGGCGTGGCGTGGAGGACTCCGAGGTCATCGAGAACATCGACGTCGGCGGCCCCACGATGATCCGCGCGGCCGCCAAGAACTACGACTTCGCGGCCGTGGTCGTACGGCCCGAGAGCTACGACGCGGTCCTGGAGGAGCTGCGCGCCGGCGACCGCCGCCTGCCGCTGTCCACCCGCGAGTCGCTGGCGGGCGAGGCCTTCGCCTACACCGCGCGCTACGACACCGCGATCGCGCGGTGGTTCGCCGAGAAGCAGGAGTCGTTCCCCGCCCTGCACGTGCGCGCCTTCGAGAAGGTCCTGGATCTCCCCTACGGCGAGAACCCCCACCAGCGCGCCGCCTACTACGCCCAGGTCGGCGCCCGCATGCACGTGCTGTCGATGGTCAAGCAGCACGGCGGCCGGGAGCTGTCGTTCAACAACCTGCTCGACCTCAACTCGGGCCGGCTGCTGCTGTCGGAGTTCCGCGTCCCGGCCTGCGCGATCGTCAAGCACAACAACCCGTGCGGCGCCGCGCTGGGCGAGTCGGCGCTGGAGGCCTACCGCCGCGCCTTCGCGGCCGATCCCATGAGCGCCTTCGGCGGCGTCATCCTGGTCAACCGTCAGGTGGACCGGGCGCTGGCGGAGGCGATCGTGGAGCAGTTCGCCGAGATGGTGTTCGCGCCCGGCTTCGACGAGGACGCGCTGGAGGTCCTGGCCTCCAAGCCCAACCTGCGGGTGATGGAGGACAACGAGCGCCGGGGGATGAACCTCGCCGAGCAGGACACCAAGCGCGTGATCGGGGGCCTGCTGGTGCAGGACCGCGACATGGACCTCGAGGAGCGCTCGGAGATGCAGGTGGTCACCGAGCGCCATCCCACGGAGCAGGAGTGGGGCGAGATGGGCTTCGCCTGGAAGGTCTGCAAGCACGTGCGCTCCAACGCGATCGTGCTGGCCAAGGACCTGGCCACCGCGGGGATCGGGGCGGGCCAGATGAGCCGGGTGGACTCGGTGCGCCTGGCCGTGGAGAAGTCCCAGGCCGACTCGCTGCAGGGCGCGGCCCTGGCCTCCGACGCGTTCTTCCCCTTCGCCGACGGGCCCGAGCTGGCCATCGAGGCCGGCGTGACCGCGATCATCCAGCCCGGCGGCTCCAAGCGCGATCACGAGGTGGTCGAGGCCGCCGACCGCGCCGGGGTGGCCATGGTCTTCACCAGCCGCCGCCACTTCCGCCACTAAGCTGAACGGCGTGTCCACCGTGTACCTCCGCCGGCGGGCGGTGGCGCTCGGCACCGTCCTGGGACTGCTGCTCGTCGTGATCGCCGCGGCCATGGGCGACTCGGAGTCGCCCTTCGGCGCGACCGTCGACTCGTCGCTCGGCCCGGCCCAGAAGGCGAAACTGCCCTGGCGCCAGCGCTACGCCTCCGGCTCCGCGGGCCCGCTCGACGCGCGCGGCCTCCCGGCCACGCCCGCGCAGCGCGCCGCCGTCGCGCGCCTGCACCGCCTCGGCCTGCCGGTCTACTGCGGCGGCGGGCGCGGCAACTACGTCGCCCTGACCTTCGACGACGGGCCCACGCAGTACTCCGACCAGGTGCTCTCGCTCCTGCAGCGCAACGGGGCCCAGGCGACGTTCTTCCTGGTCGGCCAGGTCGTGGGCGCCCGCCCGGAGGTCCTGCGCCGCCAGGTCGACCAGGGCGGCGTGGCCGACCACACCTGGACCCACTCCAGCCTCCCCAAGCTGGCCGACGCCCAGCTGCGCTCGGAGCTGGGGGACACCAAGCGCATCCTGGAGCGCACGACCGGCCGCCGCGTCGACCTGATGCGCCCGCCGTTCGGCTCGCGCGACGCGCGGACCGACCGGGCGACCACGCGGCTGGGCATGGTCCCCGTGCTGTGGGACGTGGACACGCGCGACTCCGCCGGCGCGGGCAGCGACCAGATCCTCGCCAACGCCGAGGCGGGGATGCGGCCCGGGGCGATCATCCTCATGCACGACACCTACGACCGCACGCTGGCGGCGCTCCCGCAGATCCTCGCCGCGGCCAAGCGCAAGGGCGTGCGCCTGGTCAGCGTGTCCCAGCTGCTGGCCCTGGACCCGCCCACGGAGGCGCAGGTGCGCGCCGGCGGGTCGGGCTGCGCGGACCGCGGGCGCTTCCAGCGCGAGCAGGCCGCCACGGCCATGCGGCTGGGCCCCAGCGCCTGAGCAGGAATCCCGGGACCGGCGCCGACGCCGAAGTGCACGGATTGTTGCTGGATTTGCCCGTCGTTCACGAAGGTGCGACAAACCTCCCCATGAGCGTCATCCGCACGAACGCCGCGGCCGAGATCCTCGGCGTCAGCCCCAACACGCTGCGCAGCTGGGAGCGCCGCTTCGGCTATCCCAAGCCCCGCCGCACGCAGGGCGGCCACCGCCAGTACGACATGACCGAGGTCGAGGCCCTGCGCGAGTCCTTCGCGGAGACGCACAACATCTCGTCGGCGATCTCGCTGGCGCGCGAACGCGGCGAGGGCCCCTCGACCGCGGCGCGCCTGGAGGCCGCCCTCGGGCGCTTCGACGAGACCAAGGCCGACCGCCTGCTGGAGGAGAGCCTGTCGCTGCGCTCCGTCGAGCGCACGGTCGAGGAGCTGCTGCTGCCCGCCGTGGCCGCGCTGGACGTCGGCGACGGCCCCGGGCCCGAGTACCAGTTCGCCTGGCGCTACAGCACCGGCTGGCTGGCCGCCGCGCTGCGCGTGGCGCCGCCCGCCCAGCGCCCGGAGGGCGTGATGATCTTCGATGCGGCGTCGCCGTTCCAGGTGGACGGGCTCCACGTCCAGGCGCTGGAGCTGGCGCTGCGCCGCGCCGGCCTGCGCACGCTGGTCCTTCCGGTCGACGTGGATCCCGCCCGCCTGGGCCGCGCCCTGCGCGCGCTGGACCCGGCCGCGGTCGTCCTCACCGGGCGACCCACCCAGCTGGATGCCTTCGGGCGCCTCGTCTACAGCGCCCGTGGCGGGGAGCGCTGCGTGGAGGTCTTCGACTTCCGCGGCGCGCTGCCCGACACCGGGGCCAGCACCGTCGCCCGCCTGGGCGACAGCGCCGTGGCCGCGTGCGAGACGCTGGTCCGCACGCTCGAGGACCGCCGCGTCGAGGCCGGCGTGCAGCGCGCCGCCGCCGCCGCGCGCGGCTAGGCCCGCAGGGCGCCCGCCTAGAATCGGCGGCCATGGCCGCGCGCCCGCCCCATCGCCCCGTCGACCCGCGTCCCGACCTCCCCCGCCTGGAGGAGGAGGTCCTGGAGCGCTGGCGCGAGCGCGACGTCTTCCGCGAGTCGATCCGGCGCCGGGAGGGCGCCCCGGCCTGGGTCTTCTACGAGGGCCCGCCCACCGCCAACGGCCCGCCCGGCACCCACCACGTCCTCTCGCGGGCGTTCAAGGACATCTTCCCCCGCTACCGCACGATGCGCGGCTACTCGGTCGAGCGCAAGGGCGGGTGGGACTGCCACGGCCTGCCGGTGGAGATCGCGGTGGAGGAGAAGCTCGGCATCAAGAGCAAGGCCGACATCGAGGCCTACGGGATCGCCGAGTTCAACCGCCAGTGCCGGGAGTCGGTGTTCGAGTACCTGGAGGAGTGGAACGCGCTCACCGAGCGCATCGGGTTCTGGGTCGACCTCGAGCACGCCTACCGCACGCTGGACGCCCCCTACATCGAGTCGGTGTGGTGGGCGCTGCGCGAGATCTGGGACCGCGACCTGCTGTACGAGGGCCACAAGGTCGTCCCTTACTGCCCGCGCTGCGGGACGGCGCTGTCCTCGCACGAGGTGGCGCAGGGCTACCGCGACGTGGTCGATCCCTCCGTCTACGTGCGCTTCCCCACCGAGGACGCCGGCCAGCCGCTGCAGCCCGGCGACGTCCTGCTGGTCTGGACCACCACGCCCTGGACGCTGGTCTCCAACGCCGCGGTGGCCGTCCACCCCGACATCGTTTACGTCCGCGCCCGCAAGGACGGCGAGGTCTTCGTGGTGGCCGACGACCTGATGGAGCGCGTGCTGGGCGAGGACGCCGAGCGGCTGGACCGCTTCGCGGGCAGCGAGCTGGAGGGGATCCGCTACGCCCCGCCCTTCCCGTTCCTGGGCGCCGCGGACTACGGCGAGCGCGGCCACACCGTCCTGCCGGCCGACTTCGTCACCGCGCAGGACGGCACCGGACTGGTCCACACGGCCATCGCCTTCGGGGAGGACGACTTCCGCCTGGGCGAGCGCTACGGCCTGACCGTGCTCAACCCGGTGCGCCCGGACGGGACCTACGACGAGCGCATCGGCCCCTACGCCGGGACGTTCGTCAAGGACGCCGACCCCGACCTGATCGCCGACCTGCGCGACCGCGGGCGCCTGTTCCGCGAGGAGGTCTACGAGCACTCCTACCCGCACTGCTGGCGCTGCGACACGCCGCTGCTCTACTACGCCAAGCCGTCGTGGTACATCGCCACCAGCCGGCTGCGCGACCGCCTGCTCGCGGCCAACGAGTCCGTCACCTGGCACCCGGAGCACATCAAGCACGGGCGCTTCGGGAAGTGGCTGGAGAACAACGTGGACTGGGCCCTGTCGCGCGAGCGCTACTGGGGCACCCCGCTGCCCGTGTGGCGCTGCGAGGCCGACCCCTCCCACGTCCACTGCGTGGGCTCCTTCGCCGAGCTGCACGAGCGCAGCGGCGTGGAGCTCCAGGACCCGCACCGGCCCTACGTGGACGACGTCGCCTTCGACTGCCCGCGGTGCGACGGCACCATGCGCCGCGTGCCCGAGGTGATCGACGTTTGGTTCGACTCCGGCGCGATGCCCTTCGCCCAGCACCACGCGCCGTTCGAGAACGAGGAGCACTTCCGCACCCACTTCCCGGCCGACTTCGTGTGCGAGGCGCTGGACCAGACCCGGGGCTGGTTCTACTCCCTGCTGGCCATCTCCACTCTGCTGTTCGACCGCACCCCCTACGAGAACGTGGTCTGCCTGGGCCTGCTCCTCGACTCCGAGGGCCAGAAGATGAGCAAGTCCAAGGGCAACATCGTGGCGCCCTCCGAGGTGATCGACCGCTTCGGCGCCGACGCGCTGCGCTGGTACTTCTTCACGTCCAAGCAGCCCTGGGACGGCTACCGCTTCTCCCCGGAGACGATCGGCGAGGGGGTGCGCCAGTTCCTGCTCCAGCTGTGGAACGTCTACTCGTTCTACGTGCTGTACGCGAACGCCGCCGAGGGCGGGGTGGCCGAGGCGTCCGGCGAGCGCACGGAGCTCGACCGCTGGGTGCTCTCCCGCCTGTCGGCCACCGTGGAGACGGTCTCCGACCGGCTGGACAACTACGACGCGACCACGGGCGGGCGCGCCATCGCCGAGTTCGTCGACGACCTCTCCAACTGGTACGTCCGGCGCTCGCGCCGGCGCTTCTGGGACGCCGACCCGGTGGCCTTCGCGACGTTGCGGGAGTGCCTCGTGACCGTGGCGCAGCTGCTGGCTCCCTTCACGCCGTTCGTCGCCGACGAGGTCTACGACAACCTCGACGGCTCCGAGCCCAGCGTCCACCTGTGCGACTTCCCCCAGGCCGGGGAGCGCGACGAGGCCCTGGAGCTCGACATGGCCGTCGCCCGCGAGACGGTGCGGCTCGGTCTCTCGGCGCGCAAGCAGGCGAACCTGAAGGTGCGCCAGCCGCTGCACGAGGCGGTCGTGGTGGCCGCCGGGCGCGAGCGCGAGGCGATCGAGCGGCTGGGTCACGTCGTGCGCGAGGAGCTCAACGTCAAGTCATTGCGCTTCGTGGAGGCGGCCGACGAGCTGGGCCGCTACGAGGTCAAGCCCAACTTCCGCGCCCTGGGGCCGCGCTTCGGCAAGCGCATGCCGCAGGTCGCCGCGGCCGTGGCGGCCCTGGACCCCGACCACGTGGCGCGCGCGCTGCGCGAGGAGCGGGAGGTCGGGATCGCGATCGACGGTCACGAGCACCAGCTCGGCGGCGACGACCTGCAGCTGGCGATGAAGCCGCTGGAGGGCTACCAGCTGGAGCGCGAGGGCTCCCACGCCGTGGCCCTGGAGCTGGCGCTGGACGAGGAGCTGCGCCGCGAGGGCCTGGCGCGCGAGGTCGTCCACGCGATCCAGGCGGCGCGCAAGGCCGCCGGCCTGGCCGTGGAGGACCGGATCGACCTGATCCTGGGCGGCGACGAGGAGCTGCTCGCCGCCGCGCGCGCCCACGAGGACTACGTGGCCGGCGAGACGCTGGCCACGTCGCTGTCCTTCGACGGCGCCGGCGCCGGCGAGCCCGCGACCATCGAGGGCCGCGAGCTGCGGATCGCGGTCGCGAAGGCCTAGGCTAGAGCTGGCTCCAGCTCGGCTTCCAGCTTCTGCTTCGGGTAGGCGCCGATCACCTTGTGGGCGACCGCGCCGGCCTTGAACAGGATCAGCGTGGGGATCGAGAGGATCTCGTAGGCCATCGCCGTCTCCTGGTTCTCGTCCACGTTGAGCTTGACGATCTTCAGGCTCTCGCCGCGCTCGGTGGCGATCTGCTCCAGGACGGGATGGACGATGCGGCACGGGCCGCACCAGGGCGCCCAGAAGTCGACGAGGACGGGGGTGTCGGACTCGATGACCTCCGCCTGGAAGTTGCTGTCCGTGACTTCGGTGATGTCTCCCATGTGGCTCCTTGGATGCTTTGGCTGACGCCCTTACTTCAGTAAATATAGCGCCGCCCCGGGACGGGCAGCCCGCGGGCCAGTCCGCATGCGTCGGATCGAATAGCTATCGTCGCGCCGCATGGGAATCCTCTTTCGCATCATCGCAATCCTGTTCGTGGCCATCGGCGCGTTCCTGATCTACGCGGTCGTCAACGCACTGAACTCGGCGGGCGGCGCGCGGACCGGCGTGGCCATCGGCTACGTCGCCGGCGCCATCGTCCTCAGCGCGCTCGCCGTCTGGCTCTGGCGCGCGGCGAACCGTCGCCGCGCCGGCGCCGGCCCCGGCGCCGTCTAGGACGCCAGCGCGCGTAGGACGTGCGGGGTCACGTAGACCTCGATCGCCGACGCTACGACCAGCACCGGGGCCGCGATACCGACCGTGACGAAGGTCGCGGCCAGCAGCTGCTCCCACTCGCCGCGGCGCGAGGCGATCATCCACGCCGCCAGCGGGAGGAACAGCGCGACCAGCTCCGGCACCGCGTGGGGCAGGATGCCCAGGATCAGCGTGGCCGGGGCCACGCCGCCCTGAGCGGCCAGCGTGCTCGCGGCGCCGCCCAGCGCCCAGGCCTGGGTCAACAGGGAGAAGGTGGTGGCGCAGACGACGAACCCGATGGCCAGCGGGCCCGCCTTCTCGTGGACCCAGCGCCAGGCGCCGTGGTGCTGCTCGGCCGTCTGGGGCAGCGAGGAGCCGGCGATGAAGCCGGCCACGCAGGCGAAGCCGTGCAGCGCCAGCACCAGCGAGTTGCGCAAAAGCACGTGA
This sequence comes from Solirubrobacteraceae bacterium, assembly GCA_033855845.1. Lineage (GTDB taxonomy): Bacteria > Actinomycetota > Thermoleophilia > Solirubrobacterales > Solirubrobacteraceae > AC-38. The sequence continues at coordinate 24,447 of JAWVFR010000128.1, forward strand.
GCGGTGGCGCCCAGGCTGGCGGGCTCGTTGAGACCGGGCATGAGGATCGGCGTGGGGTCCGGCGTGGAGACCGAGGCGATGACCAGGACCGCGGTCAGCAGGGCCGCAGTGATGGCCAGCGCGCCCACCAGCCAGCCGCGCAGGACGGTGCCGGGCGCACGGTTCCAGGCGGCCAGGGTGGAGCGGGTGTCCTTGATCCCCTGGACCAGGACGAGGTCGTTCATGCGCGCGGGCATCCCCGGCTCCATCGGCAGGCGGGACGCCGGGCGTGAATCAGCGCGTACGGCGGCGCATCTGCGGGACCCGCCAGAACGCCTCGATGGCGATGCGACCCGACATCTTGCTGGCGCCCTCGCGCCGCTCGTGGAAGACGATCGGCACCTCCACCACGCGAAAGCCGCGCCCCACGGCGCGGTAGGTGAGCTCCACCTGGAAGGCATAGCCCTGGGAGCGCACGCTGGGCAGGTCGATGGCCTCCAGGACCTCGCGGCGAAAGCACTTGAACCCGCCGGTCAGGTCGCGGATCTGCAGGCCCAGCACGGTGCGGGCGTACCAGCACCCGCCTCGGCTCACCGCGCGGCGCATCGCGTTCCACTGCGTCACCCCGCCGCCGTCCACGTAGCGCGATCCCAGCGCCAGGTCGGCCCCGTCGTGCGCCGCGGCCAGCAGCCGGGCCAGGTCCTCGGGATCGTGGGAGAAGTCGGCGTCCATCTCCAGCACGTGGCCCGCGCCGCCCTCCAGCGCGGCGGCGAAGCCGGCCAGGTAGGCCGGTCCCAGGCCGCCCTTGCCCGGCCGGTGCAGCACGCGGACCTCCTCGTGGCGCTCGGCCAGGCCGTCGGCCAGGCGGCCGGTGCCGTCGGGGGAGCCGTCGTCCACGACCAGGATGCGAAAGCCCCCGGGAGCCGCCCGCGTCAGCACCGCGTGGGCGGCGCCGACGATGGCCTCCAGGTTCTCGGCTTCGTTGTAGGTCGGAAGGACCAGCCAGGGGGGTCCGGACATGAGAGGCGCGTACCCTAGTGGCCCATCCCGCAAGTCCGCACACCATTGCGCCGCCCCGGATGACCGCCATGCTGCGTCCTCGAATCTCGAAATACCGCCGGTATTCCTTCGATTCTGCGTCCTTGCCTGGCGGCCCCCGGGTCGCGCCCAATGGCGCACGGACTTACAGGACGGACCACTGAGCGGTGCCGGACCCGACGAACGCCCAGATCGCCCTCGCCCTAGACGAGCTGGGCGACCTCTACGAGCTGGACGGGGCGATCATCCACCGGGTCGTGGCGTATCGCAACGCCGCCAGGGCGATTCGGGAGGCGTCCATGTCGGTGGCCGCGCTGGCCCGCGAGGGCCGCGCCACGGAGCTGCCGGGGGTCGGCAAGACGCTCCAGGAGAAGATCCAGGCGCTGACCGAGACCGGGGAGATCCCGTCCGCGGTCAAGCTGCGGGCAAAGTTCCCCGCCGGGTTGCTCGCGGTCACACGGCTGCCGGGGCTGGGCCCCAAGCGCGCGCGGCTGCTCTACGACGAGCTGGGGATCGACTCGCTCGACGCCCTGCGCGCCGCCGCGGAGGGCGAGCGCCTGCGCGGGGTCAAGGGCTTCGGCGCCAAGGCCGAGGAGAACATCCTGGCCGGAATCGCCGCCGCGGAGGCGGGGGCGGGCGCCGAGGAGCGCGTGGTTCTCTCCCGGGCCCTGGCCGTGGCCGAGCCGCTGGTGGCCGCGCTGCGCGATCACCCCGCGGCCGAGCGCGTGGAGCTGGCGGGCTCGGCCCGGCGCTGGACGGACAGCGTCAAGGACATCGACCTGATCGCCACCGCCCACGACCCCGAGGCCCTGGCGCGCGGGGCCGCGGAGCTGCCCACGATCGCCAGCGCGTCCGGGGTCGCGTCGGCGGGCGCGCGGCTGACCACCTACACCGGCATGAAGATCGACCTGCGGATCGTCGCGCCCGAGCAGTTCGGCAACCTGCTCCAGCACTTCACGGGCTCCAAGGCCCACAACGAGGCCCTGCGCCGGGCGGCGGTGCGCCGCGGGCTGCACGTGTCCGAGTACGGGATCCTCGACGACGCCGACGGGGAGACGCTGAAGTGCGCCGGCGAGGCCGAGGTGTACGCGCGTCTAGGCATGCAGTACATCGAGCCCGAGCTGCGCGAGAACCGCGGCGAGCTGGAGGCCGCGGCGCAGGGGACGCTGCCGGACCTGGTCGAGGTGGGCGACGTGCGCGGGGAACTGCACTCGCACACCGTCGCCTCCGACGGCAAGAACACCCTGGAGGAGATGGTCGCCGCCGCGCAGGCCCGCGGCCTGAAGTACCTCGCGGTCACCGACCACTCGGCGAGCATGGGGTTCGGCGCCGACGTGTCGCCGTCGCAGCTCGAGCGCCAGATCGAGCGCGTGCGCGAGCTGGACGCGCAGCTGAAGGGCTTCGACCTGCTGATCGGCAGCGAGGTCAACATCCTGCCCGACGGCGGCCTGGACTACGACGACGACCTGCTCTCGCGGCTGGACTGGGTGATCGCCTCCGTGCACACCTCCTTCCGGATGCCCCAGGACGAGCAGACCGCGCGCATCGTGGCGGCCTGCGAGCACCCGTGGGTGGACTGCATCGGCCACCTGACGGGACGCAAGATCGAGCGCCGTCCCCCGTACGCGCTGGACGTGGAGGCCGTGATCGAGGCGGCGGCGCGCACCGGCACGATGCTGGAGATCAACTCCAGCCCCGACCGCCGCGACCTGATCGACGTCCACGCCCGGGCCGCCGCGGCGGCGGGGGTGCCGATCGTCATCAACACGGACGCCCACAAGCCTTCGGACTTCGACTACGTCCGTTACGGCGTGGCCACGGCCCGGCGCGGCTGGCTGACCAAGGCCGACGTGGCCAACACCCGGACCTGGAAGCAGCTCGCGAAGCTGCGCAAGCGCGCGAAGGCCGCCCGCTAGGGCGCAAAGGCCCCGGATCCACCGCGACGTCGCCGGGCTCCTCTACCCTTGAGAGCGATGTCAGGACCGCTCGCGTTGTGGACGATCGGGCACTCGAACCACGATCTCGAGTGGTTCATTGACCTGCTTCGCGGCCAGCGCATCAACTTCGCCGTCGACGTCCGGTCGTACCCGTACTCGCGTCACGCGCCCCAGTTCAACCGGGAGGAGTTGGAGTCGGCGCTTCGGAACAACGGCGTCGGCTATCTGTTCCTCGGCGACGCGCTCGGCGGCCGGCCCGGCCGGGACGAGCACTACGACGCTGATGGTCACGCGATATACGAGGAGATGGCCCGGGAGCCGAGCTTCGCGGCGGCAATCGACCGTCTGCTCGACGGGGCCGGAGGACATCGCCTGGCGCTCATGTGCAGCGAGGCCGATCCGCACGACTGTCATCGCAGGCTGCTAGTGGGCAAGGTTCTGGCCGAGCGGGGGGCGGAGCTTCGCCACATCCTGCGCGACGGCACGGTCACCACTGAGCACGAGGTCGACATAGCGGTCTCCGCCGCCCCGACGCTCTTCGGCGACAATGCCGCGCCGTGGAGATCTACACGATCGGTTTCACGCAGACGACGGCTGAGCGCTTCTTCGACCGGCTAGCCGATGCCCACGTCGAGCGACTGCTCGATGTGCGGCTCAACAACTCGTCGCAACTGGCTGGGTTCGCGAAGGCGAAGGATCTGCCGTTCTTTCTCCGTCGGCTGGTCGGCGCTGATTACCGGCACGAGCCTCTGCTCGCGCCCACGCAGGAGATCCTCGACGCCTACAAGAAGCGCAAGGGGGGCTGGGACACCTATGCGCGGGCCTTCCTGGAATTGATGGCCAGGCGGCAGATCGAGTCAACGCTCGTGCGAACCGACTTCGACACACCCACAGCCCTCCTCTGCAGCGAGGCGACCCCCGAGCACTGTCACCGGCGGCTCGTCTGCGAATACCTGGCCACCCGCTGGGGGAACGTCCAGCCGGTTCACCTCTGATGCAGATCGTCGTCAACCATCTGACCCGCATGCGCGACAGGCGCATCTGCATCGCCGGCATCGACCTTGAGGCCGCATGTCACGTGCGACCCGTCACTACCCAGACAGATCTGCTCACGCGGGACCTCCTGGCGGAGAACGGCGGACCAATCGAGCTGGCGGCGCTGGTCGACATCGGTCGGCCGCGGCCGACCGCGACTCGGCCCGAGGCGGAAGACCACGAAATCGCCACGCGGGATCTGAGGCGAGTGCAGACCCTCGATGGCGACGACTACTTCGAGCTGCTCGACACCGTGGCCGAGCCCGATTTGGAGGCCGCATTCGGCCCCGACCTTCAACGCCGGGGGCGGAAGTACGCGGTCGACGAGGGAGAGGGCCATGCGTCGCTGGCCGTGATCAAGGCGCGGATCCGGCCAGAGCTGGAGATCGACCGGTACGGCAAGGTGCAGCTGCTGTTTAAGGAGCGGGACGGCCCCACATACCTGAGTGTCGCCGACATCCGGTTCGTCGAGGCCGACCACGCCACCATCCGGGCCGACATCGTCGACGACGTACACGCCCGGCTCCGGAGAGGCGTAGGGGTGTACGTGATGTTCGGGCTCTCGCGGGCCTTCCCGGCGAAGAACGACGACCAGAGCCGCCACTGGCTTCAGGTCAACGGGCTGTGCCTCGAGGACCGGCCCGTGGGCGGTGCGCCTTAGGGCGCCAGCCGCGGCACCAGCTCCCGCGCGACCAGCGCGTCCACCGAGCCGCGGCGGTAGGGGACGAGCGCGGACTTGGCCCGCTCCGCGTAGCCGGGCACCGGGTCGTCCAGGGCCGCTCGCAGAGCGCCCGCCAGGTCGTCGCCGACCAGCCGGGGGTCCAGGTCGCGCGCGATGGGGAGCGCGGCGTAGGGCCCCGGGGCCTCGGTGGTCACGAGCATCGCGCCGTCGGCCAGGGCCTCCAGCTGGGCGATGCCGTAGTCCTCGCGCCGCGGCGCCGTGGCGTAGACGCGCGTGCGGCGCAGCAGCTCGCGGAACTCCCCGGGCTCCAGCAGGCCGGCGAAGCGCACGCCCCCGTCGGGGTCGCGGGGTGGAAGGCCGCCGGGTCGGGCCTGGCCGCGGCCGCGCCCGCCGAGGAACTCGCCGGCCTCCAGGCCGGCCACGACGAGGGTCTCGCTGGCGCGGCCGGCGCGCTCCCAAGCCTTCAGCACCGCCAGGAGCCCCTTCTTCCCGGGGTCGGCGGCGTAGGTGACGACGGCGATGTCCCGCTTTCCGTCCGCCGGGCCGGAGGGCTCCACCGGCACGGGGATCACCAGCGCCTCGCCGTGGGCGGGCGCCTCCGCCAGGCCGTCCGCGCTCCACGCCACCACCAGCGGCGCCGCGGCGAAGCGACGGCGCTCCAGCGGGCGCTGCCAGAGCCCGTGGCGCCCGGGGCGGTTGCCGGCCGCGGGCGCGTCGAAGCGGATGGCTCCCGGACGCGGAGCCAGCAGCGCCGCGGTGCTGGTCGAGTACAGGACGGCGCGCGGCCGCACCTCCGCCAGCGCGGCGGTCGCCGCGCGCCGGGCGGCCAGAGCCTGCTCCAGGTCGATGAGCGCGAACGTGCGCGGCTCGCGGCGCGGCTGCGCGCGGGCCACCTCGACGTCCAGACCGGCGCGCCGCAGCGAGCCGGCCAGCTCGTCGTCGGCCTGGCGCAGGCCGGCGGTGGTCCCCAGCGTGACCAGGAGGACGTCGACGTCGCGGAGAGGCACTAGTGGCGCAGCGAGGCGGGATCGACCTTCCCGCCGCCGTTGACGGACGGGAACTCGGAGTGGAACCCGGGCGTGCGCAGGAGGCGGATGGGCTGGACCGGCGAGGTGGGCTCGACGTAGAAGCGCACGCCGTCGCGGTCCTCGATCGCCGCCACGGCGCTCTCCTGGCGGCGCCAGGACAGCGCCCAGACGATCGCGAAGCCGGCGGCGATCATCGGCACCTGGGGGAAGAGGAAGGCCAGGGCGCCCGCCGCGACCGTGCTGAGCACCAGCGGCCACAGCCGGTTGAGCACGATCCGGCCCGGCCGCAGCTCGGGCAGGACGGGCGAGAAGCGCGCGCCGGCCAGCAGGCGGGTGATCGGCGGGTTGGTCTCCGCGCGGCGCCCCAGGTAGGCGCCGTACATCGCCGCGACCAGCCACCAGCCCACCGAGACCGCGGCGAGCGTCGAGTCGCCGTCGTTGTGGATTCCCACGGCGGTCACGGCGGCCAGGGCGCTCGCCGCGCCCGCGCTGATGAGGACGGTGGCCTTGAGGAAGTCGGTGAACCGCATCTCAGCCGGCGAGCAGTGCCTCCAGCAGCCCGCGGACCTCGCCGGGGCCGTCCAGGACCAGGTCCGCGCGCCCGGCGATCTCCGGCGGCCCCTCCTCGGAGGCCACACCGACCAGGATCGCCGTCTCCAGCCGCCCCTGGGAGCGCAGCTCGTCCAGCGCGTCGAAGGCGTCCAGGTCGGTGGCGTCGTCGCCCGCGTACAGCGCCGCGGTCACGTCCGTCTCGCGCAGCAGGCGCCGGATCCCGATCCCCTTGTCCATCTTCACCGGCGGGCGGACCTCGAGCACCTTGCGCCCCCAGTGGGTGCTCAGGCCCACGGCCTCGGCGCGGTTGGCCAGCCCGTCGACCGCGGCGCGCGCCGCGTCCTCGTCCGGCGTCCCGCGCCAGTGGAAGGCGACGATCGACGACTTGTCCTCCAGGCGCACCCGCAGCCGGCTGAGCTGGGCGTTGTCCGCCTCGCGGGCGAAGTCCTGCACGCGGCGGGTCCACTCCTCCAGCGCGCGATCCACCTCGGGCTGCACGGTCCCCGCGCGCAGCAGCTCGCCCCCGTGGGCCCCCACGTAGGCGATGGAGCCGATGGACACGATCCGCCGGGCATCGGAGGCGCGGCGCCCGCTGACGCAGGCCACGACGCCGTAGCGCTTGGCCACTCCGATGAGCAGGCCGCGGACGGATTCGGGCACGGTCGCGTCGTCGGCATGGCGCACGATCGGCGCCAGGGTGCCGTCGACGTCGAGGAGCACCGCGGAGCGGGCGGGGTCGGCCCGCAGCGGCGCCAGCTGCTCGGCCAGCGTGGCAGCGGTGGTCACGGCTTCTAGTATGCCCCCCGTGAAGCGCGGCCGCTGGCTGGAGCTGGGAGCGATCGGGACGGCCGCGGGAATCTTCAGCGGGCTGTTCGGGGTGGGCGGCGGATCGATCATGGTGCCGCTGCTGGTCCTGTGGCTCGGCTACGAGACCCGCGAGGCCACGGGTACCTCCCTGGCCGCGATCGTCGTGATCGCGGCCATCGCCGCCGGGGTCCAGGCTGGATACGGCAACGTCGACGCCGGTCACGCCGCCGCGGTCGGGCTGCCCGCGGTGGCGGGCGTGGTGGCCGGGACCTGGCTGCAGCAGCGCGTGAGCACCAAGGCGCTGACCCTGGCGTTCTCGGCCTTCCTGGTCCTGATCGCGATCCAGCTGGTGGTCAAGTGATCGCCGAGGCGATCGCGGCCGGGCTGGTGGCGGGCGTCCTGTCCGGGATGTTCGGCGTGGGCGGCGGGATCGTTTTCGTCCCCGCTTTGGTCTTCATCTACGACGTCAGCCAGGTCCAGGCCGAGGCGACGTCGCTGCTGGCCATCATCCCGGTGGCCCTGGTGGGGGCCTGGCGCCAGCGCGCCTACGGGAACGTGCGGGTCCGCGAGGGCGTGATCATGGGGCTGCTCGCCGCCGGGGGCGCCTTCGGCGGAGTGGCGCTGGCCAACGCGCTGCCCGAGCGCGCGCTGGAGATCGGATTCGCGGTGATGATGGTCGTCGTGGCGGTGCAGCTCGCGCGCGACGCCCTGAAAGAGGAATAGGGTCGGCCCATGAGGGCCTTCGTGACGGGCGGGTCGGGCTTCATCGGCGGGCGGCTGATCGAGCGCCTGCGCGCCGACGGGTGGGACGTGCGCGCCCTGGCGCGCTCGGAGGCGTCCGCGGAGAAGGTGCGCGCCGCCGGCGCCGAGCCCGTCCGCGGCGACCTCGACGACGTCGCCGCGATGGCGCAGGGCGCGCGGGACTGCGACGTCTTCTTCCACGCCGCCGCGGCCCTGGGGGAATGGGGCCGGCGCGAGGACTTCGAGCGCGGCAACGTGCAGGGCACCGGCAACGCCCTGGCCGCGGCGCGCGAGGCGGGCGTGCGGCGCTTCGTCCACGTGGGGACCGAGGCGGCGCTGCTGGCCGGCCAGCCATTGGTGAACGCGGACGAGACCGAGCCGCTGCGCCCGGACTCCAGGGCGCTGTACTCCGCCACGAAGGCGCAGGCCGAGCAGCTGGTCCGCGACGCCAACCGCGACGGGCTGGAGACGGTCGTGGTCCGCCCGCGGCTGGTGTGGGGCGTGGGCGACACCACGATCCTGCCCGCGGTGGCCGAGGGTGTGCGCACGGGCCGCTTTCGCTGGATCGGCGGCGGGCGCCATCTGACGTCCACCACCCACGTCGACAACGCGGTCGAGGGCTTGATGCTGGCCGCCCAGCGCGGGCGTCCGGGCGGCGTGTACTTCGTCACCGACGGCGACCCGGTGGTCTTCCGCGACTTCTTCACCGACCTGCTGGCCACGCAGGGCATCGAGGCGCCCACGGCGGAGGCGCCGGCCGGTGTCGTGCGGGTGGCCGCGCCCGTGCTCGAGGGCGTGTGGCGGCTGCTGGGCCGCCGGGAGGCCCCGCCCATCACCCGTCTGGTCTACTGGCTGTCGGCGCTGGAGTGCACGCTGGACATCTCCCGCGCGAAGGAGGAGCTGGGCTACGCGCCGGTCACCACCCGCGCGCAGGGCCTGGCCGCGATGAGGGAGGAGGCAGCATGAGCGAGGTGAGCGAGCGGCCCTTCGAGGCCGGCGGGATCGCGACGGTGCTGGCCGAGGCGGGGCCGCGGGACGCGAGCGAGGCGGTCGTCTTCGTCCACGGGAACCCGGGATCGGCCCGCGACTGGCACGACCTGATGGAGCGGGTGGCGCCCTTCGCCCGGGCGCTCGCGCTCGACATGCCCGGGTTCGGCCGCGCGGACCGGCCGCGCGACTTCGCGTACCCGGTGGAGGGCTACGCCCGCTTCCTGAGCGCGGCCCTGTCCGACCTGGGCGTGGAGCGCGCCCATCTCGTCCTGCACGACTTCGGCGGCCCGTGGGGATTGGGCTGGGCCGGCATGAACCCCGACGCGTTCGCCAGCGCGGTCCTGATGAACACCGGCATCCTGGTCGGCTTCGAGATGCATTCGACCGGCAAGCTGTGGGCGCGGCCGGTGGTCGGCGAGCTGATGATGGCCCTGACCACGCGCGGCGCCTTCACCAAGGCTCTGTCCCGGGGCGAGGGGCGCACGCTCCCCCGCGCCTACATCGACCAGATGTACGACGACTACGACGGCGCCACCAAGCGCACCGTGCTGCGCCTGTACCGCAACCGTCCCAACGACGACGTCCTGCGCGCGGCCTCCGGGCTGTTCCGCGGGCTCGACCGCCCCGCCCTGGTCCTGTGGGGCGCCCAGGACCCGTTCGTCCCCCTGCGCCACGCCGAGCAGCAGCGCGAGTCCTTCCCCCGGGCCGAGGTGAAGGTGCTGCCGGAGAGCGGCCACTGGCCGTTCGCCGACGATCCCGAGGGCGTGGCCGACGCCGTCGTCCCCTTCCTGCGCGCGCAGGTCAGTTCAGCGGGATCAGCCTGACCGCGACCACGTAGACGGTGATGGCCACCGCCGCGTAGCGCAGCGCGGGCCGGGGCGTCAGCGCGGCCAGCGGCAGGAGCCAGACCGCGTACCAGGGCATCAGCCAGGTCAGCGCGAGCAGCAGGGCCAGCGTCGCCCAGCCGGCGGCCTCCAGCCAGTCCATCCCCCTCCAGGCCGCGCGCAGCAGCGCGAGCACCGACACGGCGAAGCCGGCCAGGAAGGCGCCGGACAGCGCGGACGGCACCGTCTCGTAGCCCAGGAGCCGGGACAGCCGGCCCGGCACGCTGCGCACGGAGGCGGCCTCGCGCTGGCCCGCCACGCCGCTGAGGAGGTCCGGGCCGAAGAGCGCCAGGGCCACCCCGCCCACCACCACCGCGGCCAGCGCCACCCCGAGCGCCAGGTCGCGGCGCCGCCGGGAGCCCGCCAGCGCGAAGACCAGCGGGAGGGCGCCCGTGACCTTGATCGCGGCGGCGGTGGCCAGGGCGACTCCGGCCCCCACCGCGCGGCCGCGCGCCAGCAGCCAGATCCCGGCCACCGAGGCCGCCACCAGCAGCAGGTCGATGTGCGCGCCGCCCACGCCGTACACCAGCAGGGTGGGATTGAGGCCCACGAACACCACGGCCGGCGCCACCGGGCGGTCCAGGGCGCGCGCGGCGGCGGCGGTCACGCCCACCAGGCCCAGGCCGGCGGCGGCGGCCGCCGCCTTGGCCAGCCACAGCGCCTGCGGCACGCCGGTCAGCCCCAGGGGCAGGAAGGAGAGCGTGGACAGCGGTCCGTAGGGATTCGACCACTGGGGCCAGGTGGCGTAGACGAAGACCGGGTCGGTCGGGACTTCCGTGAGCGTCGACGTGTAGGGGTTGAGCCCGTGCTCGACCAGCAGCCGGGCGTACCCGATGTAGTTGAAGACGTCCGACAGGCCGATCGGAGGCGCGAGCGCGAACAGCACGTGCAGGACCACGATCGCCGTGACCGCCCAGCCGGTCCGGATCGCCGGGGCCAGGACGCACGCGGCGATCCACAGCCCGCACAGGGCCAGCAGCTCCGCGTAGTAGCGCCCGAACGTCAGCGGCTCGCCCAGTCCCTGGAAGGGGCCGGCCAGCCAGGAGGGCATCCCCCGCCCTCCCTGCGCGAAGATCAGCTGGCTGCTGGGCGCGGAGGCGGCGTCGAAGGCCAGCATCGCGCCCGCCGCGACCATCGCGGCCAGCACGGCAGCCGAGAGCACCTCTTGATAGGCGAGCCCCAGGGGAACGCCGGGCCAGCGCCGTTGCACCGCATGACTGGTTGTCACGGCGCTGAGGCTACAAGGGCAAGGTCGGGTGGGCGCGGCTACGATCGCCCCTCACCCGGAGAGAGGAGACGCATGCCGCCGATCGAGACCGTGACGGGCCAGGTGGACGACGCCGACCTCGGCCTCACCCTGGCGCACGAGCACCTGTCCACCACCTCGGAGAACGTGCGCGCCCAGTGGCCGCACCTCTACGACTACGAGCAGGAGGTGGAGCGGGCGCTCGAGCAGGTCCGGGCGGCCATGGAGCGGGGCGTGAAGACGATCGTCGAGCCGTCGTGCATGGACCTGGGCCGCGACGTGCGGCTGTGCCAGCGCGTGGCGGAGGAGACCGGCATCCAGCTCGTCATGTGCACCGGCATCTACGGGGCCCAGTACACGTTCATCCCCCACTACTTCCAGAATCGCGACCCCTCGGCGCTGGTGGACGCTTTCGTCCACGACATCGAGGAGGGGATCCAGGGCACCGAAGTCAAGGCGGCGTTCCTGAAGTGCGCGGTGGACGAACCGGGGATCACGCCCGACGTGGAGCGCGTCCTGCGGGCCGCCGCCCAGGCCAGCAAGCGGACCGGGCGTCCGATCATGGCCCACTCGCATCCGGCCACCCGGCGGGGGCTGGAGATCATGGACGTCTTCGACGACGAGGGCATCGATCCGCGCAAGGTGCAGATCGCCCACACCGGCGACACCGACGACCTGGAGTACATCGAGGCCCTGCTGGCCCGGGGACCCTGGATCGGCATGGACCGCTACGGGCTGGACATCTTCCTGCCGACCGCCCAGCGCAACGCCACGGTGATCGAGCTGTGCAAGCGCGGCTACGCCGACCGCATGACGCTCTCCCAGGACGCCTGCGCGACCCTGGACTGGTACCCGGAGGAGCTCAAGCCACAGCTCGCGCCGGAGTGGGACTTCACCTTCCTGTGGCGCGGGGTCCTGCCCGAGCTGTCCGACGGCGGGGTCACGGACGACCAGATCGACACGATGATGCGCGAGAATCCGCGGGGATGGTTGACGGCCTGATCCCGGTCAAGCCCCGCCTGCGCGGGGTCTCGCACGAATGGGCGTTCTTCGCCTCGGTCCCGCTCGGCCTGGCGCTGGTGCTCTCCGCCCCCAGCGGCCGGGCGGCGCTGGCCGTCGGCGTCTACGCCCTCAGCGTGGCGCTGCTGTTCGGCTCCAGCGCGCTCTACCACCGGATCACCTGGGCCTCGGACGCGGCCCGGCGCTGGATGCGCCGCATCGACCACTCGGCGATCTTCCTCCTGATCGCGGGGACCTACACGCCCTTCGCGCTCCTCACCCTCGACGGCACGCTGGCCACGGTGATCCTGATCGCGGTCTGGGCAGGCGCGGGGGCGGGGATCGTCATGACCATGCTGTGGATCGACGCGCCCAAGTGGCTGATCGCGATCGTCTACGTGGCGCTGGGCTGGGTGGCGGTGGCCGCGTTCCCCGAGATGCTCGACCGCCTGGGCATCACCGCGGTGGGCCTGGTGGCGGCGGGCGGCGCGCTGTACACCGCGGGCGCGGTGGTCTACGCGCGGCGCCGGCCGGATCCGGCGCCCGCGGTCTTCGGCTACCACGAGATCTTCCACGTCCTGGTGATCGCGGCCGCCGCGCTGCAGTACGCCGTCGTTGCCTTCTACGTGCTCCCGCGCGCCTGACGGCGCGCGCCTTCGTGCCCGCCTACGCCGTCAGCGAGGGGACCGTCGAGGGGCTGCCCGTGCGCGTGCTGGAGGCCGCGGGCTCCCAGCTGCGGGCCGCCTTCGCGCCCGGGGCCGGGATGGTGGGCTGCTCGCTGCGCCACCGCGGCGAGGAGGTCCTGGGACAGCGGGGCGGGCTGGCCAAGTACGCCGAGACCGGATCGAGCATGGGCATCCCGCTCCTGCATCCCTGGGCCAACCGGCTGGACGGGCTGCGCTACGCGGCGGCCGGCAAGGAGGTCGTGCTGGACCCGCGCCACATGCCCGTGCGGCTCGATCCCAACGGCCTGCCGATCCACGGCCTGGCCGTCGCCTCGCCGCACTGGGAGGTGCTGGCGGCCGAGGCGACCGAGTCGCGCGCCCGCCTGGCCGCGCGCCTGGACTGGGCCGCGCACGAGAAGCTGATGGCCGGGTTCCCCTTCGCGCACGAGCTCGACGTGGAGGTGACCCTGGAGGGGGCGACGCTGGGGATCGAGACCACATTGCGCGCCACGGGCGACGACCCGGTGCCGGTGTCATACGGCTGGCATCCCTACCTGACGCTGCCCGGGGTCCCGCGCGCCGAGTACGAGGTCGACGCCCTGCCCGTGCGCCGCCGCGCGCGCCTGGACGAGCGCGGCCTGCCCACCGGCGACGACGACGCCTACGCCACCCGCCGCGAATCCCTCGGCGAGCGCGAGTTCGACGACCTCTTCGTGGAGCTGTGCCACCCGCCGGAGTGGATCCTGCGCGGCGGCGGGCGGCGCCTCGAGGTCCGCTTCGAGGCCGGGTACCCATTCGCCCAGGTCTACGCCCCGGCGGCGGACGACTTCATCTGCTTCGAGCCCATGACCGCACCCACGAACGCCCTGGTCACAGGCGAGCATCTCCAGACGGTCGAGCCCGGCGAAGCCCACCTGGCCCGCTTCTCGATCACGGTCGTGGACGCTTAGCTGGCAGTACGGCCGCGCCGCCGCTACACTGCGCGCAACAGTGCCGAGCATCCGCTCGGTGAAAGCAGTGCCAGCGTCCGCAGTTGTTGCACGTCGCACCCTCCGCGTTTCGCAGCACGCAAACCCTCCAGGAGGGAACCGATGGCAACAGGAACCGTCAAGTGGTTCAACGACGACAAGGGCTTTGGCTTCATCACGCCCGACGATCAGGGCAAGGACCTGTTCGTCCACCACAGCGGCATCTCCGGCGACGGCTTCAAGTCGCTGGCCGAGGGCGCGAAGGTCAGCTATGACCCGGAGGCCGGGGACAAGGGCCCCAAGGCCGTCAACGTCCAGGTCATCTAGACCGACCGACTGAAGCGAATCTCCAAGCGGGGGGCCACGTGCCCCCCGCTTGCGTTTAAGGACCCTCTCAGCCGCGGCTACGCGGGCTCGGCCACCGGCACCGGCGGCTCCACGCCCGCCTCGGGCGTGACGAGGATCGCCCCCTCGCCCGACGCGTAGGCCTCCTCGCCGTGCTGCGTGACGTCCATCCCGATGGACTCTTCGTGCGCGG
>JAWVFR010000129.1:0-8232 GCA_033855845.1 Solirubrobacteraceae bacterium
AATCCCGTCTACCGGACCCTGGCGCGGCGCTGGTCGAAGGTGATGCTCACGCTGTTCGCGGCCGGTGTGGTCACCGGCACCATCCTCTCCTTCGAGATGGGGCTCCTGTGGCCCGGGTTTATGTCCACCTACGGCGCGGTGTTCGGTCTCGGCTTCGCGCTCGAGGGCTTCTCCTTCTTCGTGGAGGCGATCTTCATCGCCCTCTACGTGTACGGGTGGGACCGCTTCTCCGCGCGCGTCCACCTGTGGCTGGGCCTGCCGATCGTGGTGGCCGGCATCACCGGGTCGCTGATGGTGATCTCGGTCAACGCCTGGATGAACCATCCCGGCGGGTTCGCCGTCCGCGACGGCCACGTGACGGACATCCATCCGTTCCAGGCGCTGTTCGCCAACCCGCACCTGTGGCCGGAGCTGCTGCACATGTACCTGGCCGCCTACATCGTGGCCGGATTCCTGCTCGCCGGGGTCTATGCCGTCCAGCGCCTGCGCGGACGGCACGGCCGCTACGAGCGCACCGCCCTCCTCATCCCCCTCACCGTGGCCTGCCTGGCCGCCCCCGTCCAGCTGGTGGCCGGGGACTGGATCGCGCGCCGCGTCGCCGCCGACCAGCCGGTCAAGCTGGCGGCGATCGAGGGCCTGTACAAGACGACCCGGGGCGCGCCGATCCACGTCCTGGGCTGGTACGAGGACGGCCGGGTCCGCTACGGGATCGAGATCCCCAAGCTGCTGTCCCTGCTGGCCCGCCACGACCCCGACGCCGTGATCGCGGGCCTGGACACGGTTGCGCCCCGCGACCGCCCCCCGGTCAACATCGTGCGCGCCGCGTTCCAGGTCATGGTGGGGATCGGCATGCTCCTGGCCCTGCTCGCCTGCGTGCACCTGGTGTCGATGGTCCGGCGGCGGGGCCCGCCCGCCTCGCGGTGGTTCCTGCGCGCGGTGATCGCGGCCGGCCCGCTGTCGGTGGTCGCCCTGATCGCCGGGTGGGTGGTGACCGAGGTCGGCCGCCAGCCCTGGGTGGTCTACGGGCACATGCGCACGGCCGAGGCGGTCACGGGCGCCGGCGGGATCGTCGTCGGCTACGCGACGCTGGTCGTGGTCTACGCGGCGCTGGCCGCGGGCATCTGGTGGGTCCTGCGCCGCCTGGCCCGGACCCCGCTGGAGGAGGGCTCGGTTGCTGGCTGAGGTCCCCATCGCGCTCATCCTGGTGGGCCTGGTCGCCTACACGGTCCTGGGCGGCGCGGACTTCGGGGCGGGGTTCTGGCAGCTGCTGGCTCCCGGCGAGCGGGGCCGCGAGGTCCGCGAGCATGCCCACCACGCGATGGCGCCGGTGTGGGAGGCCAACCACGTGTGGCTGATCTTCGTCCTGGTGATCTTCTGGACGGCCTACCCGGTCGCCTTCGGGTCGGTGATGTCCACGCTGGCCGTGCCGCTGTTCGTCGCCGCGGTGGGGATCGTCCTGCGCGGCATGGCGTACGCGATGCGCGCGGGCGCGCGGACCGAGCGCGAAGTCGGCCGCGTGGACCTGCTGTTCGCCGCGTCCTCGGTGCTGACTCCCTTCGCCCTGGGGACGGCGGTCGGCGCGATCGCCTCCGGCCGCGTGCCGGTGGGCAACGCGCGCGGCGGTCTGTTCGACTCCTGGCTGCACACGACGCCGCTGTTCGTCGGCGCGCTGGGCGTGGCCGTCAGCGCCTACCTCGCGGCCGTCTACCTCGCGGGCGACGCGGTGCGCGCCGGCCGCGACGACCTCGCCGAGGGCTTCCGGCGCCGCGCGCTGGCCGCCGGCCTGTCCGCGGGGCTGCTGGCGGGCGCCGGGCTGCTCGTGGTCCACGACGACGCGCCGAATCTGTGGGACGGCCTGACCTCCGGCGCGGGGCTGGGAGCCGCGGTCGCCTCCGGCGCGGCGGGCCTGGCCACGCTGTCGCTGCTGTACCGGCGCCGTTTCGCCCCCGCGCGCTTCGCGGCCGCGCTGGCGGTCGCGGCCATCGTGGCCGGATGGGTCTTCGCCCAGGAGCCCGACCTCCTCCCCGGGCTGCCCGTCCGCGAGGCCGCGGCCCCGCACTCCACCCTGGTGGCGCTGATCGTGTCCGTGGCGGGCGGGATGCTGATCCTCGTGCCCTCCCTGCTGCTGCTGTACGGACTGGTCCTCGGCGGGCGCTTCGAGGTCGCGCCGCGGCCCGCGGCCGAGCCCGCGCGCGGCGCCGCGCCCCCCGCCCGCTCCCGGTTCGCGCTCCCCGCCGCCCTCGCGGTGGCCGGGCTGCCCCTCGCCCTGTTCGGCGGGCGCTACGGGGAGTACGCCGGCTTCGCGCTGCTGCTCGGCTTCGTCGCGGCCGGCGCGCTCGTCCTCCTCGGCCCGGCCCTGGAGCGCGAGGACGACGGCCGGTGACCAACGAGGAAGCCCATCGCTACGCCCGCGAGAAGGGGGTGTCGCGCGTCCTGTACGCGCTCGTGCGCGGGCTCGTCGTCCCTTTCATGCGCGTGTGGTTTCGCCTGCGGATCGACGGCGCCGACCACATCCCGGCGGAGGGGGCGGCCATCGTCGCCCCCAACCACAAGTCGTTCTGGGACTCGTTCTTCGTCGCCGCGGCCACCCGGCGCCACGTGCGCTACATGGGCAAGAGCGAGCTGTTCGAGGGCCCGTGGGGGCGGACGCTGATCCGGCTGGGCGCGTTCCCGGTCCGGCGCGGCGAGGCCGACCAGGACGCCCTGGAGACCGCGCGCGAGATCCTGCGCCAGGGCGGACTGCTGGCGCTGTTCCCCGAGGGGACGCGTGTGCGTGACCCCGAACAGCTGGGCTCGCCGCGGCGCGGCGCCGGGCGCCTGGCGCTGGAGACCGGCGCGCCCCTGGTGCCCGCGGCGATCACCGGCACCGACCACCTCTTCCTCGGACCGCTGCCCAAGCCCAAGCGCGTCCAGGTGGCGTTCGCCGAGGGGATCCCGGCGGCGGACCTGCCCCCCACTCCCGAGGCCGCGGGCGAGCTGGTGGAAGGACGGGTGTGGCCCGAGGTGCAGCGCGAGTTCAAGGGGCTGCGGTCGCGCCCCGGCCTGATCGCCGCGGGCCTGGCCGCCATCGGCCTCGCCGCGGGCGGCGGCGTGGCCTACCGGCGCCGGCGGCGCAAGCGCTAGCGGTTCTCGCGCCGGATCACGACTCGCAGGCCCGACCAGGTCTCGTCGATCGCCGCGACCTTGTTGTCCACCAGGCCCAGGGGAAGCACGACGTCGCGCACGACGTCCTCGGTCATGTCGGTCTCCACGCCCGAGGCCCGCTTCGGCCACGCGACCCACACGGCCCCGTCGGGGGCGATGGCGGCCCGCAGGTCCTCGATGCGGCGCTCCAGCTCCCGACGTTCGCGGGTGAAGAAGACGACCACGTCGAGCCCGGGCACCGGCGCCTCCACCACCTCCACCCCGTCCGGGAGCGGTTCCAGCAGCGCCGCGAACTCCGGCGGCGCGTTCACGAACGCCACCCGCCGCCCCTCCACGATGCCCAGCTTCCTGGGCAGCGGCGTGCCCGAGTACCCGGCCACGCCTACCCTCCCCCGGCCTGGTCCGCCAGCTCGGCGATCACGCGCGAGAGCCGGCCGCCCTGCCAGGCCAGCGGCGACTGACCGGGCTCCTCCACCGCGAGTGTGGCCTGCGGCAGCTCGTCGGCCCAGCGCTCCGCCACCGCCAGGGGGTGGCCGGGGTCCGGCTCGTCGCGGCTGCCCACCACGACCGCGGGGACGTCGATCCGGCCCAGGTCCGCCCACTCCGCGAAGGGGTCCGAGCGCGGCACCGCCGACAGCGCGTCC
Organism: Solirubrobacteraceae bacterium; assembly: GCA_033855845.1. Lineage (GTDB taxonomy): Bacteria > Actinomycetota > Thermoleophilia > Solirubrobacterales > Solirubrobacteraceae > AC-38. Next base: position 3,789 of record JAWVFR010000129.1, read on the forward strand.
GCCACCGCCTCGGGGTGCTCGTGCGCCGACAGCCGCTGGCGCAGGACCGTGCGCAGCGTCTCGCGCCACGCCTCCGGCACGTCCGCCTCCCCGTAGGCGGCCACGAACCCCTCCACCCCACCCTCGCGCAGTCCGGCGGCGAGGGCGTCCCACCGGGCCAGGGCCTCGGGGTCGCCGGCGTGGTCCGGGTCGTGGGCCGGGGTTATGAAGACCGCGCCGGCCACCCGTTCGGGGCGCTCCAGGGCGAGCCGCGCGATCGTGTGGGCGCCCATCGACGCCCCCGCCAGCACCGCGCGCGGGACTTCCAGCGCGTCCAGCACCGCCTCCAGGTCGCGGGCCAGCAGCTCGTAGCCGTAGGCGTCCGGAGTCGGCGCCGGCGACGAGCGGCCATGCCCGCGCGCGTCGTACGCGACGACCCGGTGGCCGGAGCGCTCCAGCGCCTTGGACCCCATCACCACGTAGCGCCGCGTCGCGGTCAGCCCGTGCAGCAGGACGACCGGCGTCCCCTCCCCCGCCTCCTCCAAGGCCAGCGCCACACCCTCGCTCTGGACGACCCGGTCCATCGACCTACGTACCCTACGGGCATGGTCGTCGACGTCAGCGAAGCGGACTTCCAGGCCGAGGTCCTCGACAGGTCACGCGAGATGCCCGTGGTCGTGGACTTCTGGGCGGACTGGTGCGGGCCCTGCCGCCAGCTCACCCCGGTGCTGGAGAAGGCCGCCGCCGCGCGCGAGGGGAAGGTCGTGCTGGCCAAGCTGGACACCGACGCCAATCCGACGATCTCGCAGTCCTTCGGCATCCAGGGCATCCCGGCGGTCAAGGCCTTTCGCGACGGCGAGGTGGTCGAGGAGTTCGTCGGCGCCCAGCCGCCCCAGGTCGTCGAGCGCTTCTTCGACTCGCTGGTCCCCAGCGAGACGGACGCGCTGGTCGCCGCCGGCGACGAGGACTCCCTGCGCAGGGCACTGGAGCTGGACCCGGCCCGCATGGACGCGAAGCTGGCCCTGGCCCGCCTGCTGTTCGGGCGCGGCGACCGCGACGGCGCCCGCGCGCTGCTGGACGGCGTGGCCGGGAACTTCGCCGCCGAGGGCCTCGCGGCCCGGATGCGCCTGGAGGACGACCCGGAGCTGGGCCCCAAGGTCGCCGAGGCCCTGGCCGCCCTGGACGCGGGCGAGACCGAGCGCGGCCTGGACGCGCTGCTGGAGGCGCTGCCCGGCGCCGAGGGCGAGGCGCGCGAGGACCTGCGGCGCGTGATCGTGGGCGTCCTGGACGAGCTGGGCGTCGCGCACCCGCTGGCCCGCGAGTACCGCCGCCGGCTGGCCACCGCGCTGTATTAAGCGGGCGCGGCGGTGGCGGCGTGCTCGCGCAGCATCTGCGCGACCTGCTCGGGGCGCTCCCACCAGAACGCGTGCCCGACGTCCTGGAGCACCTCCAGGCGCGCGCCGGGGATCAGGCCGGCGATCATCCGCCCGTTGCCGGCCGGGAGCATCTGGTCCTCGGACCCATGGATCACCAGGGTGGGGACGGCAAGTCCGGGCAGGCGCTCGCTGGTGTCGTGCGCGGCGATCGCCTGCATCTGGAGCATGAGGACGTCCAGGCTGGCCGGGAGGTCGGCGGCGATGCGGGTGACCTGCTCGTAATGCGCCGGGTCCTGCGCGTAGGCGGGCGAGACGTTGACCTCGAACCCGTAGCGCAAGGCCTCCTCCGTGCGCCCGGTCAGGAACAGCTCGCCCAGGCGCTGCACGATCTCCGCGTCCGTGCTGCGCGAGCCCTCCCCGCCGCAGTAGGTGCACCCGAGCGTCAGCGTGCGGACGCGCTCGGGATGGGCCAGCGCGAGCTCCTGGGCCACCATCCCGCCCATCGAGATGCCCAGGACGTGGACGGAGTCCAGCTCCAGCGCGTCCAGCAGACCGAGCGCATCGTCGGCCAGCTCGGAGATCGTGAACGGCTCCCCCACCCGGTCGGAGTGGCCGATCCCGCGGTGGTCGTAGGCGATCAGGTCGAAGTCCTCGCGCAGCAGACCCAGGAAGTCGTCGCCCCAGTGCAGGTGGTTGGCGCTCATCCCCTGGATCAGCAGGAGCGGCTCGCCCTCGCCCTGGCGGACGTAGTGCAGCCGGCGGCCGTCGACGTCCACGTGCGGCATGGCGCCGAAGGCTAGACGGCGAGGCGCAGCTGGGGGCCCTCGGGCTCCTCGGCCGCGGCGCCCTCGAACGCCGCCACCCGCACGCCCAGCAGCCGCACCGGCCGCGGCGGCGCGTAGGCGGCCAGCAGCTCGCGGGCGATCGTCCGGACCGTCTCGAGGTCATTTACGGGGTGGTCGAGGGTTCGGGCGCGGGTCACCGTGGTCCAGTCGTCCAGGCGGACCTTGATCCCCACGGTGCGCCCGCGCAGTTCCCGGGTCCCCAGGCGGCGGCAGAGGTCGGCGGCCAGGCGGTCCAGCACCCGGCGCTGCTCGTCCTCGTCGCCGACGTCCACGTCGAAGGTGGTCTCGCTGGACTGCGATTTTATTTCCCTGACCGGGGCCACGGGCCCGTCGTGCTCGAAGCGCGCGCGGCGGGCCAGATCCTCCCCGTGGCGCGCGCCGAACGCGGCCTGCAGCTCGTCCGCGGGACGGGCGCGCAGGTCCGCGAGCGTGCGGATGCCCATGGACTCCAGGCGCTCCGCGGTCTTGGGCCCGATCCCGGGCAGCAACCGGGGCGAGGCGGCGGCGAAGCGCTCGCAGGCCTGCTCGCGGCTCAGGGCGACCAGGCCTGCGGGCTTCTCGCAGTCCGAGGCGATCTTGGCCACGAGCTTGTTGGGGCCGATGCCGACCGAGGCGCCCAGACCGGTGCGCGCGCGGATCTCGGCGACCAGGCGGCGCATGGCGGCCTTGGGAGCCACCAGCCCCGAGAGGTCCAGATAGCCCTCGTCCACGCCGGCCTGCTCGACCACCTCCACGTGGGCGCGCACGATCTCCCACACGCGGCGCGAGGCCTCGCGGTAGGCCGGGAAGTCCGGGCGGATCAGGACCGCGTTCGGGCACAGCCGCCGCGCCTGCGAGGTCGGCATCGCCGAGTGGACGCCGAACGCCCGGGCCTCATACGTGCACGTGGTCACCACGGCCCGAGGGCCGGACCCCGAAACGATCACGGGCTTGCCCTTCAGGGACGGATCGCGCAGCAGCTCCACGCTCGCGTAGAACGCATCCAGGTCGAGATGGGCGATCACGCGCCGCACGGGGGGCAGGATCGCGCACCGCCCGGCGTCCTTCGCGAGTCGCCTAGCGCGTGACCCAGATGCGGCCGACGCCGTTGAACCCGAGACGCCGGGCCACGGCCCCCGCGAGGTCGAACTCGCGCCCGCCCACGTAGGGGCCGCGGTCGCGGACCGTCGCGGTCACGGTGCGGCCGCGGTAGCTGATGCGCAGCCTGGTGCCGCAGGGCAGCGTCTTGTGGGCCACCACCATCGCGTTGTAGCCCAGCGACCCGCCGCAGCCCAGCGGCCCGCCGTACTGGTCGTAGCGCGAGGCCAGCGCGGAGCGGTATCCGTAGATCCGCCCGATTCGGCGCTCGCCGCCGGCGTTGGCGGCGTCGCCGCCGAACACCACCCGCGCGTAGCGCGCGCCCACGAAGCCGACCCGGTGGGTCAGCGTGTAGCCGCCCCGGGCGTCGGTGCGCGCGGAGTCCACCACCCGCCAGCCGCCGTTCAGGATCTCCAGGCGCACCTTGCGGCCGGCCTTGTGGGGCGCGATGCGGCCGCGCACGACGGCCACGCCGCCCGAGCGGACGTCCAGTCGCCGCACGGGCGCGGCGATGCGGGCGGCCACGGTCACGCGGCGCGTCGCGCTGCGGGCCACGGCGGCCGCGCCGGCGACCGGCCCGGACGCGCGCACGGCCGCGGCGTCGCCGAGGGCGACGCGCAGAGCGCCGCTGCTGCGCAGGCGCGTGACGAAGCCGAAGGACCCGTCATGACGCGCGGTCACCGTCTTCAGGACGTGCCAGCCGCGCGCCGAGCCGTACTCGAGGGAGACCTGCGCCCCTCCGTGCTCGGGGCCGGCGGTGCCGCGGATGACGGCCGCCTGTCCGTAGTTGATCGAGGAGTCGGCGACCTGGATCGCCGGCTGCGCCTGGGCGCGGGCGATCGGGGCGACGATGGGCGTCGCGGCGGTGGCGGCGACTCCGGTGGCTAGAAGCGCGGCTGCCACGGTCCGCCGGGACCGCGTAGCGCGCAGGGAACTGTGGGACCTCATATAGAGGCTCACCTCCTGGCAAGCGTTCGTTTCGACCCTGTGCCTACGGGGTTAGCTGTCGGGCTCGCGGGCGCCCCGTGGTGGGTTCCGGCCCGCTAAGGCGGCAGCAGCCGCCGATTCGCCCCATGCCGGCTCGAGGCCGGCGAGTGGGTCCCCCGTCCGCCTCCGCATCGAGCGGCGACGGCTCGGCTATGTCGAACAACTGTTCGCAGGCTAGGG
>JAWVFR010000130.1:0-37890 GCA_033855845.1 Solirubrobacteraceae bacterium
CGCGCTCCTTGGAGTACGCGGTGGCGAACTCGAAGGCGGCGCGGGCGATGCCGGTGGCCATCGCCGCCACGCCCGGACGCGTGCGGTCGAGGGTCATCATCGCCAGCTTGAAGCCGCCGTTCTCCTCGCCGATCATGTGATCGAGGGGGATCTCGGTCTCGTTGAACGTGATGGTCGCGGTGTTGGACGCCCGCTGGCCCATCTTGTCCTCCTTCTTGTCCACCGTGACGGTGTCGTCACGGGGCACGACGAAGGCGGAGATCCCGCGGTGGCCGGCGTCCTTGTCGGTCTTGGCGTAGACCGTGTAGTAGTCGGCGTAGCCGCCGTTGGTGATGAAGCACTTGCTGCCGTTGATGACGTACTTGTCGCCCTTGCGCACGGCGGTGGTGCGCATGCCCGACACGTCGGAGCCGGCGTCCGGCTCGGTGAGGCAGAAGGAGGCGAGCTTGAACTCCTCGGTCAGCATCCCGAGGAACTCCTTCTTGGTCTCCTCCGACCCGCCCAGCGCGATCGGCGCGGTGGCGAGGCCGTTGCAGGCGATGGAGGTGCCGATGCCCGAACAGCCCCAGCCGAGCTCCTCCTCGATCAGGGTGCCGTCCAGGTAGGACGCGCCCGGACCGCCGTACTCCTCGGGGATGTGGCTGTTCATCAGCCCCAGCTCCCAGGCCTTGCGGAGGACGGGCTCGGGCCACGTGCCCTCCTTGTCGTACTCCCAGGCGACCGGGCGCATCTCCTTCTCGGCGAAATCGTGCGCCATCTCCCGGAGCGCCTTCTGCTCGTCGGTGAGGGTGAAATCGACCACGTTCTGAAGTCTCCAAGCCTAGATTGACTGGTCAGTCAACCAAAGGGTACCCAACCTCCCGGGGAGCGGCAACGGGCAACCCCGCGTGTGGGCACAATCACGGAGTGGACCCGGTCTTCGCCAGCCTGCAGGACGCCTTCTGGATCGTGCTGCTCGTGGTCGTGGTGGGCGCGGGGATCGTGTCCATCGTCACGTTCGCGGGGTCCAGCAAGCTCTACGACCAGATCGGGCGCGGCGGCCTGTCCCTCAACGAGGACGAGAGCGCCGGGAAGGCACCGGTCGCCGAGACCGCCCAGGTCCGCGACGCCGAGATCCGCCAGCTGCTGGCCGCGCGCAACGAGCGCCGAGTGCGCCGGGGCGAGGAGCCGATCGACGTGGACGACGAGCTGCGCCGGCTGACGGCGACGACCGACGTCGACCCCGCGCTGCGCGAGGAGGTCCGCCAGCTGGTGGTGGCCCGCAACGAGCGCCGCGCCCGCGCGGGCAAGGCGCCGCTGGACGTGGAGGCCGAGGTCGAGCGAGAAATTCAGCGCCTCACGTGACACGGCGCCCGGCTGGGGTAGGCTCATCCCGATGCCCAAGGACCAGCGCACGTTCGAGCTCGACGAGCTCCTCATCCGGCCGGGGACCTACTTCAACCCCCAGACCGAGGTGCTGGTCGTCGTCGACGACTCGCCCGAGCTCGACGCCGAGATCTTCAACATGGAGGAGTTCGAGGGCGCCGAGTGGGTGCTGATCGCCGACGACCTCCCGATGGACGAGAACCGGCGCGACGAGCTGCTCGAGCGCTTCCAGGTCCATTACCACCCCGGCGGCCCCGACTCGATCACCGACGACGGCGAGGAGCACGAGGACCCGCTCGAGGACGACGACCAGGAGGTCGCGCGGGAGGACTAGCCGGGGTCGGCGTCCTCGGACCCGGTCCCGATGCGGTCGCCGCGCGCCGCGCGCTTGGCCGCCGAGTCCGGGTCGCGCCGGTCGGCGGCCAGCGACGCCCCGATGCCGATCGCGAAGGCGAGGGCCACTCCGGCCAGGGACGCCACGGGGCCGATCTCCACCACGTCCTCGATCAGCAGCTTCACGGCGACCATGGCCAGCACGATCGCGATCGTCTCGTCCAGGTAGCGGAAGCGGGCGATCAGCCCCTCGACCAGCACGAACAGCGCGCGCAGGCCCAGCAGGGCGAACGCGTTGCCCATCCAGATGATCGCCGAGTCCCGGGTGATCGCGAAGGCCGCGGGGATGGAGTCCACCGCGAAGGCGACGTCGGCCGCGCCCAGCGCGACAAAGCACAGGAACAGCGGCGTGGCGTGCAGCCGTCCCTGCTCGCGGCTGAACCAGTGGCCGCCGCGGAAGCCGTCGGTGACCGGGAACAGGCGGCGCGCCGCGCGGACCAGGACGTTGCGGTCGGGGTCCACGTTGTCGTCGACCCCGCGCAGGATCCGGTAGGCCAGGACCAGCAGCGTCGCGCCCAGGATGTAGATCACGAAGTGGAACTGCTCGATCAGGGTCACGCCGCCGAGGATGGCCGCGCCGCGCATGGCGAGAGCCGCGACGATCCCCCAGAACAGCAGCCGCGCCCGGAACTGCGTGGGCACGCCGAAGTACGTGAAGAGCAGCAGGAATACGAACAGGTTGTCCAGCGAGAGCGAGCGCTCGATCAGGTAGACGGTCGTGTAGTTGACCGCGGCCTCGGAGCCTGAGAGGGCGGCCAGCGGGACGGCCACCAGCAGGGAGAGGCCGAGCCATCCGGCGCTCCAGATCAGGCCCTCGCGAAACGAGGGCTCGCGCCCGCGCGCGAACAGCTTCAGGTCGACGGCCAGCAGCACCACGATCAGGACGACCAGGGCCGCCAGCGGGCCCGGCTGGTCCAGGCTGACCAGCCCCAGGGGCGCGGCGCCGCTCACGCGAAGAAGAAGGTCAGCCCGATCACCGTGTAGGCGGCGAGGAGCTGGAGGCCCTCGAACCAGGTCGACTCGCCCTCGTTGGTGACGTGCACGGCGATCAGGATCGCCAGGATCACCGCGGCGATCTCGAAGCCGTTGAACACCAGCGCCATCGGGCTCGGCCCCACGAGGAAGGACAGCAGCACCAGCACGGGCGCGGCGAACAGGGCGATCTGGGCGCTGGAGCCGATGGAGATGTTCACCGCCAGGTCCATCTTGTCCTTGGCCGCCACCAGCACAGCCACCCAGTGCTCGGCGGCGTTGCCGACGATGGCCACCACGATCACGCCGACGAAGAACTCGCTCAGCCCCACCGAGTGCGAGGCCTCGCCGATCGAGCCCACGAGGATCTCCGACATCCCGCCCACGGCCACCCCGGCCGCGGCCAGCGCGAGCACGGACTTGCGCACCGTCCAGGGCTCGCTCTCGTGCCCCCCCTCGCCCTCCGGGTTGAACAGGTCGCGGTGCGTGCGCAGGGAGAACAGCAGGCCGCCCGCGTAGGAGATCAGCAGCACGATCGCGACGGCGATGGACAGCGACTCGACGTCGTTGCCGAAGTTCACGCGCTGCCCGCCCACCATCGGCAGGCCCCCGCCCTCCACCAGCTGGAACAGCGTGGGCATGAACAGCGCCACCACCGCCAGCAGCAGCATCGCCGACTGGGCGGTGGCCGCGGTCTGGTTGAAGGTCTGGCGCTCGCGCTTCCAGCCGCCCACCAGCATCGCGGCGCCCAGCACGAGCAGGACGTTGCCCAGGATCGAGCCGATCAGGGAGGCCTTGACCACCTCCTGCAGCCCCTTCTCCAGCGCGAAGAAGGCGATGATCAGCTCGGGCGCGTTGCCGAAGGTGACGTTCAAAAAGCCGCCGATGCCCGGCCCCGACCGGGCCGCGAGCTCCTCGGTGGCGCGGCCCATCAGGGCGGCGGTGGGGATCACGCCCGCGGCGGCGGCGAAGAAGATCAGCCCGGCGGAGGCGTGCGCCAGCTCCAGCGCGATGGCCACCGGGATGAACGGGACCAGCAGGTAAGGCCAGCCCTTCCCGCTGAGGAGGAAGCGGTGCACTGCGGGGGTCTACCCAGTCTTGAGCAGGGCGGCGCACTTCTGCGCCTTGGCCACGTCGCCGCCCGCTTGCTGCAGGCACTGGAGGTACTGCTGCGCGCTCTGGTCGCCGCCCGTGGCCCCGCCGGTCGCCGGCGGCGTCGTGGTGGTGCCGGTGCCGGTGGCGCCTCCGCCGCCCAGCCCGCCCAGGCCGCCGAGCACGCCGCGCAGGGCGGTGGTCAGCTCGCTGAAGGGCTTGGGGCTCGCGGGCGGGCTGATGGCCTGGGGCTGGTTCAGGTCGTTGATCGTGAGGTCGAACGCGACCTCGCCGCCGGTCAGGCCCTGGGCCTTGGCCTGGTTCTTCTGCGGGACCTTGAACTTCAGCTTGATCGTCATCCGGCGCAGGGTCTTGTCGTCCTTGCCCGTGTAGACGTCGAACGAGACGTCGCGCACGGCGTCGCGGACCGCCTGGCGCTGCTGGGGCGTGATCTGCGTCGGGAGCCGCGCGCCCTGGCCGCCCAGCTGGCCGCGGGCGCGGGAGAGGATCCGGTTGACGTCGTCCAGCAGCTTGGCCACGTCGACGCCGGCGCTGATGTGGATCGTCTTGGCGCCGCCCACGTCCGCCTCGCCCTGGTCCTTGGGGTCCTTGAGCCAGTTCTTCGGGTTGACGCCCAGGGAGGCGAAGCTCTGATTCTGCGCGCTGCCGTTCTTCTGGTTCTGGGCGCGCTCGAAGCCCTGCTTGAACTGGGTGAAGATCTGCGCCGGCACCGTGTAGGCCTGGCCCTGGAACTTCAGGAATCCGGCGTCGCCCGTGGAGACGGCGCCCGCCTTGAAGGTCTGGCCCGAGGCCGCCAGGGACAGGTCGAAGTCGAACTTCGGCAGCTGCTTGGCGCCCTGGCTCTGGAGCGGGCCGGTGAGCTTGAGCTCGATGGGGCCGCCGAGGTTGCGGGCGCCCTCGGCCTTGATCGAGAGCTTGAGCTCCACCTTGCCGCTGCGGACCTTCTTGTTGCCCGAGAAGGTCTCCTTGAGCACCTGGTCGACGTTCGCGCCGCTTCCGCCGCCTCCGCACGCCGCCAGCCCGAGGGCACCGATCAAAGCCGCCAGGGCGGCCGCAACGAACCAGGGGCGGCGGGTGTTCAACACGGTCAGGTGATCCTTTTTCGATTGCAGGAGAGCTTGCAGCCGGCCGGGCCGCAGGCGGGCGAGCGTAGCATTCCCCTGGTGCGCCTGATCCGCCTCGCGGTGCTCGCGGCGTGCCTCCTGGTACCGGCTGCGCCCGCCGCGGCGGCGCCGGTGCTGGTGCTCGGCCAGGACGGCCGGGTGGTCCGCGAGCAGGACCGCTTCACGCCCCCCTCCACCCCCCTTCCGGCCTGGGCCGTGCGGGCGGGCGCGGCCCGCGCGCGGGCCCGCGCCGCCGGCGTGTCGGTGCGCAGCGCGCTGGGCTCGCTGCGGCAGTCGGGCGCCATCACCCAGGCCGACTACGACGCGCGCATCAAGGACTACGACGACGCCCTGTTCATCCGCAACCAGCTGTCCGGGACGCGGCGCGCCGAGCTGGACGGGGTGCTCGGGCTGCTCGGGGGGATCGCGGGGAGCGGGCAGCTGGACGCGTCGCGCCTGCCCGTCCTGTGGCTCCAGCTCAACCGCAACGTGGAGTGGTGGGGGTTCTCGGACCGGATGCCGAGCAACGGCGAGCGCGTGCGCTTCCAGGGCAGCCGCGTCCTGTTCCAGTACTTCCCCGGGCAGGGCCTCCAGTTCCATCCGCTGGCCAACTGGGGCCGGGCCAGCTCGCTGATCCACTACGGCCTGAAGGAGAACACCCGCCAGTTCCTGGCCGAGCTGCTGCCGCTCGCGGCGCGCCGCAACGGGGCGATGGTGTGGGAGTACTACTTCAACTTCCTGGGCGGGTCGCCGCCCTGGACCAGCGGCCTCTCCCAGGGCACGGCGCTGGAGGGGCTGGCCCAGTCGTACAGGGTGCTGGGCAACGACGCCTACGTCCAGGCGCTGCGCTCGGCGGTGCGCGTTTATACGTTCAACACCCCGATCGGGGTTCGGGTCCCCACGCGCTACGGCAATCACTACGCCGAGTACTCGTTCGCGCCGAACCTGCGGATCATCAACGGCTTCCTGCAGGCGCTGAACGGGCTGTGGGACGCCCGGCCCTACACGTCGCTCGCCAGCTACCTGTACCGGGCGGGGGACCGCGAGGCGCAGCGCGCGCTGCCGTTCTACGACACGGGCCGCTGGTCGTTCTACTCCAACCGCCGCGACCTCTCCCCCCTCAACTACCACGTGCTCCTGCGTGACTTCCTCCGCGACCTGTGCAACCGCACCAAGACCCGGATCTACTGCGTGAAGGCCTCGCGCTTCACGGCGTACCTGCGCAAGGGCCCGCCTTAGACTGAGCGGCGATGACGCCGCGCACGATCCTCTACACCGGCAAGGGCGGAGTCGGCAAGACGTCGGTGGCCGCGGCCACCGCCCGGCGCTGCGCCGCCGACGGCCTGCGCACCCTGGTCCTGTCGACCGACCCGGCGCACTCGCTGGCGGAGTCGCTGGAGGTGCAGGTCGGGAGCCGGCCCACCGAGGCCGGGGATGGCCTGTGGGCCCAGCAGGTCCAGGCCCAGGAGGAGATGGAGCGCCACTGGGCGGCGGTCGCCGACTGGATGGGCGAGCTGCTGATCGAGCGCGGCGTGAACCGCATCACCGCCGAGGAGCTGGCCGTGCCGCCCGGCCTGGACGAGCTGTTCTCGCTGCTGCAGCTCAAGCGCCACCACGAGGGCGGCGAGTGGGATGCGATCGTCGTGGACTGCGCGCCCACGGGCGAGACGCTGCGCCTGCTGTCGTTCCCCGACGTGGCCCGCTGGTGGCTGGACAAGGTCTTCCCGCACGAGCGCCAGCTGCTGGCCGCCGCGCGGCCGCTGGCGCGCACCGTGCTGGACGTGACTCTCCCCTCCGAGGCCGTCTTCGCCGACGTGCAGCGGCTGATGGACAACCTGATCGCGATGAACGAGATCCTCCGCGACCGCGCGCACGCCTCGATCCGGCTGGTCATGAACCCGGACAAGATGGTCATCGGAGAGGCGATGCGGACGTTCACGTATTTGAACCTCTACGGGTACCTGACCGACGCGGTGATCGTGAACCGGGTCTTCCCCGACGAGGTCGAGGGGACGTACTTCGGCGCGTGGCGCGAGCGTCAGCAGGAGCACCTGGAGCTCGTGGCCTCGGCCTTCGATCCGGTGCCGATCCTGCACGCGCCCTACTTCGACAGCGAGGTGGTGGGCCCGGAGATGCTCGACCGCTTGGCCGGCGAGCTGTTCGGGGACGTGGAGGCGGGATCGGTCATGCACGACGCGCTCTCACAGGAGCTGCACGTCGAGGAGGGGCACGCGCGGCTGCGGCTCGACCTGCCCTTCGCCCAGCGCGGCGACATCTCGCTCAAGAAGATCGGCCTGGAGCTGGTGGTCGGCGTGAGCGGGCAGAAGCGCACGATCATGCTTCCCCCGGCTCTGGCAGACTGGCGCGCCACCGAGGCGCGCTTCGAGAACGGTGCCCTGCAGGTGACCCTCGATGACCGATCCAACTCCACCGGCTGAGGGCGAGGACCCGCTCGCGGCCCTGAGCGAGCGGCTGCGCTCGGCGCAGGAGACCGCGGACCGCCTGGTCCGCGAGGCCACGCGCGCCGCCACCATGGCGGGCGCGGACCCGGCCACCGACGTGCCCGGCGAGAGCGATTCGGACCCCGGCCCCGGCCCGGCCGACGGCGCGAGCGGCGGGCGCCGGCCCCCGCCGCGCGGCTACGCCACGCCCGGAGGCGAGGCGCCGCGCTCGACCGCCGCCGACATCCAGGCCCTGGCCGCGCTGCTGGACCTGGGCCGCACCCTGCTCCCGCCCGAGCTGCGCGCCCAGATCGCGGAGCTGATCCGCGAGATCCTGCTGCTCGTGCGCGCCCTGATCGACTGGTACCTCGAGCGGGTGGAGCAGGGCCGCAAGCCGTCGGTCGAGGTGCAGGACATCCCGATCTCGTGACCGAGGCGCAGCCCCGCACCTGGATCCTCACCGGCTCCCCCGACAACCACGCGGCCACCGCGGAGCACGGCCACACGGTGATCGGGCTCAAGGAGGGCCGGCGCAACTTCGCGCTGCAGATCGAGGCCGGCGACCGGATCGTCCTGTACGCGACGCAGCGCATGGCGTTCGCGGGGTCGATCCTGGTCACCGGCGAGCTGTACGAGGACCGCACGCCGATCTGGCCCGGGAAGCCGGGCAAGGTCGATCCGTACCCGTGGCGCTTCCCGACCGAGCCCGAGGTGGTCCTGGAGCCGGAGGACTGGGTGCCCGCCGAGGGCCTGGCCCCGCGGCTCGAGCACGTGCGCAAGTGGCCGGCCGAGCACTGGAAGCTGGCCTTCCAGGGACAGATGCGCGCCGTCTCGCCGGCCGACGCCGCGGTGCTCATGGAGCACCTGGGCGCCGCCTCGCGCGCCGCGGCATGACCCAGGTCAACCGCCTGTGGGCGGCCTGGCGCGCGCTGCCCCGCGACCAACGGCTGGCCGGCACGGCCGCCCTGGTCCTGCTGGCCACGATGCTGCTGCCCTGGTACACGGCCAGCCGCCCCGTGGCCATCCGCGGACGCGGGGCGCAGCTGGTCCACGACAACCAGAGCGCGATCCAGGCCTTCTCCTGGGTGGAGGCGGCGGTGTTCCTGGTGTCGCTGGGCGTGCTCTTCCTGCTGCTCGCCCGGGGCGAGCGCCGCGCCTTCCACCTGCCCGGCGGGGACGGGACCGTGATCGCCGCCGCGGGCGGGTGGGCGACGCTGCTGATCGTGTGGCGGCTGTTCGACAAGCCGTCGCTGGGCCAGGGCGTGGTCGTGGGCCTGGCCTGGGGGATCTTCGTGTCCTTCGTGGCCGCGGCCCTGCTGGCCGCGGCGGGCAACCGGGTGCGCCGGGCGCACCGGCCCGAGCCGCCGCTGGACCGCGCCGACCGGCCGTCGCCGCCGCCGGGGGAGGCGGTGCCCGTCCGGATCCCCGAGGACCGCCCGCACCTGGCGGAGACGCGCGTGCTGGGCGACCGCAGCCCGTTGAGCCGCGAGGCGGCGGCCCGGGACACGGCGGACTTCGGGGTGGTGCCGGCCTCCGACGAGGCGCCGACGCAACGCGTCTCCTCTGATGAGGCGCCCACGCAACCGGTCTCCTCTGATGAGGCGCCTACGAAGCCGGTCTCCGCGGGCGAAAAAGACGCGGGTGAGGAGGGCGAGGGTCCCGGTGGGGGTGGCGCTCGGCCCGGCCGCGAAGGCGAGCAGCCGCCCCTCCCCGGCATGCCGGACTGATCCGGTTGCAGTTTGCCGCCTATATGGCGGTCAAGTGCAACCGCGTCAGTCTTCGAACAGCGCGTAGCCGTACTGGCCGCGCTTGTAGGCCAGGCGGGCGATGGAGTGCATTCGCTCGTCGTCGTTGCTCTCGACCTTGTCGAGCTCCAGCATCACTCGGCGCTCGGCGCGGGTGCAGAACGTCTCGGCGATGAAGCGCTCCTGGCCGGAGGCGTCGACGCCCTGGTCGGCGAAGATCGAGGTGACGCGGGAGAGGACGGCGATCTGGGCGTAGACGTCGGCCACCGCGTCGGCCAGGCGCTTGTGGGTCATGCCCTGCTTGACGACGTCCTTGCCGTGCTTGCGCAGCACCGACTCCCCCACCTCGCGCAGGCGCTTGACCTGGTCGGCGAGCGGGTCGGCCAGGGCGGACAGGGCCGGATCGGCCAGGGTCACGCGGTCCGGGCGCACCTCGCGCTTCAGCCGCCCGCCCAGGTAGCCGGCCCACGCGCCGATGGCGCCCACCGGGTCTCCCAGGTCGGCGTCGGAGAGGACCTTGAGCTCCTCCCCCAGCGGCTTGAGCACCGACAGCGCGGTGAACGAGCGCATCACGTCGTTGGCGCCCTCGAAGATCGGGAAGATCCGGATGTCGCGCATGATCAGCTCGTAGGGCTCGGTGCGCAGATAGCCCTCTCCGCCCTTGAGCTGCATCGCGCGGTTGGCCAGGTACCAGGCGAACTCGGTGCCGGTGACCTTGGCCATCGCCGACTCCACCGAGTAGTCCTCGATCCCGGCGTCGATGAGGCCGGTCGTCAGGTAGGCCATCGACTCCAGTCCGAACAGGTAGGAGACCATCCAGCCGATCTTGTCCTCGACCATGTCGAAGTCCGCCAGGGGCTGGCCGAACTGCCGGCGGGTGGTGACGTGGTCTATGGAGAGATCGATCAGGTGCTTGGCGAGCCCGACGGACCCGGTCCCCAGCCCGATGCGCCCGTTGTTGAGGATCTCCATCGCGATCCGGAAGCCCTGGCCCGGCTCGCCCAGGACGTTCTCCGCGGGGACGCGGACGTCCTTGAAGTACAGGGGCGTGAGGTTGTTGCCGCGCAGGCCCATCGTGTCGTAGGGCTCGCCGGACTCGAAGCCCTCCATCCCCTTCTCCAGGATCAGCGCGATGTGGGTGTCCTTGCCGTCCACCTCGGCGCGGGCGAACGTCGTGAACACGTCGCCGCGCCCGCCGTTGCCGATGAAGCGCTTCTCGCCGTTGAGCAGCCAGGAGCCGTCGGACTGCTTCACCGCCCGGCTCTCGATGTTGTAGGCGTCCGAGCCAGCGTTGGGCTCGGTGAGCGCGAACCCGGCCAGCTTGCGGCCGCCCGCCAGGTCGGGCAGGAAGCGCTCCTTCTGCTCGTCGGTCCCGTACAGCGCGATGCCCTTGAACCCGATCGACTGGTGGACGCCCAGGCCGATGGTGAGCGAGCCGCTGACCTGGCCCACGGCCTCGAACACGCGCGCGTAGCCGGTCTGCGAGAGGCCCTGGCCCCCATATTGCTCGGGCACGTAGAGGCCGAGGATCCCCATCTCCCCCAGGTCGCGGTAGACCTGGTCGTCGATCCAGCGCTCGTCGTCGATGCGCCGCGCGTCGATGTGGTCGGCCGCGTAGGACCGGAAGCTCGAGATCAGCCCGCGGACCTTCTCCGCCTCGGCCTCGTCGGACATCGGGTAGGGGAAGACCAGCTCCTCGTGGATCTCCCCGAGGACGAGGGCCTTGGAGAAGCTGGTGACGTCGGCTGGGTCGCTCACGACTTGGACAGGTACAGGGCCAGGGGCAGCAGGAAGGTACCCAGGAACACCGCGCCCACGCCCAGGACCACGAGGGTCTTGATTCGGGTCAGGTGGCCGAGGACGCCGACGGCGAGGCCGATCAGCATCAGGGTGACGTAGGGCTTGGGATCGGACCCGAACGAGGGCGAGGGATCCGGGACCCAGTTGGCCAGGAGCGCGAGGGCCTGCCGCATGCGGGCCGCAGTATCGCGGACGCGACCCCACCCCGGCTGCCACAATGCCCGTCCATGCCGATCGACCCGAGCTCAGTCAGCGAAGTCGCGGAGGGTCTGCGCGAGGTCGGCTACCTTCCCGGCGAGTCGACCGCCCTGGTCTCCTACCTCGCGGCGAAGCTGGGCAAGCCCGTGCTGGTCGAGGGCCCGGCCGGAGTGGGCAAGACCGAGCTGGCCAAGGCCCTGTCGCGCTACCTGGACCGCCGCCTGGTACGCCTGCAGTGCTACGAGGGGCTCGACGAGGCCAAGGCGCTGTACGAGTGGAACTACCGCAAGCAGCTGCTGCGGATCCAGACCAGCTCCTCCGCGCAGGCCGCCGGCGAGCCCGGGACCGGCTGGGACGCCGTGCAGGACGACATCTTCTCCTCCGACTTCCTGCTCCAGCGCCCGCTGATGGAGGCGATCGCCTCGCCCGACCCGGTGGTCCTGCTGATCGACGAGATCGACAAGACCGACCAGGAGTTCGAGGCGATGCTGCTCGAGCTGCTGTCGGACTTCCAGATCTCCATCCCGGAGCTGGGGCGCATCGACGCCACCACGCAGCCGGTGGTGATCCTCACCTCCAACAACTCCCGCGAGCTGACCGAGGCGCTCAAGCGCCGCTGCCTGTATCTCTGGCTCGACTACCCGGAGCTGGACCTGGAGCTGCAGATCGTCCGCCTGCACTCGCCCGAGCTGGACGAGACCGTGGCGCGCAAGCTGGTGGAGGTCATCCACCAGGTGCGTCAGCTGGACCTCAAGAAGCCGCCGTCGATCGCGGAGTCGATCGACTGGGCGCGCGCGCTGCTGCTGCTGGGCGCCCGGGACATCGACGCCGACACCTTCCGCGAGACGATGAGCATCATCGTCAAGCACCGCACCGACCTGGACACCGTCACCGAGCGCGTCGGGATGAAGTTGGGTGGCCTCGCCGATGCCACCCGGACCTGAGGCCGAGCCCCGGGACTTCCCGGGCCAGCTGCTGCGCTTCGCCGACGAGCTGCGCGCCGAGGGCCTGGCGGTGGGGACGTCGGAGCTGCTGGACGCCTTCTCCGCCCTGGAGGAGGTCCCCTGGACCCAGCGCGAGGACCTGCGCGAGGCCCTGGCCACCACGCTGGCCAAGTCCCAGGAGGACCGGCGCGTGTTCGAGCTGCTGTTCGACCGCTTCTTCTTCCGCGCCGCCGAGGCCGAGGCCGTGGCCCAGGACGTGCGCGAGGAGGGCGGGATCGACGCGAGCGGCGCCCAGCTCGTGGACCTCGACGCCCTGCGCGCGCAGATCGCCGCCGCCGTGCGCGACGGCAACGAGGGCGCCATGCGCGACCTCGCGCGCCTCGCCATCGCCGCCTTCGGCCGCCAGGGCGAGGGCTCGGGCGTGATCGGCGTGGACGTGCAGCGCATCCGGCGCGCTCTGGGCCTGCGGGCCGAGCCCCAGCCGGAGCTGCCCTCCGACGACCCCCGCGCCGAGGGCCTGCCGCGCGAGGGCATTCGCGAGTTCGAGGCCCATCTGCGCCGGGAGCTGGAGCGGGCGATGATCGAGCGCACCCAGAAGCTGCCCCCCTCGCGCCCGCTCAACGAGCTGGACCGCGCGCTGCCGTCGGGGCCGCTCGCCGACCTGGCGCAGGTCCACCGGATCGTGACCCAGCTCAAGCGCCGCCTGGCCACCCAGGGCCACGAGCAGCGCGGCCGCAAGCGCCACGCCCACGTCGACGTCCGACGCACCATGCGCGCGTCGCTGCAGACCGGCGGCGTGCCCATCGTCATCAAGACCAAGCCGCGCCGGCCGCGGCGCCCGGAGATCTACGTGCTGTGCGATGTGTCGACCAGCGTCACCAGCGCCTCGGTGTTCTTCCTCTCCGTGCTGCATGCCCTGCACGACGCCTTCCGCAAGCTGCGCTCGTTCGTCTTCATCGAGCGGATCTCGGAGGTGACCGACATCTTCGAGCGCGAGCGCAACTTCAAGGCGGTCAACGAAGCCATCGGCCGCGACGCCGGGGTGGCCGACATCTCCGGCTACACCGACTACGGGCGCGTGTGGGAGGAGTTCCTGGTTCAGATCGAGGACGACCTGCACCCGCGCGCCACCGTGATCGTGCTGGGCGACGCGCGCACCAACGGCCGCGAGCCCCGCGCGGACCTGTTCGCCCAGGTGGCCGAGCGCGCCGGGCGGACGTTCTGGCTGAACCCCGAGCCGCGGCTGTACTGGAACTACGGCGACTCGGTCATCGCGGCGTACGAGCGCCACTGCCAGGCCTTCGAATGCTGGACGACCTCCCAGCTGGAGGACTTCGTCAAGGCGCTGGCCCGTCCGGTCTCGGCCGGCGCGCCCTAGTAGGATCGGGCCGTCCGTACACCAGGGGGGCTGGCAGGCGGCCGGCTGAGATAGCGCCCTCGATCCCGGCGCTGACCCTTCGAACCTGTGGGGTAATGCCCGCGAAGGGAGCCGAGACAGTGGTCGTGCAGGACGTGACTCGCGCGTACGGCGACGTCGCGGCGCTGGACGGCATGAGCCTGCGCGTCGACCGCGGCGAGGTCGTGGCCGTCGTGGGCCCCAGCGGCTGCGGCAAGAGCACCCTGCTGGAGCTGGTGTGCGGGCTCCAGCGCCCCGACGCGGGCCGCGTGGAGAGCGAGCCGGCGGTGCTGATGGCCCAGCGCGACGGGCTGCTGCCCTGGAGCAGCGCCCTGGACAACGCGGCGCTGCCGCTGCTCGTCCGGGGGGTGAGCCGGGCCCGCGCGCGAGAGCGGGCGCGTCCGCTGTTCGACGCCTTCGGCCTGGCCGGCTTCGAGAACGTCCGGCCGGCTGCCCTGTCGGGCGGCATGCGCCAGCGCGTGGCCTTCCTGCGGACCCTGCTGGCGGGCAAGCCCGTGCTCGCGCTGGACGAGCCCTTCGCCTCGCTGGACGCGCTGACGCGCCAGGCGATGCAGGGCTGGCTGGCGGAGGCGCTGTCGCGCGAGCCGCGCACGGTGCTCCTGGTGACCCATGACGTGGAGGAGGCCGTGGTCCTGGCCGACCGGGTCGTGGTCATGTCGCCGCGGCCGGGCCGCGCGGTGGCGGAGCTGGACGTGGAACTGCCGCGCCCGCGCAAGCGCACGGACGCCGCGGTGGTGGCGCTGCGCGAGCGGGCGCTGGAGGCGCTGGCGTGAGGCGCGCCGCCCGCTTCGCCGGTCCCGCCGTGCTGGCCGCCGTCCTGCTGGGCGCCTGGGAGGCCTACGCCCGCCTGGGCAGCGTGGACAACTTCCTGCTCCCCGCCCCCACCGAGGTGGCGAGCGCCCTGTGGCGCGACCGCTCGCTGCTGTGGGACGACTTCGCGGTCACGGCCGGCGAGGTCCTGCTGGGGATCGGCGTGGCGCTGGTCGCCGGCCTGGCCTGCGCGGTGGCCCTGCACTTCTCGCCACTGCTGCGCCGCACCGCCTACCCCCTGCTGGTCGCGTCCCAGACCATCCCGATCGTGATCGTCGCCCCGCTCCTGGTGGTGTGGCTGGGCTACGACCTGGCGCCCAAGCTCGCCATCGTCGGCCTCATCTGCTTCTTCCCGATCACCGTCACCGCCCTGGACGGGCTGCGCAGCGTCGACCCCGACCTGCGCAAGCTCATGCGCACGCTGGACGCGTCGCGCTGGCAGGCCTTCCGCCGCGTGGAGGCGCCGGCGGCGCTCCCGGCGCTGCTGTCGGGCGCCAAGATCGCGGTGGCGATCGCCGTGATCGGCGCCGTGCTGGCCGAGCAGGCCGGGTCCAGCCGGGGTCTGGGCCACCTCATCCTCCAGGCCATCCCGCAGTTCGAGACCGCGCGCGCGTACGCCGCGGTGGTCGTGCTGTCGGCGCTGGCCGTGTCACTGTTCGGGGCGCTGGCGCTGCTGGAGCGCCGGCTCGTGCCCTGGGCGAACCGAACCCAAGGAGAGTCCGCGTGAAGAAGGTCCTCATCCCCGTGACGGCGCTGGTGGCCGCGCTGGCCCTGGCCGGGCTGGCCGCGGGCTGCGGCGAGAAGAAGGAGTCGACCGCCCCCCCCGGCGCCGAGAAGCTCGACCTC
The DNA here is from genome assembly GCA_033855845.1 of Solirubrobacteraceae bacterium. Lineage (GTDB taxonomy): Bacteria > Actinomycetota > Thermoleophilia > Solirubrobacterales > Solirubrobacteraceae > AC-38. Next base: position 15,148 of record JAWVFR010000130.1, read on the forward strand.
GTCCTGGACTACTTCCCCAACGCCGATCACGTCGGGATCTACGCGGCGCTGGCCGACGGGCAGTTCCGGTCCGTCGGACTGGACGTGAAGGTCCGCGCCCCCTCGGACCCCTCCGCCCCGCTCAAGCTGCTGGCCGCCGGGCAGGCCGACCTGGCGATCTCCTATGAGCCCGAGGTGCTGCTGGCCCGCGACCGGGGGCTGCGCGTGGTGTCGGTGGCCGCGCTCGTCCAGAAGCCCCTGACGTCGATCGTGGCCGACGGGTCCGCGCGCATCCGGGGGGTGCGCGACCTGCGGGGCAAGAAGATCGGGACCGCGGGGATCCCGTACCAGTCCGCCTACCTCAAGACGATCCTGTCCCACGCCGGCGTCAACCCCAACTCGGTGGACGAGATCAACGTCGGCTTCAACCTGGTGCCGGCGATGCTCGCCCGGCGGGTGGACGCGACGCTGGGCGCGTTCTGGAACTACGAGGGCGTGGAGATGCGCCAGCGCCGCCGCCACCCGACGGTCATCCCGGTCGACCGCGTGGGCGTTCCCACCTACAACGAGCTGGTGATCGTGGCGCGCAAGCAGGACCTGGCCGAGCGCGGCGGCCGCGTCCGGCGCTTCCTGCGCGCCCTGACCGCGGGCTACGCGGCGGCGAAGGCCAACCCCGTCCGGGCCGTGGACCAGCTCGTCCGGGCCAACCCCGGCCTCCAGCGCCCGCTGCAGCTGGCCAGCGTCCGGGCCACGCTGCCGGTGTTCTTCCCGGCCGACGAGAAGCGCCCGTTCGGCTGGCAGGACGCGCGCGCCTGGGAGTCCTACGGCCGCTGGATGTACGACAACCAGTTGGTGAAGAGCCCGCCCAAGGCCGGGCGCGCGCTCACCAACGAGTTCCTGCCGGGGCAGGGGGTCTAGCTAGGCGGCGGCCAGTGCCCGGCGGGCCAGGCCGCCGGGCGAGAGCAGGTAGGCGCCCGCCTGCCCCGCCCAGGGATGGAAGCGCTCGAAGAACTCGTGCGCCTCCTCGGGTGTGGCGCGCGCGTACGGGTTGCCGGTGCGCAGGCGGCCGACCAGCTTGAGGAAGCCCAGATCGCCGGCGGGGACGACGTCGAGGCGCCCGTGGCCGTGCAGCGCCAGCATCTCCATCGTCCACTGCCCGATGCCGGGGATGGCGCGCAGCCGCCGCCAGCCGGCCTCGAGCGAAGAGGGCCGGCCGGGGGCGGCTTCGCCGTCGGCGGCGGATTCCTCGCCCGGGGCGGTCCCCGCGCCGAGGTCGCACCGGCCGGAGGCGATCTCCCGCGCCGCGCGGATCAGGGCGATCGCGCGCGAGCCGGAGAGGTCGCAGGCCTCCAGCGCTGCCGGGGTCGCGGCGGCCAGCGCGTCCGCACTCGGCGCGTCGCGCAGGCCGGTCTGCGCGCAGCGCCGGCCCAGCCGGGCGATCAGGCGGCGCTGGATGGCCGCCGCGCGGTCGAACTCGATCAGCTGCTCGCAGACTGCCCACGTCAGGGCCTCGAACGGATCGGGGCGCCGGCGCACGCGGCGCAGCGGGTCGCGGCGCAGGGCCGGCCCGATCAGCGGGTCCCAGCGGAAGCGCTCGTAGAAGGGACGCAGGTCGTCGTCCAGCCCCAGCGCGAAGCGCATCCGGGCGATCCCGTGCTCGGCCGCCTCCCGCGACGGCGCCCGCGCGTGCAGCAGCGCCCGGTTGCGCGCGGGCTGGCGGACGGTGACCACGACGGGCTCGCCGCCGAGGTGCAGCAGCCGCCGCAGAGCGCCATCCGCGACCCGCGCCAGGCCATCCGGCCCGCCGTACCGCGGCATCCGCCACGGCCAGCGGGGCACCACCTCGCGCGTCAGCTCGATCACCTCTCCACCCTAATCCGTCTCCCGGCGACGGATCCGAGTGCACTTGACCGCCTATATGGCGGTCAACTGCAACCGCGTCTCAGTCGCGGGGGTTCAGGAGGTGGATGTCGACCAAGAACGACCGCGAGGCGGCGACGTCGATCAGGTCGGCGCCGCGACGCTTGCGCCGGCGGGCCGGGGCGGCCTTGCGGGCCGCGCGGCGGCGGACCAGGGCGACGGTCGCGGCGCCGGCCACGAACCCGGTGGCGGCCACCGCGGCCGCCTGGACGGCCGGGGACGCCGCGGCGGGCCAGGCCAGGTCGTCGGGCTCGTCGCGCTCGATCGTCCGGACCTCGGCCAGGACGGGGAGCAGGTCGTCGCGTGCGGGCTCGGCCATGAAGGGGCCAGTGTAGCCAGGCCCCGGACACCCGGGCCGGGCCGCGCCTACCCGGAGAAGGGGTCAGACCCCTTGAGTGGGGGCGACTAAAGGGGTCTGACCCCCTCCGGGCGGGCCGGGAGGGCGGCGGGGTCGAAGCGCCGCTCGTACACGCGAAAGCGCTTGACGATGCGCCCGCCCATCGCCTCCATCCCCCGGTTCATCGGAACGTTGTTCTCGAGGATCCAGCCCATCTCGCCCCCGCGCGGACCGCGTTCACGGGCGGTGTCGAAGTGCTCGACGTAGAACAGCGCGGCCACCCCCGTGTGCTGGAACTCGCGCTTGACCCCGAGGAACCCGACGCGCAGCCGGTCGATGTAGCGGCGCTTGCGCAGCCAGCGCCACCAGCCCAGCGGCAGCAGGCGGCCGTTCATCACCCGCAGCACCCGGTTCACGTCGGGGACGGTGATGGCGACTCCCACCGGCTGCCCGTCCTGCTCCGCCACCATGAACCAGTCCCGGGAGAAGACCAGCTGCAGCTCCTGGGCGTAGTGGTCGAGGTCCTTCTTGGAGTAGGGGACGAAGCCCCAGTTGCGCTTCCAGGCGTCATTCCAGATCTCGCCGAACACCTCGACGTCGCGGCGCAGGTGCCGGCGCGACATCCGCCGCAGCGAGATCCCGTGTTCGGACTGCGCCTTCTCGGCCAGCTCGAAGATCACCGGCAGCACCTTGTCGCGGTCGTCCATGTCCAGCTCCCACATGTACAGGTCGATGACCTTGTCCAGGCCGAGGTCCTGCTCGCACAGCCGCTGGTAGTAGGGCGGGTGCCAGGGCTGCTTGATCATCGGGTCGCGCTCGAAGCCGTCGACCAGGACGCCGCTCTCTTCGTTCATCGTGAAGTCCATCGGCCCGACCATCCGGTCGCGCCCGCGCGCCCGCAGCCACTCCTGGGCGGCGGCGAACAGGGCCTCCGCCACCTCGGGGTCGTCCTCGGTCTCCAGGAAGCCGAAGAGGCCCCAGTGGTTGCCGTGGAAGTCGTTCAGCGCGCGGTCGATGTGGGCCGAGATCCGCCCCACCACGCGGTCCCCGCGGCGGGCCAGGAACAGCTGCACCTCGCCCCGTTCGAAGAAGGCGTTGAAGCGCGGGGACAGGAACATCCTGCGCTCCAGGCGCAGCGGGGGGATCCACTGCGGCGATGTAGAGTGAAGGCGGTAGGGGAGCTCGACGAAGGCACGCAGGTCGCGCCGCCCCGCTACCGGACGGACGTCCAAGGACACGAGGAGGCACCCTATATGTCGTCCACCGCGACCGACGTCTTCGCCAAGGTTCGCGACCACGACCGCAGCGAGCAGCTGCGCGCCGCTCGCGACGCCGACGTGCTGCCCTACTTCCGCGTCCTGGAGTCCGCGGCGGCGCCGGTGGTGGAGATGGAGGGCGCCCAGCGGATCATGCTGGGCTCCAACAACTACCTGGGCCTCACCGCCGACGAGCGCGTGAAGCAGGGCGCCCGCGACGCGCTGGAGCGCTACGGGACCGGGCTCACCGGCTCGCGCTTCATGAACGGGACGATCGACCTGCACCTGGTGCTGGAGCGCGAGCTGGCGGAGTGGATGGGCACCGAGGACGCGATCGTCTTCACCACCGGCCACCAGGCCAACCTCGGCGCGATCGGCACGCTGCTGGAGCCCGGCGACACCGTGGTCGTGGACTCCGGCGACCATGCCTCGATCCTCGACGGGTCGATCCTCTCGCGGGCCAAGCTGCGCCCCTTCCGCCACAACCGCCTGGACAAGCTCGAGCGCACGCTGGAGAAGGCGGCGGGCGACGGCGGCGGCGTCCTGGTCGTGGTGGACGGCGTCTTCTCGATGGAGGGCGACGTCGCGGCGCTGCCCGAGATCGCCGAGCTGAGCAAGCGCTACGGCGCGCGGTTGATGGTCGACGAGGCGCACGGCGTCGGAGTGCTCGGCGCCCGCGGGGCCGGGACCACCGAATTGCTCGGGGTCGAGGACCGCGTCGACCTGCGGATGGGAACCTTCTCCAAGTCGCTGGCCTCCTGCGGCGGCTTCATCGCCGGCAGCGCCGAGGTGGTCGACTACCTGCGCGTCGCCTCGCGCCCATTCATGTTCACCGCCGCCGGCGTGCCGGCCGCGGTGGGCGCCGCGCTGGCCGCCACGCGCATCTGCCGCTCCGCCGAGGGCCCCGAGCTGTTCGCGCGGGTCCTGGAGAACGCCAGCTACCTGCACGCCGGGCTGGCCGACCTCGGCCTCCACGTCGTGGCGCCCACCACGATGCCCGACGGCACCACGGTGGTCACCCCGATCGTCCCGGTCCTGGTGGCCGACGATTGGAAGGCCGTCCTGCTGTGGCGGGCGCTCTACGACGCGGGTGTGTACGTCAACGTGGCGATCCATCCGGCGGTCCCGCCCGGCGGCGCGCTGCTGCGCACCAGCGTGATGGCCACTCACGAGCGCGACGTCCTGGACGGCGCGCTGGACATCATCGGGGCCGTCAAGCGCGACTTCGAAGCGCAGCACGGGCCGCTCCCCGGTCCCTGATTTCGCGGCCCCGAGCTTGTCCAAATTCGGACAAGCGAAGCGCCCGACGAAAAGGCCGCTCTGAGCGCACGACTTGGACGTCCGTCCATTGACCGCGCCCCGACGCCTGGCGTAGCTTGGCGCCTGTCTCGACCGCTCGGTGCCGTGCCGGGTGAGGGGGGTCTCACAGAGGGTCGCGTGCACCGGCTGGGGCATCCAGCGGGGCTTTGACGGCGCACGTCGATTGAGCCTCCCGGCACGGCTGCGAACGGCTGGGACGTCAATCCCAAACAACTCAGCGAAGTGTTCGCCATGACAGGCGAGCAGGGAGGACAGGATGGACGCCATCGGGACGATCGCCGCTGCGCCGCAGCACATGCAGGCCCTCGAGCTGGCCAACCGGGTTCGGCTGGCCCGCGCGACGCTGAAGCGTCGCGTCGGGTCCGACGACCTGACGGCCGCCGAGGTGATCGTCGCGTGTCCGTGGGAGGCCGAGAGCATGCCGATCATGGATCTCCTCATGAGTCAGCGCCGCTGGGGGCGCACCCGCTGTCGCAAGTTCCTGACGTCCATCCGGATGTCGGAGACCAAGACCGTGGGGTCCCTGACCCAGCGCCAGCGCCGGACGCTGGCCGCGCTGCTGTCCGCGAAGGGGCGGACGGAGGAAGTGGACCACCGGGCCGGGATCGGCCTGGGCTACTTCGCGCACGCCTGACGGAAGACCGCCGGCGCCGCGCCCGCACCGGCGGGCGCGGCCCAGGCGCTCAGGCCCGCGTCGCGATCTCCACGATGTGGCCGTCGGGATCGCGCAGGTAGATGGAGCGGAAGCTCCCGCGGTCGAAGGGCTCGGTGCACTCCACGCCCCGCGAGCGCAGGTAGTCGCGCCAGGCCAGCTGCTCCTCGGCCGTCTCCACGGCCAGCGCCACGTGGTGCGTCGAGCCGGCGCCCACCACGCCCTGGGCCAGCGACGGATACTCGAGGAACGAGATCAGCGTTCCCGGCGTGCCGGCCTCGTCGCCGAACCAGAAGTGGCGCGAGTCGGGGTCGTCCTCGTTGCGCTCCTCGCGCACGAGCGTCAGGCCGAGCAGGTCGCGCCAGAACGCCGTGGTGCGCTCCAGGTCGCGGCAGATCAGCGTGACGTGGTGCAGGCCGGTCAGCCGCATGCGGCGCTGCTCCGTCATCAGCGGAACCCGTAGCCGCCCGAGCGGCGCTTGAACACCTCGCGCAGCGCCCAGAAGGCCGCGGCGAAGACGCCGATCCCGGCGCCGAGCATCGCCACCTGCGGCGCGCCGGCGAAGAACAGCACGCCCATCGCCAGCACGGCGGGCGCGGCGGCGAGGACGGCCGAGTGCGAGCGGAAGCCGGCGAAGTGCTCGCGGATGGCGAGCTCCAGCCCGGCCAGGGAGCCCAGGGCCGCGGCCGCGGCCAGCATGATCCCGCCGCGATCCCCGCCGGTGACGAAGCCGGCCACGCCGATCACCAGGGCCAGCAGGACGCAGATCTCGACCAGCGGGAAGCGGCCCCATGGCGCGGTCGGCCGCTCGCCGCGCCGGCGGCGCGCCGGGGCGGCCTCGGGCGCGGGCGCCCGGGCGGGTTCCCGGCGCGAGGCGGGCGCGGTCGCGCGCTTGCGGCTTCGTCGTCCCATGAGGCTCAGGCGAGGTGAGGGGGCATCCGCCCCCCGGCTAACGGACAGCCGGAGGAGAGCTTGACCTGCCACCACCCCATCATCATGCCGATGATGCCCAGGCGGGGCCGGACGTGCCAGTGGCCGCAGCCGCGCTCGCCGATGTCCTCGCGCGACACGCGCACGAACCGGTGGGCGCCGGGGTCGAGCATCATCCGCTCGATCAGCCGGCGGCACTCCTCCTCGCGGGCCGTGCGGACCGCGAGGTCGGCCCGGACCTGACGCAGCCGGGCGGCCAGGTCGTCGCGTACGACCTCCAGCTCGCCCAGGTCCAGCATGCGCGGGCCGGCGAACGCGGGGACTCCCCACTCCAGCCCGCCGCGCGGATAGGCGCCGACGAAGGCGTGGGCCAGCTCGCGTTCCAGGCGCGCGATCTGCTCGCGCAGCGAGCGGCGCGCCGCGCGCCGGCCGTCCTCGACGACTCGCGGTTCGAGTGCCGGGCCGTGCGCGCGATCCTCCAGCAGCAACTCCACAATGCGATCTTACCGCGACCGCAGCACCTCTACGCAGGTGTAGAGCGCCTCCTCCACGTGGATCGCGGGCACGTTGGCGACCTGGATCGAGAACAGCGTCATCCGCCGCGTGCGGCCCGTGACGCCGTGCCCCGGGGCGGGCGGGGAGAAGATCTGGGCCACGGGGCCCTCCGCGTCGGCCACCACGAGGCGCCCCTGCGGCACGGCGAGCGCGCCGGACGCGCGCCCGAGCGGCTCGCCCGCGGCCGCCACGCGGATGCCCAGGTCCCCCTCCACCCGCTCGGCGTCCAGCGCCCACACCGGGACCCCGGTCTCCACCAGCGCGACGGTGAGGGCGTCGTCCACGCGGTTCGCGGACTTGAACGCGCCCCGCAGCAGGCGCTCGACCGCCGCCGCCTCCACCGGGGTGCGGTCGGCGTCCGGATCCAGCCCCACGTGGCGGTAGAAGACGCGGTAGGCCCACGGGATGGGGTCCTGGCGCATGGTCACGGCGTGCGAGCCACGGAAGCGGTTCGAGAGCATGCTCATGCGCTCGCGCACGCCGTCGGAGCTGGGCCCGGGCCGCGCGTCCAGCGTGGCCGCGACCAGCCGCAGCTCGGGGAACTCGTCGCGCACGTCGTCGTCCACCCAGCCGGCGGACGTGACGACGTCGGTCAGGACGTCTTCGTCCTCGGAGGGGTCCACCCGCGCCGCCTCGAGGTCGTGACCAGCCGCGCCACCGCCGTCCGCAGGCGCCGCTCGTCCAGCAGTCCCAGGTAGCTGTGGCGCACGATGCCGCCAGGATAGGCCAGGGTCGTGGTGGGGCAGCCCGCCACCCGGTAGAGGTTGGCCACCTGCCCGTCGCGGTCCCAGCCCACGGGAAAGCCCCAGCGGCGCTCGCGGATCAGCTTCCGCAGGTCGCCGCGATCGCCGCGGATCGCCACCGCGGCGAACTGCACGCCGGGGAACTCACGGCGCACGCGCTCCATCGCGTCCAGCTGTTGCGGGCAGGCCCCGCCGGCCCGGGAGGCGTAGAAGGCCAGCACGACTGGGCCCCGCTCGGACAGCTGGCAGGAGTTCAGGATCCGCGCGCCGCGGACCTCGCAGGCCGGCCGTGCACCCGCGGCGCCCTGGCCGCGGCGCGAGGCGACGTTGGCGTCCCCGTCGAGGTCGGTGAGGGCGAGGGGCGCCGCGAAGGCGGGTGCGGGCCGGTTGTCCGGCACGCCGCGCGACCCGGGCTTCTCGGTGCGCAGCGTGTTGAGCGTGATGTAGACGATCCAGGCCAGGAAGATCACCCCGATCACCCAGCCGTAGCGCCCGCGCCGCCGGGGCGCGGGCGGCGGCACGCCGTGTCCCTCCAGGCGGGCCTGCGCGGCGCGCCGCTCGTCGTCGTCGTCGTGGAAGGAGAGCGGCCCGGATTCGCTCATGCCGCGCGGCGACCCGCCACGCGAGGCCGGCGCAGCGGCGGGCGCGGCAGGCGCAGCCCGCGGGCCCAGTGCCAGGCCTGGGCCGGCAGGGAGCGCAGCTCCCCGCGCTCGGCCAGCACCAGCACCGCCGGGAGCACGATCAGCACGCCCAGCAGGGAGACGGCCAGGTCGATCACCGTGACGAAGCCGAAGTCGCGCAGCATCTTGATGTCCGAGACGATCAGCACCGCGAACCCGGCGATGGCGGTGGCGCCGGAGGCCAGCACGGCCGCGCCGGTCGACCGGTACGTCCGATCCAGCGCCTCGCCGGGCTCGTGGCCGGCCGCCCGCTCCTGCCGGTAGCGCTCGGCCAGCAGCACGCTGAACTCGGTGGTGATCGCGATCACCAACACGCCCAGGGTCACCGACATCGGGTTCAGCGGCACGCGCACCAGGAACAGCACCAGCGCCGACCAGCCCCCGGCCAGCGCGATCGGGATCAGCGGCACCAGCGCGCGCTCGGTCCGGCGGTAGACGGCCAGCAGGACCAGCGAGACGGCCAGCAGCCCGGCGAGCACGGTGAGCAGGCGCCGCCAGGGCGAGGAGACCTTGGCGTTGGCCTCCGCCGCGAGCACCGGCAGGCCCACCAGCTGCGCGGTCACCCCGGGCGGCGGGTTCAGGCGGTTGCGCATCTCCTCGATCACCTTCTGCTGGCGGTCGAACGGCATCAGCCGGATGCCGAACGCCATGGTGGCCATGCGCCGGTCCGGGGTGATCACGGCCTGGGAGAAGTAGGGCGGGACGGCGTCCAGCAGCGCGCGCACGCGCTCGCGGTCCTGCGTCTGGGTCGGGTCGCGGAACAGGCTGGGCAGGGACAGCGCCGGGCACAGCTCCGCCCGCGCGCAGCCGCGCTCCTCCTTGTAGCCGAAGCGCCGCAGCAGGTCGCCCTGGTAGGCCGTCATCCACTGGATCACCTTGGGGTCGGTGAGGTCGTCGGCCTGCACGGTCACGTCGATCTGGCCCGAGACGCCGGTGTCCTGCTGCAGCGCGCCGAGGTCGCGCAGCGCCTGCTGGTCCTGGGGGACGAGCTTCTGCACGTCGGACACGACCTCGGTCTGCGTATCGAGCACGAAGCCCGCCAGGGCCAGCGCCACCGCGATGCCCAGCACCCGCGCCGGGCGCTGGATGGCCTCGCGCATGGCGCCGCGCCAGGCCCGCTCCGCCGCGCGCCGGGGTCGCTGGGTGGGCAGGGCGCGGAGCCCGTCGCGCACCAGGTCCTCGGCGCCGCGCACCGCGCTCGTCCACCACGCCGGGAGGCGCGGGCCGCGGACGCGCCCGACCAGCCCCAGCGCCGCGAACCCGGCGGTCAGGGCGCAGGCGAACGCCAGGCCGACGCCGATCACCAGCAGCAGGCCAAACCCGCGCACCATCGGCACCGGCGAGAGCAGCAGGACCAGGAAACCGGCGGCCGTGGCCAGGCAGGCGGTGGCGATGGTCGGCCCGCCCAGCGCGGCCGCGCGCGGCGCGGCGCGCTCGGGCGGCAAGCCCTCGTCGCGCATCACCTCGTCGTGGCGGGAGTGAAACTGGATCGCGTAGTCGACCGCCAGCCCCACCAGCACCGGGAGCACCGCGATCGAGGCCATGGTCAGCGAGGCGCCCACCAGCGCCATGGCGCCGAACAGGATGCCCACGGCGCCCATCGCCACGGCCAGCGGGAGCAGCCGTACGAGGCGCCGCCGCGGCGAGCGGAAGACGAACAGGAGCGTGAGCGCCATCACGATCAGCGCGGCCACGAGGAGCACGGTGATCGCGCTGGAGACCTCGGCGGTCAGGGCCGACAGGACCACCGGCGCCCCGGTCACGATGTAGGTACCGCCCCCGTTGGTGAGGCGGAACTCCGGCAGCGCCGTCGCCTTGCGCACCAGGTCGATCGTGCGGTCGCGCTGAGCCTCGGTGAGACCGGGCCGCAGGCGCACCTGCACCAGGGCCGAGCGGGAGTTGGGGAACAGGTAGGCGAAGCGGGCCTTGGGGACGTTCACGCCGCGCCGCGGGTCGAAGACCAGCTGGGACACGAAGTCGGGGTCGTTGAGCCGCGGGAGCGACCGGATCCCGTAATTGAGGGCCAGGCGCAGCGTGTCGCGGAAGTACTCGGCGCGCACGAGCTGGCGGGCCTGGCCGGCCAGGCGCTCCTGGTCGGCGCGCGAGCGGCCCTGGGCCGCGGCCAGGCGGCGGGCGGCGGTCATCGCCCGCTGCTCGCGCGCGGCCTCCGCCGTCTGCTGGGCGGCGAACTGGTCCTGGATCTGGCGGACGGACTCGTTGACGAAGGTCCCGGGCCCGTACACGACCTGCACCGCCTTGTCGCGCGCCAGCTGGACGCACGGCCCCGACGGCCCCCCGGGCGGCTTCGTGACCTGGCGCGGGATGTTGCCCGACAGGCAACCCTCCAGGCCCAGCAGGCGCCCGAGGTCGGAGGTGAGGACGAGCCGCGGCAGGTTCTCGCGCACCAGCACCACGATGGCGTCGTCGCCGAAGCGCTCGTGGTAGCGCTCGGTGGCCTGGAACGTCGAGTCCCCGCGCGACACCAGCGTGTCCACGGCGGTGTCGGGCTTCAGCCCCAGCGCCAGCGCGCCGCCCCCCAGCGCCAGCAGCGCGGTGATGGCCACGACAAGCCCCGGCCGGCGCACGGCGACACGGACGATCCGTTCCAGTCGCTGCGACATCGTGGTCAGGGTAGTGGGCGGCCGGGCCGGGCTGCGCCGGGTGGGCGCGCTTTCCCGGCTATCGCTGGGGCGGGTAGACCACCACGTGGGGGTACTGGCTGGTGCCCCCGAGGTTGGTCGTGAACTTGCTCTGCAGCTCGCACGGCGGGGCCGGCGTGGCGCCGCCGCCCTGGGCGTTGAAGGCCGTGTTGGCCAGCAGCGTGTTCAGCGCGGGCGGAATGAGGGCCGGGTTCAGGCCCACGGCGGAGAGCGGGATCGGGATGCCGGCCGCGCCGCAGTGGCGGTTCTCGTAGACCTGGAGGAAGCCCGGGTTGGCGAGGCGCGCGAAGTCGCCGGGCAGGTGGTACGCGTTGGGCCGGTTGGTGCCGATGCGCCGCGGATAGACGGCCAGGGTCTCCGGGTTCACCGGGTTCGACGTGCGCAGGTAGTGCACCCGCTTGCCCGCGGTCCCCGGCGTGTCGGAGGCCTGGGTCGCGGCCGCGCTGTTGCCGAAGAACGCGGTGAGCTCGCGCCGGTAGGGCTGGATGAAGTCGGTGGCCGGGATCAGGTTGCGCAGGAACGGGTCCAGCTGGCCCAGCACCGGCCGCAGGTCGTTCAGGACCCGGGTGGTGGCCGGAAGGCCGGCCTTCGACGCCGTGATCAGCGGGTTGAGGTCGCGGAAGAGGGCCTTCAGGTCCGGCGCCAGCGCCGCCAGGTCCACGAGCGTGGGCGACAGCTGGCGGGCCGCGGGGCGCAGGTTGGAGACCACGGGGTTGGCGTTGCGCGCGAAGCGGTCCAGGCGCACCAGGGTGAGGCGGCTCTCGCGCTCGAAGGTGGGCAGCGCGACGAACGCCTCCTGCAGGCGCTGGTTCTTGTCCGCCGTGGTCTGGAACACGGTGTTGGCGTTGGTGATCAGGCCGCGCAGCTGGCCGCGGCGCTCGGACAGCGCGTTGAACACGACGCCGGTGTTGCGAACCAGGCGCTGCACGGCTCCCTGCTGGGAGACCAGGACCTTCAGCACCTCGTTGGTGTCCTGCGCGAACGGGCCCAGGTTCCCCAGGGCGTCGGAGATGTCCTGCCCGCGCCCGGTCACGCCCTGGGCCAGCGATTCCTGCCACAGCTGGAACGACCGCCGCGTCTTGTCGTCGAAGGCGCGGAAGATCTCGTCCAGCTCCACGGTGGGCGAGACCTGCGCCTGGCCCAGGGTCCCGCCCTCCTTGAGCTTGGGCGCCTTGGGCGTGCCCGGCGTGAGCTCGACGTAGGTCTCCCCCAGCAGTGTCTTCTGGCGCAGGATCGCCCGGGCGTCGGAGGGCAGGGGCGCGTAGCGCGGCTCCAGCTCCACCGTGGCCATGTTCACGCCGCCGCGGTTGAGCTTGACGGTCTTGACCTTGCCCACCGGCACGCCCGAGATCCGCACGTCGGCCTCGTTGGCCAGCTGCGTGGCCTCCTTGAAGGGGATCTGGAACTGGTAGCCGCGCGGCTTGAGCGGGCTCGAGCCGCCGAAGGCCAGCCACAGGAACAGCAGCAGGCCGAAGCACGACAGCGCGAACGCCACCATGACGAAGACTCGACCGAAGCTGGGGGCTTGCTTTTGCATCTAGCGGATCATCCGAAGGGAGAGGTCTGGGTCGGGCAGATGCCCTGGCTGTCGGCGATGTTGGTCAGGCCCAGCAGCAGCTGGAGGGTCGGGTTGGCGCTGGCGATCTGCTTGAGCAGGGCCAGCGAGGAGCAGTTGGCCAGGAACAGGCCGCGGCGGATCGGGCCGTGCGCGTCCTGGGTGGAGAACAGGGAGTTGGCCGCGTGGTTGGCCCACGACGCCCAGAACAGGTAGCCCTCGTCGGCCGGGCCGGGCGCGTTGTAGGCCAGCTCGTTGAGCGCGTAGTTGACGACGCGGAACGTGGTGGTCAGGTTGGGCGTCAGGATCGAGAGGTTCTGCACGGCCGGCCGCAGGTCGCGGACCACCGGCAGCGCCTGGCGCGTGAACGGGCGCAGCTGGGTCTGGATGATCGGCGCCGTCTCGCGGAAGAAGGGCCGCACCGCGACGTTGGCCGGGCCCAGCGCGCGCGCCGCCGGGCGCAGCGCCTGCAGGCTCGGGCCCAGCGCGCGGGCCAGCTGGTCGGCCTTGCCCAGCCCGAGCTGCGTGGCCTGCAGCGTGCTGGGCAGCTCGCGCAGCGTGGCGCGGATGTTGGCGTCCTGGGCCGCGAAGCGCGCGAACACGTCGTTGGACGCGGTCACAAAGGAGGCGAGGTCGCCGCTGCGCGAGGCCAGCGCCTCCGACAGCAGGCGGAAGTTGTGGATCGTGCGGGCGATGTTGGCCCGGCGCTGCGCCAGCAGCCCGGTGATCCTCTGGCTGTAGCGCGCCGTGGGCTCGAAGCGCTTGAAGGTCGCCGCCAGCGCCCGGGAGTTGTTGCGCAGCCCCTGGCCGGCGCCGCCCAGCAGCAATCGCAGGTAGTCGCGGGTGTCGCGGTCCAGCTGCGCGAAGATCTCGTCCGGATTGATGTCCGGCAGCGTCTGCGAGACCGGGATCGTCCCGCCGTCCGGCACCTCGCCGGCGGTCACCGTGCCCGGGTTGAGCTCGAGGATCATGTCCTTCAGCCCGGTCTTGGGCCGCAGCAGGATCGACGCGTCCTTGTAGATCTTCGAGTACTTGCGCTGGATCTTCATCTCCACCACGGCGCGCCCGTCCACCAGGTCGACGCGGTCGATCTCCCCCACCTTGACCCCGGCGATGTTCACCGTCTGGCCCTGGCCGGGCGTGACGGCCTGCGCGGTGCTGAAGTCCGCCTTGAGCTTGTAGAAGTCGGTGCCCAGCGCCGGGACCCACTTGGGCAGGTAGAGGCGCTGGTTGGACAGGATGTAGCCGCCCACGCCCGCGGCGATCAGGATCAGGACCACGACGGCCGCGAAGTCCTTCCAGTGCTTGCGGATGGCGACGCTCACGGCTTGATCTCCCCGGCCGCGGCGAACGGGTTCAGGCGCTTGGCCAGCTCATCGGCGATCGACGGCTGCCCGGTCTTGGCGGACCGGGCCCGCGCGCCGACGTCGGCGAGGCCGGTGGCGCGCGGCTGGGACCGGACGACCTGCTCCACGCCGCCCGTCGCCGCGCCGTTGAGGTTGGGGACGGTCTGCGTCGAGCACTGGACGTCGGGACGGTAGGGCGGGCGGCGGCCGGGGAAGTAGGGCCGCGTGCCGAGCGGCTTGACCACCGCGTTGCCGAACAGCGGGTCGCCGCCCAGGGAGGTCTTGCCGGTGGAGACGGTCTGCGAGCCGCCGCCAACCTCGAAGCGCACGTAGCTGCCGTTGCCGTCGAAGTTCTGGCTCTCGCCCGCGAGCGCGACCATCGTGTACCAGAACTCCTTGTAGTTCTCGACGCCCGCGGTGAGGTTGCCGTCGTTGATCTTGATGTCGCCGGTGGGCAGGACCACGTTGGTCAGGCACTGGTTGACCTTGTCGATGTTCGGCAACAGGGCGACGGAGTCGTCGGTCAGGCGCGCCAGGGCGGCGGTGGTGGGCTGCAGCTGGCGCGCCAGGCCCTGCAGCTCGCGCGGGCCGAGGAGCTTCGTCGTCTGGCGGATCCAGGGCAGGGCGGCGTCGATCGTGGCCGGGGTGGTGCGCACGCCGGGCAGGATCTCCCGCGCGAACGCGCGCGCCGGCGGGAAGGCGCGGTTGAGGCTGGAGAAGGCGGCGTTGGCCTTCTGGAGGGTCGGCGCGAGCAGACGGATCGAGGCCTGGAGGTTCCCGGACTCCGCGGCGAAGGCGGCCACCGTGGTGTTGAAGTTCGTGATCAGGCCCTTGAGCGCGGTCTCGTTGCGGTCCAGCGCGCCCGCCACGGCGCCGAACGAGTCGATCAGCTTGCTCAGGTCTCCGACCTGGGTGCCCAGCACGGCCTGGTTGACCACCGCCGTGTCGCGCAGCGCGGGCGCGCTGTAGCGGAACGTCTGGTTGAGCGCCTGGGCCGCGGTCATGCCGCGGACGGCGGGGTCCTGGGTCGCGTCGTCCGCCGCGGTGGGCCGGCGCTTGAGCGAGTCGCCGTAGTTGCGCAGGACGTCCTGGAGGTCGACGCGCGCGTCGTACTGGAGCGAGGTCAGGATCTGGTCCAGCTGCACCGGCGCCGAGGTCTGCGTCATCGGGATGCGGTCGTTGTCGCTGAGCGTGGGCGCCGACGGCGTCCCCGGCCGCAGGTCGATGAAGAAGTTGCCCTCCAGGAAGATCCGCGGGCGGATCTTCAGCGTGGCGTCCTTGTGGATCGGCAGCGCCTTGTCGTCCAGCTCCATGGTCACCACGGCGGCGTCGCTGGAGCCCGCGCGCTCGATCTGCTTGACCTTGCCCACGTTCACGCCGGCGATGCGCACCGGCGAGCCCGGCCGCACGTTGTTGGCGGTCTCGAACACCGCCTGCAGGCGGTAGCCGTGGGTGAACGGGATGTGCTTGGTGAACCCGAAGTAGGTCACGACGACCATCACCGCGAGCAGGATCGCCCCGGCCGTCACCGGCTTCAGGCCGCCGGCGCCGCGCTTGGCTCCGCCGCGCGCCATCAGCGGGGCCCCTGCGGGACGGAGGGATCGCGCGTGGTCGGATCGGTGTGGGTGCCCTGGTTGCCCGGCACGTTGCCGACCACCTTCTGCCCGAGCAGGTAGGGCTCGCGCCCGGCCTCGCACTCGTTGGGCTGGCCCGGCGAAGCCGTGTTCGGGTAGGGGTTGGTGTGCAGGTAGTTGAGCTGGTCGGGCCCGCCGCCGTTGGCCGGGGCGGACGAGGGGCCGCCCTCGTTGTTGGGCCCGCCGGGCGCCAGCACGACGATGAAGCGCTGCCACGTCCCGTTGACGTCGCCCTCGGAGAGCAGGCTCGCCGCGTTGCGGAAGAACAGCGTGGCGTAGTTGCAGACCGTCTGGGCCGGCGTCAGCGTGGCCAGCGTCGGGTCCAGCGAGCGCACGAGCGAGGTGAGGTCGCGGACGCCCATCGGCACCTGCGGGTCGTTGGCGAAGCGCTCCAGCGACCGGAAGAGCGGGATCAGGCGCAGGTTGAGGATCTGCGAGCGGATCAGCGTCGGCGTCCCGATCTCGAAGGCGTCGGCCAGGTCGGGTGCGGCGCCCCGCAGCGCGGCGACCCCGGGGCGCAGCTCGCGGAACAGGCCCTCGTTGTTGGCCAGGAACTTCCGCTGGAAGGGGAAGTCCTTGATCGCCTCGTCCAGCGCCGGCGGGCCGCCGGTGATCGAGTCCTGGATGAACGGGCGCGCCACCTGCGCCAGGCCGCGGAACGTGACGTCGAGGTTCACGAAGAGCTGGGCCTGCTGCTCGGCCACGGGCGCCACCTCCGCCGCGGCGGCGGCCAGCGCGCGGAAGAACTGGTCCAGCTGGGTGTTGGGGTCCGAGAGGTTGCGGGTGACCTTCTCCAGGTTGGGGAGCAGCTGCGGGAGGACCTCGATCGCCTGGTTGAGGCTGGTGCCCCGGGCCGCGAAGGCGTTGCCGAACTCCAGCAGGTTGACCTGGCTGGCCTGGCGCGTGCGCTCGTCGAAGGTGTTGAAGACCTGGTCGATCTCCACCGGCAGCGGGGTGGCGTTCTTGAGCGGGATCGTGTCGCCGTTGCGGAACGACGGTCGGGCGCGTCCGTCCGGCCCGTTGCGCCGGCCCAGGGTGATCTCGACGTACTTCAGGCCCAGCGCCGAGCGCGAGCGGACGATCAGCGTGGAGTCCTTGGGCAGCGGCCGGACGTTGGTCTGCATGCGCATGGTCAGCAGCGCGGTGACCGCGCCGTTGCGGTGGCGCAGGGGCTGGATCTCGCTCACGACGCCGACCCGCGACCCGCCGATCCGGACCTCGTTGCCCTTGACCAGGTTGGTCGCGCTGGGGACGTCGGCCTTGAGCTCGTACACCGGCACGAAGGGCAGGCCGTTGTTGGCGTTGTAGGCCAGGAAGACGGCGACGATCGTGACCAGCGTGGTGGCCGCCCCGATCAGGACGGGATTGGCGGCGATGGAGGAGGCTCCGCGGCGCTTCACTTGCCGCTCCCCAGCAGGTAGTCGAGCAGCCCGGTGCGCGGGTCGGGCGCGGGTGCTTTGGCTCCGCTCGGCGCCGGCGTGATGGTCGGCCCGGCCGACGGCGCCTGCGAGCCCTTGGGCAGCAGGTTGCCCAGCCGGCCCGGGAGGGCGATCGACGGCAGCTGGACCTTCGGCGCGGCGCCGGCGGCGGGCTGCGCGCGCGAGCCCGCGGTGTCGACCCGGTTGCCCGCCAGCGCAGCGAGGCCGTTCACCAGCTCCTGGCGCTGGGCGGCGGTCAGCCGCGAGGACGTGCCGGCCGCCGAGGCGGCGGCGTCCTGGAAGTTCGCCGAGCACCCGGGAGCGGGCGTCCCCGCGTAGTTGGTGCACAGGTTGACGATCAGCGCGGCGCGCAGGTAGTGCCCGTACTGGTCGAAGCCGTTGATGGCGGACACCTGGTAGAAGATGTAGTCCATCAGGCGCTCGACTCCGCCCGTCTTCTGGAAGGAGTCCAGCAGCGCCGCCGCGTTGGCCGCCACGGGCTTGGCCGCCTTCGCGAAGCGCCCCAGCTCCTGGATGGTCGGCCGCGAGGCCACGAGCGCCGGGCCGCCGATCTGCGCCGCCTGACCCAGGGTCCGCAGCGCGGGCCGCGAGGCGTTGGCGAACGGGCCGAGCTGCTGCACGAGGCGATTGATGTTCTTGGCCTGCGCCCCGAGGTCCGTGAACACCGGGGTGGCCTGGTCCGACAGCGCGCCGAGGCGCACCATCGTGGGCCGCAGCTGGCGCAGGAAGGTCGGCAGCTTCGCCAGGTTCGCCTCCAGCGCCGCGCCGCGCTCGGCCGTCGCCTGGGCGACGCGGGCGGACTGGGCGAACTGGTCGGCCACGGCCTGGCGCTCGCGGGCCAGCGGGGCGAGCACGGTGTCGGAGTCGCGCGCCAGGGTGGCCAGGACCTGGTTCTGGGACGCCAGGATCGCCAAGACCTTGTCGGTCTCGCGCAGCGCCGGGTCGGCGCGGCGGATCGTCGCGTTGAGGTCCTTGCCCCGCCCGGCCACCGCGATGCCCAGCTCGCCGAGGATGATCGACAGGCGCTCGGCGTAGGGCCGGCGCAGCACGTTGTTGATCAGGTCGATGTCCACCGGCGTGGACGTCTGGGAGACCGGCAGCAGGTGCTCGCCCTTCCCAGCGCCCCGCTCGATCTTGGGCAGCGGCGGCGGGAGCGGCTCGCCCACCGCGCGCGGCTGGGTGGGCACGCACTCGACGAACTTCTCGCCGATCAGCGACTGCGGGCGGATCGTGCAGGTGGCGTCCTTGCGGAAGTCCTGGAAGCCCGCCTCGGTGATCTCCAGCGTCACCGCCGCCTTGCGCTGCGGGGTGACGTCGAGCGCGGAGATGCGGCCCACGATCACGCCGGCGATCTTCACGTCCTCCCCGGGGATGACCGACACCGCGTTGTCGAAGATCGCGCGCACCTTGTAGGTCTCGGGCGCCGTCGCGCCCGTGCCGAGCACCGCGATGGTCAGCGCGCTGATGACGACGGCGATGGCGGCGACGCGCTTCACGGTCCGGGGGGCACGACGCTGGGGTCGCAGTCGAGGGTCGCCGTGCTGTCGCGCCAGGGCGCGCTGTTGTCGGCCGGGATCTGGGAGGCCGCGCCCGGGCAGCGCCGCGGGGCCGGGAAGAAGTAGTTGGGGACGCCGTTCTGGTCCATGCGGTTGGCCGGGCTCTGCGGGGTCAGCGCCGGGACCGGCGTGTCGCTGAACTGGAAGGCGTTGAACTGCGGCGCGATGCGCGCGTAGTGGCCGTTGGCGTCATACGGCGACGCGCTCTGCCCGAAGTCGCGGAACCAGCCGACCAGCTCGGGCGCGTAGGGGCGGATGAACTCGATGACCGGCTGGGACTTGCGCAGCGCGGTGATCGCGTTGCGCGAGAAGGGCGCGGTGACCGCGCTCAGGCGCGGCGCCTTGCGCAGCAGCTCGACCGCGTCGTTGTTGGGCCCGGGCTGGCGCACGAGCTTGCGCAGGTCGGCGATGGTCGGGCGGGCCGCCGCCACCAGCGGGCGCAGCTCCCGGAAGAACGGGGTCAGCCGGGGCGCGACCGGCTTGGACGCGTTGACCAGGACGTCGAGGTCGTCGAGCGTCGAGCGCAGGTTCACGAAGGTGCTGTTGCCGCGTCGCAGCGTGGTGGGCAGCAGCTCCAGCGCGTTGGCGAAGGACGTGTTCTCGTTGGCGATCGCGGCGGTCGTCGCGTTCGCGTTGGACACGAGCCCGGTGAGGTCGCTGCGCCGGTCGGCCAGCGCGGTGACCAGCGCCGAGGACTCGACGATGAACCGGGTCAGCGCGGCCTGGTCGGAGTTGACCTCGCGCACCAGCTTGGTCGTCGAGGCGATGAAGGGGTTGAAGTACTTCGCGCTGTCGTTCGCCTGGCGGCCCTTGCCCTGGTACTGCTCGGCCGAGCCCTGGACCAGGTCCTGCAGGCCCTTGCGCGTCTTGGGGTCCAGCGCGTTGAAGAGCTGGTCGAGGTCCACCGGCGTGGTCGTCCGCTCGGTGCGGATGGTCTGGCCGTCCTTGAGCTCCCGGGCGCTGTTGGGCCCCAGCTGGAGCGCGATGTAGCGGTTGGCGATGCCCGATAGCGAGGTGGCGCGGATGATCGCGGTCGTGCCCTCGTGCAGCGGGGCGAACTCGTGCATCTCCACCGTGACCTCGGCCTGGTTGTCGTTGGTGAGCTTGATCTCCTTGATCGTGCCCACCGCCCGGCCGCCCACCTGGACCTCGTCGCCCTTGACCAGCTGGCCGGCGTTCTGGAAGCGCAGCTTGTAGGTCGTGCCGCCGCCGCCGGAGAGGAGGATCACCGCCACCACCACGACCGCGACGAGAATCGCCCCGACCGCGAGGATGCGCGCGAGCGTCATCCCTGAAGCATCGGAAGCGGCGGTGTCGGGCGGGGGGGGTGGGGTCAATTCCTGGGGTGCGGGGGTACGCGGGGTATTAGGTTATAGTTGAGAGTGAGGGTTAGCCGCTACGGCGAGCGGCCCCCTTCGCGGGAGGCAAGGTACACGGGCGGCTACTCCATCCCCAGCGGGCCCTGAGCCTCGCCCGACAGGAACTGCCGGACGAACGCGTTCTCGGAGTCGAAGAGCTCCTTGGCCGGGCCCGACTCGACGATGCGGCCCTTCCACAGCACGCAGATGTGCTCGGCCACGCGGCGGGCGCTCATGATGTCGTGGGTGATGACGCAGTAGGCGCCGCCGTTCTCGTCGTGCACCTCCTGGATCAGCTCGCACAGCAGGGCCGTGCGGACCGGGTCCAGGCCCGAGTCGGGCTCGTCGAAGAGGACGATGTCGGGGTCCAGCACCAGCGCGCGCGCGAACCCGGCGCGCTTGCGCATCCCGCCCGACAGCTCGTTGGGCATCTTGTCGCCCGCGTCCGACAGGCCGACCTCGCGCAGGCGGCGGTTGACGATCTCGCCGACCTCCTCCTCGCTCTTGTCGGTGTGCTGGCGCAGCGGGAAGGCCACGTTGTCGTAGAGGTTCATCGAGCCGAAGAGCGCGCCGTCCTGGAACAGGACGCCGAACTTCTTGCGCATGTCGAACAGCTCGTCGTCCTGCATGTTGGGCACGGACTCGCCGTGGACCAAGACGTCGCCCTCGTCGGGGTAGAGCAGGCCGACCATGTGCTTGATGCACACGGACTTCCCGGTGCCCGACGGGCCGAGGATCATGGAGATCCGGCCCTCGGGCAGCCCCATGTTCAGGCCGCGCAGGATGCGGTTGCGCCCGAAGGCCTTGTGGACGTCGATGAACTCGATGGCGTCCGGCACGCCCGTGGGGCGCTTGAGGCCGGTGTGCCACTGGTACTCCTCGTCCTCGTCGGGCGCGGCGGGCTCCTGGACCACGGCCACGCGCGAGGACTCCTCCTGCGGCTGCTCGGCCGCGGCGGCGGGCTCGGGGGCGGCGGGCTCGGGCTCGAACGCCGCCACGGGCTCGGGCGCCGGGTCCGGGTCCTGCACGGGCGGCGGCTGCTCGCCGGCGGGCGGCGCGGGCGCCTCCTTCTCCGGCCAGCCCGCGCCCTCCGGCGCGTCGGGCTGCTCGGGCTCCTGGCCCTCCTCGCCCTCCTGCTTGCCACGACCGATGCCAAATGGGGACATGCCTAACCTCCGATCGGGGCTCTTGGGTTGGCGCCCCAGAAGACCTGTGTGCCGAGCATTCCGATGAGATGCACGAGGACGATGTTGACGACCATCGACTTCGCGGTCGCGGTGCCCACCCCTACCGGGCCGCCGCCGGCGTTGTAGCCGTAGTAGCAGCCGACGAGCACGATCACCGTGGCCATCGCCATGCCCTTGATGACGCTGTACAGCAGGTCGGGTGGGTTCTGGAACATCCAGAAGATGAGGAAGAACCCCCCGGATGAGACCTCGCCTATCTGCTCGACCACCGCCAGGTAGCTCGCGAAGAAGCCCGCGCCGACCGCGGCGATGTACATGAAGGGCAGGACCATCCAGGCCGCCAGCAGGCGCGTGGCGCACAGGAAGGTCATCGAGTCGATGCCCATGACCTCGAGCGCGTCGATCTCGTCGGAGATGCGCATCGAGCCCAGCTCGGCCACGATCCCGGTGCCGACCTTGGCGGCCATCATGTAGCCGAACGCGTAGGGGACCAGCTCGCGCAGGTCGCACCACGCGCTGAACACGCCGGCGTAGGCGGGCGCGCCGACCGAGCGGTTGAAGTAGGCGCCCTCGATGCCGCACTGCAGGCCTATGATGAAGACCAGGCCCCAGATGACCAGCGTCGAGGAGAGGATCAGGATGCCGGCCTGGCGCAGGGCCTCGCCGAAGAAGCGAAAGACGCGCGCGCCGAAGACGTCGCGCAGCACGCGGCCCATGAACTTGGCCATGTCGCCCGTGGAGGCGAGCCAGTCCAGCGGTGTGGCCAGGCCGCGCATCTAGCGAATGACCGTGATCTCGGGGTGGGTGGCCAGCAGCGTCTGGGTGAACACGTAGTTGAACGCGAACACACCCAGGAACGCGATCACCACCGCCTGGTTGACCGCCCGACCCACGCCCTCGGCGCCTCCGGACGCAGTCATCCCCTTGTAACAACAGACGATCGCGATGATCGCCCCGAACATCGTGCACTTCAGGACACTGCCCCACAGGTCCGTGGTCGAGGCGTTCGTGAAGAAAGTGGCCCAGAAAGGCCCCAGAGGCGCCCCGTTGACCAGCGTGGCCAAGATCCCCCCGAAGATCCCGAACAGCAACGCGTAGATGTCGAACAGGCCGGTGACCAACATCAACGCCAGGAACCTCGGGACCACCAGGTTCTTGACCGGATCGACCCCCAGCACCTGCAACGCGTCGAGCTCCTCACGGATCTTGCGCGCGCCGAGATCCGCCGTGATCGCGGTACCGGCCACACCGGCCAACACGATCGCCGTCACGAACGGCGCGAACTCCCGAATCGACGCCAACACGAAAAACCCGCCCAAACGATCGAGCGCCCCGAACAACACCAGGAAGTTCGCCGCCTGCAACCCCGGCGCCCCATAACCGAACGCCACCGTGGAGACCAGCAACGGGAACCAGCACAACCGCAACGCAAACAAGAACTGGCTCACGAACTCCCCGCCATACGGATACGGCGGACGCAGGGCCGACACAATCGTCTTCCCCGTCAAGATCATCATGTCCCCGACCTCTTCCAGCAGATTCTTCGTCGGAAGAAACGCTCGGTCGGCGATGCTGCGAACCATCTCCTGGGTCCTCCCTCTGGCGGCAAAGCGGGCGCCGCCGGAGGCGACACGTC
>JAWVFR010000131.1:0-23460 GCA_033855845.1 Solirubrobacteraceae bacterium
GCGCCCAGGGCCCGGCGGACCGGCGGAGGCACGATTCGCGTGGCCACGATCCGCGCGGCCGCCGACGGCTCGTGGTCCTCCTCGGCCGCGGCTCCGCGGGTGATCACGACGATCGCGCCCAGGAAGAACAGCATGTACGGGCCCTGCGGGAAGGCCAGCGCGTCGAACAGCGCCATGGCGACTCCGAACGACACGGCACCGGCCGCGGCCGCCAGCGCCGGCGGCGCCCGGCCGGGATGGCGCTGGCGCACCACCCGGTAGGCGACCACCGGGATGCTGATCACCAGCAGCGCGAACGCCGCCAGACCCAGCAGCCCGGTCTCGATCAGCAGCCCGAGGTACTGGTTGTCCAGGACCCGGTACTTCTTGGCCGCGTACGTCCCCCATCCCCGTCCGGTGAGCAGCTTGTGGCGCACGTCGGGCACGATCGCCTCGTAGTCGGCGCTGCGCGCCTGGCCGCTGGCGCCCGCCGAGATCTTGCTCGGCTGGACCTGCTTGACCTGCTGCTCGACGGCGCTGGGCCGCAGCCACAGCAGGGCCATGAAGACGACCACCACGAAGGGCGCCAGCCGCAGCATCTCCCGCGGCCGGTACGCGCACAGCAGGCCGATGGCCCCGAGCGACGCGAACGCGCCCGTCTTGCGGCTGGTGGCCAGCACCGCGCCCAGGTACAGCGCGGTCAGCAGGGCGTATCCGATCTTGTGGGTGTCCTTGCGGCTCTGGAGGATCCCCACGATCGCGAACGCCAGCACCATCGCGAACATCGCGGCCAGGGCGAGCGCGTGGATCGTGGGCCCGGTGATCGGGACCGGCGCGAACCGGCTCATCCCGCCGATCGGCCGGAAGGCGAACAGGCTGTCGGGCAGCAGCTGCTGCCACCAGGTGTGGAACCGGTTGACGTGCGACGGGTCGAAGTACTGGACCAGCGTCCCCACGGCGCACACCGCGCCCAGGCCCATGAACAGGCGCACGAAGGCGCGGACCTCGCCGGGGCGCACCGTGGTCGCCATCACGAAGAAGAACGTGACGTAGGACGCCAGCAGCGAGATGCGCTTGAACGCCAGGTCGCTCTCGCCGAGCTTGACCAGCGTGGCGATGTTCAGGACCACGCTGAGCAGCGCGATGCCCGCGAACGCGAGCACCAGGGCATCGATCGCCGTCGGGCGCCAGCGCGGCGTCGCCCGCCCGCCCGCGAACAGGCTCGCCAGCCAGGTGATGGCGATCACCATGATCAGCAGCCGGTCCAGCTTGAGGTCGATCGGCGCCTCGATGCGCAGCTGCGTGCTGTCGAACGGGATCAGCCACAGCATCGCCAGGAACAGCGCCAGCAGCCACGGCAGCAGGCGATTGGTCCGGGGCCAGGCGTCGCCCGCGTCGGCCGCGAACCGCGGCAGCCGGGGGCTGGAGCCCGACGGCGGCCCCGGGGCCGGCGGGCGGGCCGCGGGCTCACGGGTCAGCGTGGCGGGCATCGTCGTCGGTCCTTCAGGTGGCGGTCGGCTGCTCGTCGCCGCCGCGCTCCACCTCGCGCAGCTCGCGCAGGCTGCGCGCGACGTTGGACACCAGGAGGACCAGCAGGCACCAGGCGATCAGCGCGCCGATCGCGGCCGCGATCAGCAGCTTGGTGTTGATCTGCCCGGTGACCGTCCCGCCCTCGGCGTTGCCGAGCTGGCGCACGGTGACGCGCCGGGCGCTGGGGACGTTCTGCGTGGCCTGGATGCGCTCCATGTACTTCTTGAAGCCCACCGCGCCGGCGTTGGCGAGGCGAACCGCGTCGCGCGCGTTGGGCGCGCTGGCCGCGATGGTGATCGTGGGCTGGCCCTGGTCGCTGGAGAAGCGCAGGCGGTACGTGCGGCCCTCCCCCACGAGCTGGTTGCCACGGGTGGCGGCGGGCGGCTCCTTGGCCGCCGCGGGCTGGTTGGGAGACAGCGGCGCTTCGGTCACGATCGCCGACTTGGGCAGACCGACCTGGCGCGCGATGACCTCGCGCACCGGCTCGCTGGTCATGAAGCGCGCGAACACGCTGGCGCGAACCGCGAGCGGATCGAGGTCGCGCCCGATGTCCGTCAGCGCCGAGTCGGGCGAGTCGATCAGGATCTGGGTGTTCGCCGCGCCCAGCGACAGCGCCTTGGGCTCCAGGTTGGGCGGCAGGAACTGGATCCGGTAGGCCGTGGAGAGGCCCACCAGGAGCGACACGGCCACGCCGAGGAGCACCCATCCCCGCCGGTGCCACAACTCGCTGACGATCTGTGCAAGGTCCATTTCAGTTTCCCAGTCCCTGCGCAATCAACGGGCGCGGCGCCGGAAAACTTTCGTACTTTTTTCCGACTTCGGACACGAGCGCGTCGAGCCGGCTCGCGCGGTGCTCCCAGGTGTTCGCGAGCGCGCGGGCGCGGCGCTGCGCCCGGCCGGCGCCGGGGTCGGCCAGCGCGGCCTGCACCGCGTCGGCGAACTCCGGGGCGGAGTCCGCGAAGCGGACCAGCGGCGCCGGATGCTCGAGCAGGGCGGCGCAGCCGGACCCCACGATGGGCGGGCCGGCGTACAGGTAGTCCCACAGCTTCAGCGGGGACGCGTGACGCAGCCACTCCGAGGCGCGGTAGGGCAGCAGGGCACAGTCCAGGTGGGAGACGTAGGGCGCCAGCTCCGGGCCCGGCCGCGGCCCCAGGAGCGTCACGTTGGGGCGCCGGCGCAGGGCATCGAGGGCCTCGGGGTCCAGCCGCGGGCTGACCGGTCCCACCAGCACGACCGTCCCGGCGGCGAACCGGTCGGCCAGCGCGCCGAGCAGATCGAGGTCCAGCCGCGCGTCGACGGTGCCGGTGAAGCCCAGCAGCGGGCGCGGCAGCCCCTCGTACTCCCGCGGGAGGGCGGCGCCGTCGTAGCGCCCGGCGGATCCCGCGTCGAAGCCGTGGCGCAGCAGCACGCTGTCCAGCCCGCGGGCCGCGAGGGCGCGGCGCAGCGCCGGCGACGTGGCGCAGATCGCGTCCGCGGCCGCGCACATGGCGTCCACCTCGCTGTCCACCACCGCGGGATCCACGCCCAGGAGCGCAGCGCCGTCGCGCGACTGCAGCCAGTCCTTGACCAGGTACAGCCGCAGGCGCTCCCCCGCCCCGCCCAGCGCCGCCGCGTGGCCCCACGCGGCCAGTGCCACCGGACGCTCCAATCCGGCCGCCCGCGCCGCGCGGCGCACCTGCGCGCGCACCAGCGGAGCCGACGCCTCGCGCGCGCGCGCGTGGGACAGCGGAGGCAGCGCGACGGGGCGCAGAGCGTGCAGCCGTCCCTCCACGCGGGGACGGCGGCGCAGCAGCTGGCGCACCTCGCCCGCGCGACCGCGCGACCCCGCGGCCCGCAGCGGTGTGAGCGGGCTGACCGGCGGCTCCACGAAGAGCACGTCGTGGCGCCGCGCGAGCGCGTGGGCCAGGTGGTGCTCGGTCAGCCAGCTGGCATCCAGCGGCTGGGTGCCGTAGACGACGTACCCGCGCGACAAGGGCTAGTAGGCGCCGCGGCGGCGCGCCACGGCGGGCACCGTGCGCACCAGCAGCGCGAGGTCCAGCAGCCACGAGCGGCGGTTCACGTACTCGATGTCGAACCGGACCATCTCCTCGTAGCTGCGCTCGTTGCGCCCGCTCACCTGCCAGATCCCGGTCAGCCCCGGCTTGACCGCGAACCGGCGGTGGTACCAGTGGGGGTAGTGGTCGATCTCGTAGGGGATCGGCGGGCGGAACCCGACCAGCGTCATGTCGCCGCGCAGCACGTTGAACAGCTGCGGAAGCTCGTCCAGGCTCCAGCGGCGCAAGACGTCGCCCACCCGGGTCACGCGTGGATCGGGGTAGAGCTTGAACACCGGGCGCTCGCCGTCGACCGAGACCGGCGCGTCCCCGACCACGGCCAGCGCGGCGCGCTCGGCGTGCGGATTGTGGTCCGCGTCGCAGCGCATGCTGCGGAACTTCAGGCAGGTGAACTCCTCCCCGCGGTGGCCGAGCCGGCGCTGGCGGAACAGGATCGGGCCGGGCGAGTCGAGCCGGATGGCCAGCGCCGCGATCGCCATGACCGGCGCGAACAGCGCCACCAGCAGCCCGGCGACGACGACGTCGAAGGCGCGGCGTCCGGCGGCGGTCGCCCACGAGACGGCGCGCCCGGCGGCGCCCAGGGTGGGCCGGGCGAGGAACCGCGGGTGCTTGGCGTAGAAGCGCAGCGCGCTGCGGATGTGCGCGCGCCGGGCGATCGAGGCCCGCGCGGACCCGTGGCTGCGATCGCTGGCGCGCCGGTGGTCGTGGGTCATCTCGACGTCGGGCAGGTAGTGCACCTCACGGCCGCGCGAGCGCAGCCGGGTGCAGAAGTCGACGTCCTCGAAGTACATGAAGAAGCCCTCGTCCCATCCGCCCAGCGCGTCGAAGTCCTCGCGGCGCACGGCCAGCGCGGCCCCCAGGGCCCACTCGGGGCGCGCGAAGCCGCCCTCCTCCGGGGACGGCAGGCGCAGGTAGCGCTCGGCGTGGCGCCGGCCCCAGCGCGTGCGTCCCAGCGGCGTCTGGCGCGCGAGCAGCATCCCCAGGCTCGGGACCACCCGCGCGGAGGCCTGCGGCCCGCCGTCGGGATCGTGCAGGCGCGGGGCCGCGGCGCCCGCGCACGGATGGCTCTCCAGGTGCGCCACGAGCCGGACGACCGCGTCGGGCGCGCAGGGCTCGATGTCCGGGTTGAGGATCACCAGGTAGTCGGCGGTGGAGCACGCGGCCGCCGCGTTGACCGCCCCGGCGTAGCCGCGGTTGCGGTCCAGCGCGACGAGCTCGACGCCCGCGGGGCGCGCGGCGAGGACGTGCTCGACGGTGCCGTCGCGCGACGCGTTGTCCACCACGAGCAGGCGCCCGCCGGCCACCCGGGCCGCGTGCGCGATGGAGTCGAGATGGCGCTCGAGGTCCAGGCGCGAGTCGTGGGTCACCACCACCACGTCGACGGTGGCGCGCAGCCGCGTCGGCAGGGCGGCCAGGGTCGCGCGCTCGCCGTCGGCGCGGACCAGCTCCTCGAGCTCGTGGTCGAGGTCGACGGCCTCCAGGACCTCGAGCGCCTCGGCCACCGCCTCCTGCGCGGGCGCGTCGGCGACTTCGGGGTCCAGCGCGAATCGAGCTTCCATGCCGATGACGTCCTGACTCAGCGCAGCTCGGCCGCGTCGGGGCTGCGCCCGTCCCCGGGCACGACGAACAGGCCCAGCTCCATGCGGTGCTCGGGGTCGAGCACGATGGCCGCCGCCTCCGCGCGCGAGCGGACGTCGAGCTTGCGGAAGCTCGACGAGAGGTGGCTCTTGACCGTGCTCTCGGACAGGAAGAGCCGCGCCGCGATCTCCCCGTTGGTCAGGCCCCGCGCCGCGAGCTCCAGCACCTGCTTCTCGCGGAACGAGAAGGCGGGTTTGTCGAGCTGGTGGCGCACGTCGTCGGGCACGCAGACCTGGCCGGCCAGCACGGCGCGGGCCGTCGCGGACAGCGCCGTCTCGACGTCGACCTCGTAGACATAGCCCGACACGCCGGCGCGCAGCGCCTTGCGCACGGCCTGGCGCCCGGTCGCGGGCGAGACGATCACCACGGGGACCTCTGCCAGCTCGGCGCGCAGCAGGCGCAGCGCGGACGACGGCTTCAGCAGCGAGAGGTCGTGGGCCAGCACCGCCAGCTCGATCCGCGCCACGGCGGCCGACTCCACCAGCTCCTCGACGGACGACGACGACGCGACCTTGAAGCCCTCCCAGGCCAGGGCCGCTCCGACGCGCCGGCGCGTGACCTCGTCGCCGGCGGCCACCGCGACCGCCTGCGCCGCGGACGTGGCCAGCCCGCCATCCATGTCCTCTACCGCCCCCCGCATCTGTCGTTCCCTGCTCCCCTGTCGTTCCTTCGCACCAACAACGTCGGACCCCGTCCCGTTTTTTCGCGGCCGCGTTCGCGGACCCGGATCGGACGTCAGCCGCGGGCCACCGCGGGGACGGCTCCGTGGTGCGCGAGCGCCTTGCGCAGGGCCCGGCGACCGCGGTGGTGCAGGCCGTGCACGGAGTCCTCCGAGCGTCCGAGCTGCGCGGCGATCTCGCCGGGAGCCCAGCCCGCCACCTGGCGCAGCACGACGACCTCGCGCTGGCCCTCGGGCAGCTCGGACAGCGCCTCGCGCAGCGCCAGGGAGAGCCCGTAGTTGTGCTCGTCGCAGCGCTCGTCGACGGCGCGCACGTCCTCGCACGCGATCGTGCGGCGGCGCATGTGGTCGATCGCGGTGTTGTGCGCGATCCGCAGCAGCCAGGCGGAGAACGGCACCGCCCGCTCCTCGTAGCGCTTGAGCGCGGTGAGCAGGCGCGCGAACACCTGCTGGGTGACGTCCTCGGCCTCGTGCTCGTCGCGCACGATGCTGCGCGCGTAGCCGTAGACGTTGTCGGCGAAGCGCACGTACAGGTAGCGCATCGCCTCCCTGTCCCCGGCCTTGGCGCGGGCCACTGCGCGGCTGAGCTCCCCCGGTCGCACGTCCTCGTCCAGCGACACGCGGCGGTTGAAGCAGCCCTCGTTGCGTCCGGCGAACCGTCCAGCGACTGCCTGCATGCGTCCTCCCCGTTCTTGCGTACGGGCGCACCGCAGACCCCCGCCGCGCGCCACATTCCCCCTGCCCTGCACCTGCGAGGCGGGCAATGTATGGACGACCGATTAGGTGGCGATTTGAAACCGGTTTAGGCCGCGCGGATCGGGTTCGCGCGGGAAGCGCGACAGAAACATGAGAGCTGTGCGATGTTTTCCCCAAGAGTCGATGAGGGCGCCGGGGGACAAAGCGGCGCACGGGGGCGAGGTCGACTCGGTGTCCGCGCTGGCGCACCCAGGGAAGGGGTCGCAGAGCAACGGCTCCGGAACGGCCCCGGTGCAGGACGCGAGCGAGGGACGGGGGCTGCCCGAGGCACGTCTGCGCGCCGACGCGATCCTGTCGCGGCTGGCCGTCGGGGTCGTGGTCGTGGACGCCGGCGGGGCCGTGCTGGACCGCAACGCCGCGGCCGACGAGCTGCTGGGCGGCACCCGGGCCGAGCGCTGCCACGACCTGTTCGCGTGTCGCGCGACGGGAGGACCGTGCGAGCACGGCTGTCTCGCCGCCCGCGCCGCCATCGCGCCCGTGGCCCTGCCGGAGATCCGCATCGACACGGCGCTGGACGCCGGCCCCAGCGCGGTGTGGGTCACCGCCGCCGCGCTCGTCGCGGGCGAGAGCGCGCTGCTGCACCTGCGGGCCGGGGAGACCGGCGACCGCCGGCGGCGCAGCGATCCCCACTGGCTGAGCGGGCCGCGGCTGCGCGTCCGCGTCCTGGGCCAGACGCGCGTGGAGAGCGAGGAGGGCCCGCTCGAAGGCCGGTGGCTGCACCAGCGGCCGGGCCAGGTCCTCAAGTACCTGGTCTGCCAGCGCGCCCGCCCGGTCCCCGCCGAGGAGATCGCCGAGGCCCTGTGGCCGGAGCGCGGCAACGGCGTCAGCAACGTCCGCTACTGCATGCACGTGCTGCGCGGGCACCTGGAGCCCGGCCGCCCGAAGGGATCGACGTCCTCGTTCGTCCTCACCCAGGGCGGCGCCTACGTGCTGGACGAGCGTCGCATCGAGGTGGACGCCGACGAGTTCGACGCCGCCGCCGCCGAGGGCCTGGCCGCCGCCGAGGCGGGCGACACCGCCCGCGCCCGCCACCGGCTGGAGGCCGCGCTCGGGCAATACGCGGGCGACTTCCTGGAGGACGTGCCCTACGGCGAGTGGGCCGAGGGCGAGCGCGACCGCCTGCGCGAGCTCGCGCACCGCGGCCTGCGCGTCCTCACGCGCCTGTCGCTGGCCGAGCGCGACCTGCCCGCCGCCGCGCGCCACCTGGAGCGCCTGGCCGAGCTCGAGCCCTACGACGAGGCCGTGCACCGCAAGCTGCTGGAGGTGTGGATGGTCCAGGGGCGCGCGTCGCAGGCCGCGCGGCGCTACAAGGCATTCGAGGGCCGGCTGTGGCGCGACCTGCGCCGGGCTCCGGGGTTCACGCTGGAGGACGTCGGCCGCCGGCGCCGCGCCGCGGACGGCAAGCCGCCGGAGGCGGGGTGAGCCGCGGACGGGTGGAGGTGTGCCTGGCCAGCTCGTCCGGCGGGCACCTGGAGCTGCTCCTCGCGCTGCGCGAGGCCTACGAGCACCGCTCCCACGCCTTCGTCACGCTGCCCGGCCGCCAGGCCGACGACCTGCGCGCGGCCGGCGCGGCGGTGGTGACCGTGACCAACCCCTGGCGCAGTCCGTTCAAGCTGGCGCGCAACCTGGCCCAGGCGGCCGCCGCGGCGTGGAGGCTGCGACCACGCACGGTGGTCTGCACCGGCGCCGGGGCCACGGTCCCCTTCGCCCTCGTGGCCCGGGCGCTGGGCGCGCGGCTGGTGTTCGTGGAGACCATGGCGCGGGTCCACGGGGGCAGCCTGTCCGGCCGCATCCTGTACCGCTTCGCCCACCACTTCCTCGTCCAGTGGCCCGAGCTGCTCGCCGCCTACCCGCGGGCCGAGGTCTGCCGCCCCGCGCTGCTGGAGGCGCTGGGCACGGCGAACGGCGGCACCGGCACGTTCATCGCCACCGGCACCCACGGCCAGCCCTTCGACCGGCTGCTGCGGCTGGCGGACGAGGCCGCGCAGGCCGGCCTGCTGCCCGAGCCGATCGTGGCCCAGGGCGGCCCCGCCACCTACCGGCCGCGCGCGTTCGACGTGGTTCCCAGCCTCCAGCCCGATGAGGTCAGGCGCGCGATCGGGTCCAGCGCCGTCGTCGTATCGCACGGCGGATCGGGGCTGGTGTCGCTGGCCCTGCGCTGCGGCCGGCGGCCGCTCGTCCTGCCCCGGCTGCGCGAGCACGGCGAGCACCTGGACGACCACCAGGTCGAGACCACGGCCAAACTGGCGGACCTCGGCCTCGTCGTGGCGCTCGACCGCACGCCGCTGGCCGATGCCGTGCGCCTGGGACTGCGCGCGCCCGCCGGGGCCGTGGCCCCCGGCCCGCGCCTCGTGGACCGGCTGCGCGAGCTCCTCTAGTCCTTTTTTCATCCGCTGCGCGCGCAACGGGACGCCGCGCGCACCGTTCAGTGGGCGAGCATGAGCGAACTCGTCGGACTCCTCCTGGCGGGCAGCGCGCCCGGGGGCGAGCTGTCCGAGATCGCGGGCCGCAGCGCCGTCCAGGCGCTGCCGGTGGCCAACCGGCCGCTGATCGCCCACGCGCTGGAGGCCATGCGCGACTGCGGCATCCGCGAGGTCGGCGTGCTGGTCTCCCCGGACACGCTCGGCGAGATGGAGGCGCTCGCCGGGGACGGCTCCGAGCATGGGCTCCAGGTCGGCTACATCCCGGACTCGGCGCGGCCCGGGCTGGTCCCGGCGCTGGCGGCGGCCGCGAGCTTCGTGGGCGAGCGGTCCGTCCTGGTCTACCGCGGCGACGGCCTGCTGACCGGCCCGCTCGCGCCGGCCGCCGAGGAGTTCCGCCGGATCGGCCCGGACGCGATGCTGCTCGCCGTGCGCCCGCCGCGCCATGCCGGTGGCGCGCTGGCCGGCCGGCGCCTCCTGCACCTGGTGGGCGACCGGACGCTCCCGCGTTCCGAGCACGTCCTGGCCGGCGCGCACTTCTTCACCGCGCCCGTGGTGGAGGCGGCGACGCGGCTGCTGGCCGCGGGCGGCCGGCCCACGATCGCCGAGGCGCTGGGCGTGGTCCTCGACGAGGGCGGCGACATCGAGACGCGCTGGGTGGACGGCTGGTGGCACTGCGACGGGACCGTCGACCGGCTCCTGGAGGCCAACCGCATCGTGCTGGACGCGCTGGAGACCTCCCTGGACGACGTCGACGTCTCCGCGGCGCACATCGAAGGTAGGGCGTCCATCCACCCCACCGCCGTGCTGGAGCGCTCCACGGTGCGGGGCCCGGCGGCGATCGGCGCCGGCGCCGTCCTGCTGGACACCTTTGTCGGGCCCTACACGTCGATCGGGGACAACGTCCGGCTGGAGGGCGCGGAGATCCAGCACTCGATCGTCCTGCCCGGCGCCACGATCCGCCACCCGGGCGGCCGGCTGGAGTCCAGCCTGGTCGGGCCCGAGGCCACGATCGGCCGCGACTTCGCCCTGCCCGCCGCCCTGCGCCTGCGCGTGGGACGGCGGGCGGACGTGTCGCTGTCCTAGCGCGCCTGCTCGTAGTGGGCCGCGAGCTGCTCGGCGGTCAGCGCCCGGTCGTACAGCGCCAGCTCGTCGATGCGTCCGGAGAACGCCTCCGGCGCCGATCCGCTCACGCCGCCGCCGATGCGCAGCGGCGCCGCGTTGTCGGCGTAGCGGTACGGGGTCGCGTTCGCGGCGACCAGGCGCCCGTTCACGTACAGGCGCGAGCCGGCCGCGTCGGCGGTCCAGGCCACCAGGGCCCAGGTCCCGGCCGCGAGGTTGCCCTTGCGGTAGAGCTGGTTGTAGCTGCCCTGGTCGTAAGCCGACAGCGAAGCTCCCGCCCCGGCGTTGGCGGCGGCGTAGTCGAGCCGCAGCCGGTAGCCGGAGTTGAAGTTCTTCGCCACGATCGAGCGCGGGGCGCCGGCCGCCACCGAGGTGGGAGCCCACACCCAGGCCTCGACCGTGAGGCCGGTGGCCGGGTCCAGCTTGGCTCCCGCGTCGGGCACCTCGAGGTAGCCGCCGCCGGCGAGCTCGACCGCTCCGCCGGTGCGCGCGGTGGCGCCGGGCGCACCGCCCGTCACGCCGGAGCCGGCGATCGCCGCCAGGTTCCCGTGGCCAGAGGAGTCGGCGAAGCGCTGGGCTCCGGCCGCCTCGTCGAAGCGCCAGTACCCGATCGGGCCGTCGGCCCGATCGGGGCCCGGCGCCGGTCCGACCCAGCCCGCGGGCGCGAACGCTGCCTGGTAGGCGCCCAGGGTCGGGCGTCCGATCCGGGCGGCGCCCAGGATGTCCACGGCGGGGCCGAGGTCGGGAGCGCCCGCGTAGAGCGCGCCCGAGTCCGGCAGCAGCCGGTAGTCGCCGGCCGCCGCGTCCACGAAGCGCGGGTCCTGGCCCACGGTCTCGTGCGCCTTGGCCGGGTCCCACGTCTGGCCGAGCCAGTTGTAGTCGCGGTAGGTGGTCCACCCGTCGGGAGCCCCGAGCAGATCGAGCACGTTGTTGACGACGGTGGCGTCGGAGGTGCCCTCGCGCAGGATGACCCCGCCGTAGCGGGTGTCCCAGACCGTGTTGTTGACGATCCGCAGATTGGAGGTCGAGCCGATCTTGACCGCGTAGTTCGACGAGTCGTAGATCAGGTTGTTCGACAGCTCCACGTCGTCGTTGGGACCGACCACGGCGCCCTGGAGGAAGACGAGCTGCCCGCCATGGTGGATCGTGTTGCCCGCGATCCGCACGCGGTGGGTGTTGCCCATCACCTGGATGCCGTCGGAGTGCTCGACCCCGGCCGGGTCGCCGAAGTCGTAGAGCCGGTTGCCCTCGATGCGCACGTCGTCCCAGTGCGCGAACTGGAGCCCGTCGATGGCGTGCTCGATGGTGTTGTCGCTGATCGTGATGTGGTGCGAGTTGACCCGCAGCGCCGGGTCGGTGATCCCGTCGCCCGGGCCGGTGATCGCCTTGGCGCAGCGGTCGAACGTGTTGCGCGCGATCAGGACGTGGTGGGCGCCGGCGCGCACCGTCAGGCACGGGTAGCCCCACGTGTCGTGGGTGAACCGGCTGTCGAGGACCTCGATGTCGTGGGAGGGGCGCTCGGCGCCGAACTTCGGGTGCACGCTGATGTGCAGGCGGCCGGTGAAGCGCAGGCCCTGGAAGCGCACGTACGTGCCGCCGGACTCGTAGCCGCCCGCCACGACCGGAGGCTCCGTGGCGCCGGGAGCGGGGCGCACGGTGACGAAGCTCAGCCGCGGCTGGAGGTCGCGGAAGGAGGCGTGGGTGCCGGGCAGCAGGTAGACGGTCTCGCCGCCGGTGGTCTGCGCGAGCGCGCGGTCGATGGTCTGCAGGGGCGCCTCCCGGGTCCCGGGGGCGGAGTCGCTCCCGTTCGGGGAGACGTACAGCTCGGAGGTGGCGGCTTCGGCGGCGGGAGCGGTCAGCAGCAGCAGGACGCTCGCGCAGGCCAGTCGCATCAGGAAGGAACGCATACGTGGAGCCTCGGCATTCCCGCCCTGCGCCACAACCCCAGGGTTTCGGCGCCGCTACCCCAGGGCCCCGCGCAGACGGCGCAGCTCCTCGCGGCGCCGGAACGCCCGCACCTCGGGCTCGGCGCGCGGCCGGCGCCGCGCCGCCGCCATCCCCCACCCCAGCACGTACGTGGCTCCGCCCACGACGTAGGGCCGGCGGCCCATGCGCCGGACGCCGCCGGCCAGGACGTTCAGCGGGTGGGCGCCATAGCCGTAGGCGCACTCGCCCCAGCGCCGGTAGCCGCGCAGCCATCCGTCGTGACCGCCGGCCGGGCGCACGTGCAGCGAGTCGCCGTCCGGCAGGCCGATCGCCGCGGTGCCCCAGCCGTGCATGCGCGCTTTGACCTCGTCCACCGTGTCCCAGCCCAGATGGGCGGGCAGCGGGCCGATCTGCTCCAGGCACTCGCGGCGGTAGAACTTGTTGGCGCCGCGGACGTGGTCGGAGGCGTGGTCCTCGCGCACCGAACCCCCGTCCGGGCGCGGGGCGCTCAGATACGCTCCCGCGACGCCGAGCGCCGGATCGCGCTCGAACCGCCGCTCGACCTCGGCGAAGTGCGCGGGGGCGAGCACCAGGTCGGCGTCCAGCTTGGCCACGATGTCGTACGGCACGTCCATCTGCTCCACACCCCACTGGAAGGCGCGCAGCTCCGACGCGCCGGCCAGCCGGTCGGCCTCCGCCGGGCGCGGCGGGCGGCGCAGCGCGCGGGCGTACGGATGCTCCGCGGCGAAGGCCTCGGCCAGCCGCGGCGAGGCGTCGGTCGACCCGTCGTCGACCAGCAAGAGCCGGTCGGGCGGGCGGGTCTGGGCCGCCAGCGAGCGCAGGAACCCGGGCAGCAGGGGCTCCTCGTTGAGGAAGGCGACCACGACGGCGAGGACCATGGGCGCGGCGATGGTATCCGGGGGGCGGGCGTGCACGACCTGGCGGTGATCGTCGTCTCCCACGACCAGGCGCGCTGGCTGCCTGCGTGCCTGAGCAGCCTCCTCGCGGGCTCCGGCGACCTGGCGCTGGACGTCGTCGTCGTCGACAACTCCGGCGCCGGCGAGTCGGCCGCGCTGGTGGAGCGCGACTTCCCGGCGGTGCGCGCCGTGCGGACCGCCAACCACGGCTTCGGCCACGCCAACAACCGCGGGCTGGAGACGTGCGACGCGCGCCATGTGCTGTTCCTGAACCCCGACACCGAGCTGCGCGACGGGACCCTGGCCGATCTGGTGGCGGCGCTGGACGCCCGCCCGGACGTGGGCGCGGCGGGCGCGCGGCAGGTGACGCCGGACGGGGCCGTCCACCCGTCGATTCGCCGCTTTCCCAGCGCGCGGCGGGCGCTGGCCGAGGCGCTGGGGTCGGAGCGCATCCCGGGGGCGAGGGCGCTCGGCGAGCGCGTGCTCGACCCCGCCGCCTACGAGCGCGAGACCCCGTGCGACTGGACGACCGGCGCCGCCCTGGCCGTGCGCGGCGAGGTACTGGAGGCGGTGGGCGACTTCGACGAGCGCTTCTTCCTCTTCTCCGAGGAGACCGACCTGTGCCGGCGCATCCGCGCGGCGGGCTGGGAGGTCGTCCATCTCCCCTCCCCCACGTTCGTGCACCACGTCCACGCGGGGCGGGGCGGGCTGTCGCCGGCGCTGGCGCTGCACGACGTCCGCTCGCGGCGCCTGTACGCGCAGAAACACCTCTCGCCGGTGCATCGCGCTTTGTATCTGGCGGCCGTCGTCCTGCGCCACGGGCTGCGCGCCCTGGTCGGGCGCGAGCGCCCGTCGGAGGTGGCCCGTATCGCGCGCGCCGCCGCCGGGCGGGCATAGACTCGCGCGCCATGCGCGACGAGTTCCTGGTCTTCGGCGCCCCCCTGATCGAGGAGGCCGAGATCGCCGAGGTGGTCGACTCGCTGCGCTCCGGGTGGGTGGGGACCGGCCCCAAGGTCCAGCGCTTCGAGCGCATGCTGGAGGACTACGTGGGCGTGGAGCACGCGCGCTGCGTGTCCTCGTGCACGGCCGCGTTGATCCTGGGGATGCAGGTGCTGGGCGTGGGCCCCGGGGACGAGGTGATCGTCCCCGCGATGACGTTCGTGGCCTCGGCCAACGCGGTCGAGCACCGCGGCGCCACGCCGGTGTTCGTGGACAGCGAGCCCGGCACCGGCCTGATCGACCTCGACGCCGCCGAGGCGGCGATCACCGAGCGCACCCGCGCGATCATGCCGGTGCACCTGGCCGGGCGTCCCGTCGACCTCGACCGCCTGGGCACGCTGCGCGACCGCCACGACCTGCTGGTGGTGGAGGACGCCGCCCACGCGATCGGCGCCGAGTGGCGCGGGCAGCGCATCGGCACGCACGGCAACCTGACCGCGTACTCGTTCTACGTGACCAAGAACATCACGACCGCCGAGGGCGGGGCCATCGCCACCGACGACCCCGAGGTCGCCGCCGAGGTGGAGCGCCTGGCCCTGCACGGCCTGAGCCTCGGCGCGTGGGCGCGGTTCTCGGACGCCGGCTTCCGCCACTACGAGGTGGTCGAGCCGGGCTACAAGCACAACATGACCGACCTCCAGGCCGCGCTGGGGATCCATCAGCTGCCGAAACTGGACCCCTGGATCGACCGCCGCGCGCAGCTGTGGGACCGCTACGACGAGCTGCTCGCCGGCCTGCCGCTGGAGCTACCGCCGGCGCCGGACCCCGACACCCGCCACGCCCGCCACCTGTACGGCGTCCTAATCGACCCGGGCGCGCGGCTGGGCCGCGACGAGCTGCTCGACCACCTGCACGAGCAGCGGGTGGGCGCGGGCGTCCACTACCGCGGCGTCCACCTGCATCCTTACTACCGCGACCGCTACGAGCTGGACCCGGCCTCCCTGCCGGTGGCGACCGACATCTCGCACCGCACCCTCAGCCTGCCCCTGAGCCCCGCGATGGACGACGGCGACCAGGACGACGTGGTGGCGGCGCTGCGCGCGGCGCTGGGCTAGCGGCCCAGGTCTGGCCGAATTTCATCCGTTCGCCAGAACCGGCCCGCCTCGCGCGTTCATTTCCCGGCAGATGACCAAGCAGGACCTGACCGACCAGCGGGTCTCCGCGCCCGCGACGGGAGCGGGCGGCCCGTCGCTGGCCCGATCCGCCGCCTCGGGCGTGAAGTGGACGTCGTCGGCCGCGGCCGCGGTGTTCGCGATCCAGATCGTCCAGACCGGCGCGCTGGCGCACCTGCTCTCCCCCCGGGACTTCGGGCTGATGGCCGCGCTGGTGGTGGTCGTCGGCCTCGCCCAGGCCTTCGCCGACATGGGGATGAGCAGCGCGATCGTGGTCCGCGAGGACGTGACCCGCGAGCGCCTGTCCAGCCTGTACTGGACCAACGTCCTGGCCGGAGCGGGCGTGACCGCGCTGGTCGTCGCGTCCACGCCGCTGGTCGTCGCCTTCTACGGCGAGCCGCGGCTGGCCGGGCTGCTGCCCTGGGCGGCGCTCGCCTTCCTGGTCGGGTCCCTGGGCCAGCAGTTCCAGCCGCTGCTGCAGCGCGAGCTGCGCTTCGACGTGCTGGCCCGGATCGACGTGGTCGCGCCGCTGGCCGGGATGTCGGTGGCGGTCGGCGCCGCGGCCGGCGGCGCCGGCGCGCTGGCCCTGGTCCTCGGCTTCCTCGCCAACAGCGCGGCGCGGTCGCTGCTGCTGATCGCCCACGGGTGGCGGCGCTGGCGCCCGGGCCTGCGCCTGCGCCGGTCCGACCTGCGGGGCTACCTCAGCTTCGGCGCCTACCAGATGGGCGAGCGCACGGTGACCTTCCTGACCGCCAACGTGGACTACCTGCTGGTGGGCCGCTTCCTGGGCGCCCACGAGCTCGGCCTCTACTCCATCGCCTACCAGCTGGTGGTCCGGCCGCTGATGCTGCTCAACCCGGTCCTGACCCGCGTGGCCACGCCGATCTTCGCGCGGCGCCAGCGCGACGACGCCTCGCTGCGGCGCGGGTTCGGCGAGATCACCCGGCTGCTGGCCTACGTGATGTTCCCGCTGCTGGGCGCTATCGCCGTGGCCGCGCCGCTGCTGGTCCCCACGCTGTTCGGGCACCAGTGGGACGGCAGCGTCGCCGTGATCCAGATCCTGGCCGTGGTGGGGGTGCTCAAGGCCCTGGGGCAGCCGATCGGCGCTGTCTTGCTGGGCAAGAACCGGCCCGACCTGGGCTTCAGGCTGACGCTGGTGATGCTGCCGCTGCTGACCGGCGCGCTGTGGGCGGTCGTGGACCAGGGGATCGTGGCGGTGGCGATCGCCTACGCCGCCGTCCAGGCCGGCTCGGTCGTGATCTTCCTGCCGGTGGTCCGGCACACGATCGGCCTGCGCTGGCCTGAGTGGCTGGCGCTGCTGGCCGCGCCCGCGGCGCTGGCCGCTCCGGCGATCCTGGCCATGTGGGCGGTTTCCGGCGCCGCGTCCGGAATCGGCGATGGGGTCGCGCTCGCCCTCGTGCTGGCCGCCGGCGCGTGCGTCTACGCCGCGTTGCTCGTGGCCTTCCGGCGGCGCTACCTGCAATGGCTGTGGTCGCTGTTCGGGCGGGCCGGAAGCCCGCGCGGCAACCTGGGGCTGGCGCCGTGAGCGCGGGGACGGCGCGCTACTACTGGCGCAAGCTGCGCACCGCGGTGCGCCACCTCGAGGAGGAGCGGCGGCTGCGCGAGCGCTTTCCCACCGCCGTCATCGAGGCCGACGTGACGGTCGTCAGCCCGGATCGCCTGCGGCTGGGCGACAACGTGATGGTCCAGCGCCACTCGATCCTGCACTGCGGCGGCCAGGCCTGGTGCGACGGGCGGGGCGGAATCGCGCTGGGCGACAACGTGGGCCTCTCGCACGGCTGCCTGCTGTGGGGCGCGGGCACGATCGAGCTCGGGCGCAACGTGAACTTCGGCCCCGGCGTCATGGTGTTCTCCTCGCAGGACCGGTTCGAGTCGGGCCCCGATGAGCGCCACCTGTCCCACGACTTCGCCCCCGTGCGGATCGAGGACGACGCGCGCGTCTTCTCCGGGACCATCATCGGCCCCGGCGTGACGATCGGACGCGGGGCCGTGATCGCCGGCAACGCCGTGGTCGTGTCCGACGTGCCGGCGATGGAGATGTGGGGCGGCACGCCGGCGCGCCGGATCCGCGCGCTGGACGGCGAGCGCTGGCGCCCGACCACCCGGGACGTGAGCGACCCGCGCACCCGTCTGGATCCGGCGGCCCGCTAGCGGCGCAGCAGCCGCCGTCCGGCCGAGAGCGCGCGGTCGGCGGCGCGGGCGGCGGGCGGGGTGGACGCCAGGGCCTGGATCGCGTGCTCCTGCGCGCCGAAGCGGCGCTTGAACGCGAGCGTCCCCTCCTGCCCCCCGCTGGGGTTGAGGTCGAACCAGTCCAGGTCTCCGCGCTCGGCGGCCGCGCGCA
Source organism: Solirubrobacteraceae bacterium (assembly GCA_033855845.1). Lineage (GTDB taxonomy): Bacteria > Actinomycetota > Thermoleophilia > Solirubrobacterales > Solirubrobacteraceae > AC-38. The sequence goes on from JAWVFR010000131.1 coordinate 17,495, forward strand.
CGATCTCCGTGTAGAAGGACACGTCGGGCCTGACCGTCACTCCCGGGCGGTTGCGGTAGGCCGAGTGCCAGGCCACGGCGTGGCGGTTCCAGTAGAAGACCCATGCGCCGCCGGCGAGCTCCCCGTCGACCGTGGCGAGCCACAGGCGCACCGCCTGCGGATGCTCGCCCGCCACGCGGTCGAGCTCCTCGAAGACCGCCGGCGGGTGGACCGTCAGGGTGCGCTCGCCCCACCGGGCCAGGGTGTCGTCGTACATGGACAGGTAGGCGGCGACGTCCCCATCCCCGCCGCCAGCCCGAGGCACCATGCCGTCGCGCAGGCCGCGGTTGTAGGCGTGGCGCTGGCCGCGGCTGTAGCGCTGGATCACCGCGTCGATCCCGTCGCGCAGGTCGATCATGTGCGTCACGTCGGCGCGGTGCTCGAAGTCCCGCGCGGCCTGGTCCGGGGGACCGAACGGGCCGAGCGTGACGTGCAGCTCGCCGCGCAACCGGGCCCGGACCGCGCCGTGCAGGTCGGCGGCCTCGCTGGCCGACAGGGCCCGCGTCGCGATCGGGCCTCCGTAGCAGCCGGCCCAGCCCGAGACGGCGGGCGCGTAGGCCCCCAGCGCGCGGCGGCGCCGGCGCAGCAGCGGGTACACGACCTCGGTCCCGTCGGGCAGCCGGCCGGCCAGCGTCGTGTCCTCCCACCTGCCGGTGGCCAGCGCGATCCGGGACCAGTGGGGGGTGTGGAAGAACGTCGCCTGCGGCGAGCGTCGCGCGACCTCCAGCCACGCGTCCACGCCGGCGACGGGCTCGAGTCGCACCTACTCCGGCCGCGCCTCGCGCGCGAACCCGAGGAAGTTGCCCCACACCATCGGCAGCTGGATCAGGCCCCATTGCGCGGCGGAGAGCTGGAGGCGGCGCAGCGGCCCCGGGCGGCGCCCGTGGCGCTCCAGGCGCTCGACGCCGTACACGCGGCGGCTGGGCTTGTAGGCGCCCGGGCGCATCCAGATGATCGCGGTCGCGGCGCGCGCCGGCCCGTCGCCGTGGCGGATGACCTGGGCGCGGCCGATCCCGGCACGGTACGCGCGCCGGGCCAGGCGCCGGGCGGTCGCGTGCGGCGGGTGCACGACGGCGGCGCGCGGCGAGTAGGCCAGCGTGCAGCCGGCGTCCGTCGCCCGCAGGCAGAACTCGCGGTCGCCGCCCGCGATCAGGCGCTCGTTGAACCGGCCGGCGCGGTCGAACACCTCGCGGCGCAGGAACAGGTTGGCCGTGGCCGCGAAGCCGCCCTCGGCGATCGCGCGCTCCTGGTCCAGGAAGCGGCTGAAGTCGATCTGCTCCACCAGCGAGGGGCGCGCGGGGAGCGGCACCTCGACGTGCCCGCCGACCATGTCCACCCCGAGGCGGTCGAGGTCCTCCACGCCGTGCTCCAGCCATCGCCGGACCGGCCGGCAGTCGGCGTCGGTGATGGCGACGATCTTGCCCCGCGCGGCCTGCACCGCGAGGTTGCGCGCCGCGTCGCCCAGCGGACGGTCCGTGGACAGGACGGTGGCCAACCCGCTGTCGCGCACGACCTGCGCCGTGTCGTCGGTGGACGCGTCGTCCACGACCACCACCTCGAAGCGCTCGCGCGCCAGGGTCTGCGCGGCCAGGCAGTCGAGCAGAGCGGGGATCGTGGCGGCGGCGTTGCGGGCCGTCACCACGACCGAGACCAGCGGCTCGTCCATCCCTCCCCTCCCCTCTCAGGCGGTCGCGAGGACGTCTTCGTACAGGCTCTCGAGCGCGCGGCCCAGCCGTCCGGCCTCGTGCTCGCGCTCGACGAACTCGCGCCCGCGCCGCGCCCGCTGCTGCCACTCGTCCTCGCCGCACCGCGCCAGGCGCACGATCGCGTCCGCCAGCCCGGCGTGGTCCTCCTCCGCCACCAGCGTGTCCTGGGACGCGCTGACGAAGGGGATGTCGGCGTGGCGGGTGGCGGCGACCGGGATCCCCCGCGCCTGCATCTCCAGCAGCACCGTGGGCGCGCCGCCCTCCGTCTGCCCCTGCGCCGTGGTGCGGCTGGGCACCAGGCCGATGTGCGCGCTCTCCATCAGGCGGCGGTACTCGGCGTGCGGCACGCTTCCGAGGAAGCGCACCGCACCCCCCACGCCGAGCTCCCGTGCCAGCGCCTCGTACTCGCCGCGCAGCTCCCCGTCCCCCACCAGCCACAGCTCGCTGTCCCCCAGCCGCTCGCGCGCGGCCGCGAACGCGCGGATCGACGTGTCGATGCCCTTGGTGGCCACGAACCGCCCGGTGTGGAAGAGGATCAGCGGCGCGCCGGGCTCGCGCACGGGCGGCGAGAAGGGGAAGCCATCGAGGTCGATCCCGATGCGGTGGATGCGGATCTTCTCGCGCGGGCACCCGAGCCGGGCCAGGTAGGCGCCGGACGCCGGGCCCTCGACGACGAAGGTGTGCCCGCCCGCGAACAGCTCGCGATAGCGCGGCGCCCAGGCGGGCTCGCGGCCGGGGAGGCTGAGGTCGAAGTCGCCGTAGAAGCTCGTCACGAGCGGGACGCCCAGGCGCCGGCTCGCGGTCAGGGCGTGCCAGCCGCGATAGCCGATGTGCGCGTGCAGCAGCGCGCACCCGCTCCGGCGCGCCTCGACCTCGATGCGGTGGTCGTAGGCGTCGCGGTAGCCGCTGGCGTAGGCGTGCAGCCGCCGCAGTGCGCGCCGGGGCGCCGGGGCGCCGGGCGGCGTCAGCTCGACGACGTCCTCGAAGGGGTACTCGTCGCCGGTCGGATGGCGCTGTCCCGCGAGCACCAGCGGGCGGAAGCGGCGCTGGTGGCGCAGCAGCGTGTAGACGAAGGTCTCCGTGCGCGGCAGGTAGGAGCCCAGGACGTGCCCGGCGGTGGTCGTCGCCATCGAAGACTGAACGAATTTCACCCGGTCCAACTTTCACCTCGGGCGGTGCTCGTCCAGCCAGCGCCGGCCGCGCAGGCGCCGGCGGACGCCCCCGAGCTTGGGCAGGCGGCGCTGGCGCAGCAGGGCGCCGAGCTCCATCGCCAGCGTCGGATCGAGCAGGCGGGCGGTCTGCGCCGGGCCGTCCGCCGCGCCCGGCGCGACCGCGGGGTCCGGCGTCCCCACCGCGACCAGCACGTCCTTGCGCGAGCCGCCGTAGCTGCCGCGCTCGCGGCGCAGCTCCAGGGCGTGCAGGCCGCTGCGCTCGAACAGCGCGCGGAACGAGGCCGGGGTGAAGAAGTTCACGTGCGTCACGGGGTCGCGGTGGATGGGGACCCGCTTCCACACCTCCAGCGGGACCTCGGCGAACACGACGCCGCCGGGAGTCAGACGGTCGGCCAGCGCGGTGAGCAGCTCGCGCGGCTGCGCCACGTGCTCCAGGACGTGGCTGCACACGATCGCGTCGTAGCGCTCGCCGGCCGGGACGTCGTCCAGCGTGTCCCCCACCTTGCGCACGCCCGCCAGCGGGATGACGTTGTAGTCCACCAGCGCGCAGTCGTCCCCGCGGGCCAGGAAGGGCTCCAGCAGCTTGCCGTCCCCCCCGCCGTGGTCGAGCACCCGCAGGCGCCCGTCGCCACGGTGGCGCAGGATCGCCCGCGCCGTGCGCCGCGCGCGGCGGCGGTCCAGCTCGCGCGCCCGGGCCGAGCCGTGCGAGCCGCCGATGTTGCGCTCCACCTCCTGCAGGTAGCGGTAGTGGGCGTCGAGATCGTCCTCGGTGGGCCGCGGCGAGTAGGCCACGAAGCCGCAACCGCCGCAGGCGCGGGCCTGCAGGGTCACCTCCGCCACGTCCGGGCACCACACCTCGAACAGGATGCGCCGCCGGACCAGCTCGTACTCGGTCAGCGGCCCGCCCGGGGCGCCGCGGTCGCCCGGCCGGTACACGGTCGTCTGGACGACGGCCCAGTCGTCGCGCGAGCAGATCGGACAGGGGAACGCGGAGCGCACGGGGCGCGCATTCTCGCGCGCGCGGCCGCCGGCGCTACTTGAAGGCCGCGACGCCGCCGCCCGTGCCGCGCGTCGTGCCGATCGAGGCGATGACCCGGCTGAACCCGAGCGCCGCGCCGCCGGTGGACGGGCCCAGCAGCGGTGTGCGGCTGATCGCCTTGCCGTCGCCGGCGTTGTTGGCGTTGAGGAACCCGGTCGCGTCGACCGACCACACGACGCCGCGCGAGGCCGACACCGAGCCGTACTGCACGGTGCCCGGGAACGCCCACATCAGGGCGCCGGTCTTGGGCGCCAGCGACCAGAACGCCGAGGGCGTCGAGGAGACGCCGTAGACCTTGCCGCCGTCGAAGGCGCTGGAGCCGATCACGCCGCCGTAGCTGGACCCGGCGCCGACGACGCTGGCGTTGACGGCGCCCATGGTGGTCGGATCGACCGTGTAGTAGGTCCCGTTGCGCGCGCCGGCGCCGATCAGCACGCGGCCGCCCGTGCCGACCAGGCCGTTGGGGGCGGCGACGAAGCCGAGCTTGCTGGTGGGCTCGAGCGCGCTGTTGGACGAGAAGTCGTTCTCCTTGGCTTGGAAGCTCCCGACGATGGCCCCCGTGCCGGTGTCCAGCGCGACCAGGGCGTCGGTGTTGGGGTCGGCCGGTGCGGTGTACGCCTGGCCGGTGCCCACGAACAGCCGGTCGATCGCGTCATGGACGGCCGGAGTGCCCTGGACCGCGCCCCCGGTCCGCCCGAGGCCGACGGTGTGCGTCTTCCACACCACGGCGCCGCTGGTGGCGTCCACGGCGACGACGTTGCCGCGGAACACGTTGACGTTGACGCGGTCCTGCTCGGCCTTGCAGGCGCAGATCGGCACGTAGACGAGGTTCTTTTTGGGCGAGTACGCGGGGCTGCCCCACGCGTCGGAGTTGGCCTGGTTGTCCAGCTCCACCGACCACTTGATCAGCCCGGTGTCGGGGTCCAGCGCGACCAGCGCCGGGTGCGACTGGTGGGAGACGACCGCGTACAGCGTGCCGTTGGCCAGCAGCAGCGAGCCGGGCACCGGATTTGCGCCCGAGACGTTGGGCAGGCCGACGTAGCGCGCCCACAGGATCTGCCCGGTGGTGACGGAGAGCTGGTAGACGGTGCCGCTCCACGTGCCGACGTACACGGCGCCGTCGCCGCGCAGGATCGGCGTGCCGGTGACGTCCCCGTCGAGCGTCTTCTGCCACACCTTGACCAGGGTGTTCTGGGCGGCGCGGGCGGCCGAGGGACCGGAGTTGTTCCAGCGGATGTTGAACGGCGTGGCCCCGTCCGAGGGCCAGGGATCGGCGGCCGGGGCCGAGGCCGGCAGCGCCAGCGGGAGCGCCGCGGCGGCGAGCAGCGCGAGCAGGCGCCCGCGCCCCGCGATCCGATCCTTGCCTTGCCTGGCCATCTGCTTCCCCCCGTTGGTCGCGCACTGCGCGTTGGTGTCCGCGCACTTAACCGGCGGCCCGGGGCCAATCTTGCGGCCGGTGCGTCAGCGCGCCGTGCGTGGACCGGGTGAAAAAAGTGCCACGTCGCGCCGCTTGGGCCGGGGCCGGGGGCGCAGGACCCGCTCGCAGCCCCGCACCTTGTCGGTGAGATCGACGACCACCGTGTCCCGCCCCCGGCCGCAGTCGACCCGGTCGACTCCCCCGCCCCGGACGTTCACCAGGTCGTTGCCCGCACCGGCCGCCACCACGTCACGGCCGGCCCCGGTCACGATCCGGTCGGCCCCCGCTCCACCGTCGATCCGGTCTGCTCCGGCGCCCGCGTAGATCCGGTCCGCGCCCGCTCCGCCGCCGATGCGGTCTGAGCCGTCGCCGCCCGACAGGACGTCGGTGCCGTCGCCGCCGTCGATCCGATCGTTGCCGCGCAGGCCGAAGATGCGGTCCGCGCCCGCGCCGCCGGCGAGGTCGTCGTCTCCGTCCGCGCCGCCCAGCAGGTCGTTGCCGTCGCCGCCGCGCAGGGCGTCGCGGCCGGGGCCGCCGAGGAGCCGGTCGTCGCCGGCCTGGCCGTCGAGCTGGTCGTCGCCCTCCCCGCCCAC
>JAWVFR010000132.1:0-26148 GCA_033855845.1 Solirubrobacteraceae bacterium
ACGTGCTGTCGGTCTTCGACGAGCACCAGGTCTTCCGCATCGACCACTACCTGGGCAAGGAGACCGTCCAGAACATCATGGCCTTCCGGTTCTCGAACACGATGTTCGAGCCGGTCTGGAACCGCAATTACATCGACCACGTCCAGATCACGGCGGCCGAGGACCTGGGGATCGGCTCGCGCGCGGGGTACTACGACGGCGCCGGCGCACTGCGCGACCTGGTGCAGAACCACATGATGGAGCTGATGGCCAACGTCTGCATGGAGCCGCCGACGTCCTTCCAGGCCGACCAGGTGCGCGACGAGAAGGTCAAGGTCATCGAGGCCATCCGGCCGCCGACGGTGGAGGAGGTCCCGGGCATGGCGGTGCGCGGCCAGTACGCCGCCGGGCGCGAGGCGGGCGAGGAGGTCCGTGGCTACCTGGAGGAGGACGGCGTCCCGCCGGACTCAAAGACCGAGACCTACGCGGCGCTGCGCCTGGAGGTCTCCAACTGGCGCTGGGCCGGCGTGCCCTTCTACCTGCGCACCGGCAAGCGCCTGGCGCGCAAGGTGACGGAGATCGCGGTGCAGCTCAAGCCGGTCCCGCACCTGGCCTTCCAGGCTCACGGTTCGCTGGGCGTGCAGCCCAACCAACTGGTGCTGACCGTGCAGCCCGACGAGGGCGTGTCGCTGTCGCTGGGGGCGAAGATCCCCGGCGCGCGCATGCGCATCCGTCCGGTGAACATGGAGTTCCACTACGGGACGACGTTCCTGTCGCAGTCGCCCGAGGCCTACGAGCGCCTGATCATGGACGCGATGCGTGGCGACGCCACGCTGTTCACGCGCAACGACGAGGTGGACGGGCTGTGGCGGGTGATCGACCCGATCCTGACCGCCTGGGAGCAGGACAAGGGCGAGGTGGCCCAGTACCCGGCCGGCAGCGACGGCCCGGCGCTGGCCGACGAGCTGCTCGCGCGCGAGGGCCGGTCCTGGCGGCCGCTGTGATGGAGGCACCGCGCTCGTGAGCGAGGACGTCTGGAGCGCGCAGGACACGTCGCCGCCCGCGATCGAGGCGGCGCTGCGTGACCTGGAGATGAAGCGGGCGGCCGAGCACGCCGGGTTCGTTCCCGCGCGGGTGCTGAACCTGGTCGCGGTGGTGGACCGCGAGTGGCGGGGCGAGATCGCCAACCGGCTCGAGTCGGTAGGCCGCTACAACGCGTCGCGCACGGTGCTGTGCTCGGTCGAGCGCGGCAAGCGCACCCTGGACGCCACGGCGTTGCTGACCTACGACCGCGAGCCGGCGCCCGGGCAGGTGGCCGTGGTGCGCGAGCGCGTGGAGATCGGGATGGGGCCCGAGCGCCTGGGCGGGCTCGACACGATCGTCGACGCCGTCGTGATCTCCGAGGTCGTGACCGTCGTGTGGTCGCCCCACGGGCACCCCGAGGCCGTGGACGCGCTTCTCGGCCTGGCGCACGTGATCCTGCTGGACTCGGTCGAGGAGCCAGACCCGCGCGCCGCGCTGGCCCGGGTGGCGGAGCTCCAGCGCAGCGCCTACGTCGTCGACCTGGCCTGGCTGCGCTCCACCCCGTGGCGCGAGCGCGTGGCCGCGACGTTCGACCCCGAGCAGTGGCGCGGGGAGCTGGGCCGCATCAAGGCCGTCACCGTCCGCCACGGGCCCGAGTCGGTGGCGGCGGCGCTGCTGTTCTGCGGCTGGCTGGCCTCGCGGCTGGGCTGGGACCCGGGGTCGATGGTGGCGCGCGGCGACGTCCTGGAGGGCCGCGCGCGCGGCCGCCGCCAGGAGGTGGCGCTGCGCCTGGAGCCCGTGCGCCAGGACGTGCCCGGACTGGCCGGCGTGACGATCGAGACCGCGGACGGCATGTCGATCTCCCTGGACCGCGGCCCGGGCGGGCTGGCGGCGCATCGCCGCGACCGCCGGGGCAAGGAGTCTTCGTGGACCCTGCTGGGAGCGTCGCGCGGGGAGGGCGGAATCCTGGGCGAGGGAGTGCGCCAGGCGCTGCTGCGCGACCCCACGTACGGCCCGGCGCTGGAGGCCTCCCGGGCGATGGTGGGATGAGCGGGGCGCCCGACATCCGCGTGCTCGAGGATCCCGCGGGGGAGGCCGCCGCGCTGCTCGTCCGTCACGCGAGCGCCGGGTCCCACATCGCCCTCACGGGGGGCTCGACGCCGGCCGACGCCTACGCGCGCGCGGCGGCGGCCGACGCCGACTGGTCGAGCGCGACGCTGTGGTTCGGTGACGAGCGCTGCGTCGCGCCCGACGACCAGCGCTCCAACTACCTGATGGCCAAGCGCGCGCTGCTGGACCGCCTGCCCGGCGACCCGCCGGCGGTGGAGCGGATCCTCGGCGAGCTGGGCCCGGACGCCGGGGCGGATGACTACGCGGAGCGCCTCGGCGCGGCGTTCGGGGGCGGCCCGGTGGTGCTGGACCTGATCCTGCTGGGACTGGGCTCCGACGGGCACTGCGCGTCGCTGTTCCCGGGGCGCCCCGAGGTGGGGGTGACCGACCGCGTCGCGGTCGGCGTGCCCGAGGCGGGCCTGGAGCCGTTCGTCCCCCGGGTGACGTTGACCCTGCCCACGATCAACGCCGGGCGGGAAGTGGTGTTCCTGGTCACCGGCGCGGGGAAGGCGGAGGCCGCGGCCCGGGCCTGGGGCGGGACGCCGGATCCCGACACTCCGGCCTCGCTGGTGGCGCCGGCGTCGGGCACGCTGACCGTGCTGATCGACCCCGCGGCCGCGGAGCGGCTCCCGTGAGCTTCCTCGGCCTTGACGTGGGCGGGACGAAGGTCTCCGCCGCGGTCCTGGAGGACGGGGTCCTGTCCGAGCCGGTCCTGCACCCCACGCGCACCGACAGCGCGGAGGCGCTCGTGGACCAGCTGGCCGAGATCGCGCAGGCGCTGCGCACTCCGGACACCGAGGCGGTGGGCCTGGGCATCCCCTCCGCGATCGACTTCGCCACGGGGACCGCGAAGTCGGGGGTGAACGTCCCATTGCAAGGGGTACCGCTGCGGCAGCTGCTCGGGGAGCGGCTCGGGCTTCCGGTCTTCGTGGACAACGACGCCAACGTCGCCGCGCTGGCCGAGGCGCACGAGGGCGGCAGGCTGGTCGCGCGGAACCTCGTGATGTTCACGGTGGGGACCGGCGTGGGCGGCGGCCTGGTGCTGGACGGCCGGCTGTTCCGTGGCGCCACCGGCGCCGGGGCGGAGATGGGCCACATCCTCATCGGCCTCGATCTCGCGAAGGGCGCCCCGCCGCCGGCCGACCACTTCCCCCAGCCGGGCTCCCTGGAGGCGCTGGCGTCCGGGTCCGCCCTCGACGAGCTGGCGCAGGCCGCCGCGGCCGCGAACCCCGACGGGGCGCTGGGCCGGATCGCCGCGGGCGGGGAGGAGGTCACCGGCGTCGAAGTGGTCCGCCTGGCGAAGGAGGGCGACGCGGAGTCGGTCGACCTGCTGCGCGTGCTCGGGGAGCGCTTGGGCATCGGAATCGCCAGCGCCATCAACCTGTTCGACCCCGAGGAGGTCGTGGTGGGCGGGGGAGTCGCCACGGCCGGCGAGCTCCTGCTCGAGCCGGCCCGTCGCGCCGCCGAGGGTTACGTCCTGACCGGAGTGGGCGAGCTTGCCCAGATCCGCCTGGCCCGTCACGGGGTGCGCGCCGGGGTCTACGGCGCGACGCTGCTGGCGGCGCAGGAGGCGGGCCGGTCCGACCAGTGAAGGGAGAGCCATGCGCGTCATCGAGTGCAATCTGTGCGGTCAGGTGATCCAGGCCGACGACGACGACCAGCTGGTCGAGGCGTTCCAGGCCCACGCGGCCGACGAGCACGCCGACGCCGGCATCGACGAGGAGCAGGTCCGAGGGATGGTCGAGCGCGACGCCTACGAGGCGACGGACGCGTGAGCGCGGCCTGACGTGGGGCGGACCGGCCATTCCGTGGTGCTGGCGCGCCACGGAGAGACCGAGTGGTCTCTCTCCGGGCAGCACACCGGGAGCACCGACCTCCCGCTGACCGACGAGGGGCGCCGGCAGGCGCAGGCGCTGGCGCCGCGGCTGGCCGGGCGGGAGTTCGCGCTCGTCCTCTCCAGCCCGCTGGGCCGGGCGCTGGAGACCTGCCGTCTGGCCGGGCTCGGCGACGTCGTGCAGGTGCGCGAGGATCTGCGCGAATGGGACTACGGGGACTATGAGGGCATGACCACGCCGCAGATCCAGGAGCGCGCGCCCGGGTGGTACCTGTTCGACGACGGCTGCCCGCACGGGGAGAGCGCGGAGGATGTCGGCGCGCGCGCGGACCGGGTGGTGGCGGAGCTGCGCGTCGCGGACGGGGACGCCGCCGTGTTCGGCCACGGTCACTGCCTGCGCGTCCTGGCCGCCCGGTGGCTGGAGCTCCCGGCCCGCGACGCCGGCCGCTTCGCCCTGTCCACCGCCACTCTCGGCGAGCTGGGCGGCGAGCATGGGCGGCCCGTGATGTGGCTGTGGAATGAGGCTTCGTGAGCGGCGACCAGGAGAAGCGCGTGGCCGCGGAGGCCGCGGCGAAGCTCGTCGAGGACGGGATGGTCTTGGGCCTGGGCACGGGTTCCACCGTCGCCTTCCTGCTGCCGGCGCTCGCTGCGCGCGGGCTGTCGCTGCGCTGCGTGGCCACTTCTCCGCAGACCGAGGCGCAGGCCCGCGAGCTCGGCTTCTCCGTCGAGCCGTTCGACGCCATCGAGCGCTTCGACCTGGCCATCGACGGCGCGGACCAGATCGCGCCGGACGGCTGGCTGGTCAAGGGCGGCGGCGCCGCCCACACGCGCGAGAAGGTGGTGGCCGCGGCGGCCGACCGGTTCGTGGTGATCGGCGACGAGTCCAAGCTGGTGGAGGCGATCGCCGCCCCGATCCCGCTCGAGCTCCTGCGCTACGGCCTCGCGGCGACGCTGCGGGAGCTCGGCTCCGCGCAGGTGCGCGAGGGCGCCGGCCCCAGCCCGGACGGCAACGTGATCGCCGACTACACGGGCGAGGTCGGCGACCCGGGCGCCCTGTCCGCCCGCCTGTCCGCGGTCCCCGGCCTCGTCGAGCACGGCCTTTTCCCACCCTCGATGGTCTCCGAGATCATCGTCGCCCACGGCGAAACCGCCGAGCGCCGCTCCATTCCATGACGCGCGTGCAGTTGACCCCCATATAGGGGGAAAAGTGCAACGCGGTGGTGGCTGGGGGTCAGTCGGCGCCGGGGACCGGCACGCCGACCGGGGTCCAGCCACCGTCGCGGCGGACCTCGATGCGGAACGTCGCGCCGGGATCGGTGGCGGCTTCGCAGCCGAAGACCCCCTCGATGGTGGTCGTTTCGGTGCTAAGGGCGACACCGCCAGCGGTGACGCGGACCTCGCGGGCGCCGGAGCCGGGGCGCAGGCGCCCCCAGAACGCGACCCGGCCGGGCCCGGCGCGGCGGGCCACGAGCGGGTGGGCGAAGGAGTCGAACGCGGGCTTGCGGGTCCCGTCGGGGAGTTCCAGGCCCGACTGCCAGTCGCTCCAGCGCTCCGTCGCCGTGGCGCCGGGGACGGCCGGCAGGTCGCGCAGCAGGAACTGGGCGAAGGAGCGCACGCGCGGGTCGGCGAGCGCGATCGCCTCGGCCTCGGGCAGCCAGCGCGCCTGCTGCGCGAGGCTCACCGGCTGGATCGGGTCGGGCGGGTTGGTCTGGTAGCCGAACTCCGTCACCCACAGGCCCAGATGCGCCTCGGTGCGACCGGCGGCGTGGAGGTGGTCCAGCAGGTCGGCCAGGCGCCCCTGGTCGGCGACCACGGCGGTGTCGGGGCGCGGGTCTCCCACGTCCGGCGGGCGTCGCGGGGCGTACGGGTGGTGGGCCCAGCCGTCGCCGGGCAGCGGCCGGAAGTCGGCGCAGGCACCGGCCCGCACCGGCCGCAGCGCCTCGTCCACGCAGGCCAGCGCCCGCAGGAAGCGCAGCGGCGGTACCGGGTCGTTCGAGGTCCGCGGCGCGCCGGTGCCCAGCGCGGCCGTCCCCCCGATCAGCACCAGCGCCCGTGGCGCGTGGCGGCGGACCCGGGGAACGGCGGCGTACACCAGCGCCCGGTACTCGTCGGCGGCGGCGGGCTCCCAGCCCGTGGTCGTCCGCCGCCACTGCGGGCGCAGGAAGACCTGGTAGTTGGGCTCGTTCCAGATCGTGTACGCGATCGCCCGGTCTCCGTAGCGGCGCGCGACCGCCTCCGCGAAGTCGCCGAAGGCGGCCGGGTCGATCCCGTCGCGCTCGCGGTCGGGCTCGGGCGACGGTCGGGCCGTGGCCCAGCGCGGGGCCCAGAAGGCCAGGTCGATGGAGACCTCCAGCCCGGCCGCGCGCGCCTCGCGCACCGCGCGGTCGAGCCGGTCCCAGGCGCCGGGGGGATAGGCGCCCGGGTCGGTGGCGTCGAAGGCCGGCCGGCGGGGGTCGCGGGGCGCGGGGGCGATGAACGACCAGTTCGCGGTCACGCGCAGCCAGTCCACCCCGAGCGCGCGCAACGTGCGCACGGTTCGTCGCACCTCCGCCGTGGAGCGGTGCAGGACCTGAGCGTCGTCCTGCAGGATCGTCGGCCGCGCGTTCGCCGCGCGCGGAGACGGGGCCCCGCCCCCGCCGCATCCGGCCAGAGCGACCGCGGCCGCGACGGCGGCCAGGAGGATCCAAGCGCGGCGAGAAGGCATCGAACAGATATTCCCGCCCCGGAAACCCCCGGCGCCCGGAACCGGGGCCACCCCGGAAACGCGACGGGGCGGATCTTGCGATCCGCCCCGAGGCGTTATGGGGTGTTATGCGGTTTGGCCCACCGGCAGTTTCGACTCCCCGGGCCGGCGGGGTAATCCGCGCACCGGAGGATTCTCCGTCGAGGCTGCCTCCTGCGATTGAAGGTCATGCACCCGTGGTGCTCCGGCCCCGTGGTAGAACGTGCGCAGTGAGCAAGGGGAATCCCCGCACGGGCGTGGTGGTGGCCGACGACCACCCGCTCTACCGCCAGGCCGTCATCGACGCCATCAAGTCCCGGCCCGACCTGCGGTTCGTCGCGGAGGCGGCCGACGGGCGCGCGGTGCTGGAGACGATCCGCCGCGAGCAGCCCGACGTCGCGCTGCTCGACGTGCGGATGCCCCAGCTGGACGGCCTGGAGGTCCTCAACGCGGTCGTGCGCGACGGCCTGCCGACCCGGATCGTGTTCCTCACGGCCCACGTCGACAGCGCGGGCGCCTACGAGGCCGTGGGGGCGGGCGCGGCGGGCTACCTGGCCAAGGAGGCCAGCGCCGAGACCATCTGCGACGCGATCGCCGCCGTCTCGCGCGGCGAGACGGTGCTCGCGCCCGAGGTCCAGGCGGGGATCGCGCGGGAGATCAGGTTGCGCAGCGGCGACGAGCGCCCGGTCCTGACCGCACGCGAGAGCGAGATCCTCGGCCTCACCGCCAGCGGCCGCTCCGCGCCCGAGATCGCCGAGCAGCTGACGCTGAGCCCGACCACCGTGCGCACCCACCTGCAGCATCTGTACGAGAAGCTCGGCGTCTCCGACCGGGCCGCGGCCGTGGCCGAGGCGATGCGCCGCGGCCTGCTCGAATAAGGCCTAGCCCGGCGGGCGGTCGTCGGGCACGAAGAACTCGACGGTCGTCCCCGTCCCCGGGGCGCTGCGCACACGCCACCAGCCGCCCGCCGCCCGGGCGCGCTCGCGCATGTTGCGCAGCCCGTAGTGCGTCGGTCCCGCGTCGGCGTCCGCGTCGAAGCCCGCCCCGTCGTCGTGCACGCGCACCCGCACGCCGCCGTCCTGTCCGGCGATCGACACGTCGATGTGCCCCGCCTGTCCGTGCTTGGCCGCGTTGTTGACCGCCTCCACCGCGATCCGGTAGGCGAGCGACCGCACCTCCACCGAGGGATCGGAGCGCAGCGAGTCCTCCAGCGCGGTCTCGGGGCCCCACACCCGCGTGATCTCGTCCAGGTAGCCCACGAGCGCGGGCCCCAGGCCCGCCGTCTCCAGGGCGGGCGGGCTGAGCTTGAACACGAGATGACGCAGTCGGGCGACGGCGTCGCGGGCGGCCTCGCGCGCCTCGACCAGCGCCCGGCGGTGGCCCTCGTCCTCCAGGCGGCCCTCCAGCAGCTCCAGGCGCAGCAGCAGCGCGGCCATGGCCTGGATCGAGTCGTCGTGGATGTCGCCCGCGATCCGCTTGCGCTCCTCCTCCTCGGCGGCCAGCAGCTGCGCCAGGAGCCGTTGCCGCTCGCGAATCGAGCGATCGATCTCCCCCTGCCGCGCCTCCAGCGTGTCCGCCATCTCGTCCACGGGGACGGACAGGGCTCGCGCCGGGCGCACGATCAGCACCTCGGCGGCCACCGCCACCAGGGCGATCGTGCCGAGCGCGACCAGGACGAGCACGAGGCGCGACGGCCGGGTGTCGATCAGGGCCACCGCGAGCACCGGCACCAGCGGGGCCAGGGCCAGCAGCAGCAGGCGGGGTCTCAGCCCTCCCAGCGACATCATGTCGAACGCATAGCCGATGGACTCCGTGCCTGCTTCGCGGGTCGCGCGCCTAGTATCGCCCCGAGCCCGACCATGAGGATTCCCCTACCTCCGCCACTGTACCCGTGACCACCGCGGCTTGGATTCCCGATGCCGCCCAGCGGATCGCCGGCCGCGCCGAGCGCGAGCTGGAGGCCCTGGTCGCTGTCTCCTCGCCCTCCGGCGACCGGCACGGCGCCGAGGAGGCCCTGGCCGTGTGCGCGGCGCTGCTGCCCGACGAGGCGCAGGCCGAGCGCCTGGAGTGCTCGTCCCCCGACCACGCCCCGGACCTGCTGGCCACGGTCCGGGGGGAGGGCACGGGCCGGGTCCTGTTGCTGGGTCACGTGGACACGGTCGTCGCCCATGCCGACCACCGGCCGCTGCGCCGCGAGGACGACCGCCTGAGCGGGTCGGGCGCGGTGGACATGAAGGGCGGCGTGGTCCTCGCGCTCGGCGTGCTGCGCCACCTGGCCACGCGCCCGCAGGACTTCGCGCAGGCGTCGCTGCTGCTGGTCTGCGACGAGGAGTGGCGCACCGCGCCCTTCGCCCACGCCGAGCGCTTCCGCGGCTGGGACGCGTGCCTGTGCTTCGAGGCCGGCCGGCAGGGACCCGACGGCGGAGAGGGCGTGGTGGTCCGGCGCAAGGCCGCCGGCACCCTGCGGGTGGTGGCGGAGGGGGCCTCGGCGCACTCCGGGTCGGCGCCCGACCGCGGGCGCAACGCGCTGCTCGCCCTGGCCCGCGCGGCCGAGGCGGTGGCCGCGCTGCACGATCCCCACGGGCCCCGGCGCCTGACCGCGGTCCCCACCGTGCTGCGCAGCGGCGAGGCCTTCAACGTCGTCCCCGCCACCGGGGAGCTGTTCTGCGACCTGCGCGCCGACGGCGAGTCCGCCTTCGACGCGGCGCTGGCCGCGCTGCCCGCCGAGGTGGGCGGCGCCACGCTGCTCGGCGAGCTGATCCGGGTGTGGCCGGGGATGGATCGGCGCGAGGAGACCGCCCCCGTGCTGGCCCGGGCCGGCGAGCTGCTCGGCCGCCCGGTGGTGGGCATGGAGCGCGGAGGCGCGAGCGACGCCAGCCACGTGGCCTCGGTGGTCCCGGTCACCATCGACGGGCTGGGGCCGCGCGGCGGCGGCGCGCACTCGCCCTCCGAGCACGTCCACGCGCCTACGGTGCTGGAGCGGGCGCAGGTAGCCCTCGCCGTGACCGGCGCCGTGCTCGGACTGCGTTGACGGCCAGCACCACGCCGCCGGCCGCGAGCCAGCCGGCCAGGATGTCCGACACGTAGTGCTCGCCCGTGTAGACGAGCGCCAGGGCCATGGCCAGGACGTAGGCGCCCAGGCCCAGACGCGCCCAGCGGCCCGCCCCCCAGAAGAACAGCAGCAGCAGCATCGGGTAGGCCGCGTGCAGCGAGGGGACCGCGGCCTCCTGGTTGTAGAACTCGCCCCGTTTCTCGAACAGCGCCTCGGCGGGCTCGATCCCGATCTGCCCCCACATGTCCGCGATTACCCGGGGCACCGCCCGGATGTGGCCGTCGTAGGCGGCCAGCCAGGGCGGCGCGGCCGGGAACAGCACGTAGACCACGAAGCCCACGCTGGCCAGGGCGACCACCAGCGCGCGGTACTCGCGAAAGCGCCGGTGCGAGACGCGCCACAGCACGGCCAGCACGGCCAGCGTCACGAAGAAGTGCGACAGGTAGACCCCGAAGGCGGCGTAGTCGTACCAGTGCGCCACGCCGGGCGTGTAGAACCAGTGCTGGAGCGCGATCGGCGGCACATCCCCGAACAGCCAGCGGTCGGCGTCCAGCTGCGGGAGCACGTGCGGGGCGATCCCGATGGCCTCGCGCACGGGCCGCGAGAGGTCGTAGCAGAGCAGGAGCGCCATCAGCGGCAGCCAGTCGACGATCACGCCCCGCACCCAGCGGACGGGGTCGGCGAGCGAGATCGCCAGCAGCCCGAGCAGCAGCCAAGCGAACAGCCAGTCGCGCGAGAGGATGACCCCCTGGCTGACCATCAGCGCGACGGTGGCGGCCACGAAGGCCGCGCCGCCGACCGCGGTCAGCCGCCGCGCGCGCCGCGCGCGGGCATCAGCGGAGATGGCGGTGGATCTCGAGAGCATTGCGCTGGCCGGTCTTGGTGTCGACGGGGTTGCAGTGGCAGGCATGGGTCAGCAGCCAGCCGGTGAAGGGCGCCAGCGAGATCAGCAGGAAGGCGGTGAGGACGATGGCCGCCCGGCGCAGGCGGCGCGAGTTGCCCACCGCGGCGAAGGGGAGGACCCACAGCACGTACCAGGGCATCTCCCAGCTCAGCGACACCACCAGCGCCAGCATCGCCCAGCCCGTCACCGTCACCCAGTCCGCGCCGCGCCAGGCTGCGCGGATCAGCGCCAGCAGGACGACCGCCAGCCCCACCGTCACCAGCACGCGGACGGGCCCGGTCGCGCCGCCCTGTCCCAGCATGAGGCCGAGGAGGTTGGGGGGGCTCAGCGGCGTCACCAGCGAGGCCTGGGTGTCCAGGCCCGGCCCGTGGAAGCCGAACACGGCGAGCGAGAGGCCGAGCATCGCCGCCGCGGCGGCGCCCGCTCCCAGGACCACCCGCTTGCGCTGCCCGCGGACGGTCCCCGCCAGCGCGAAGGGCAGCGTGAGCGCGGCGGAGCCCTTGATCGCGGCGGCGGCGATCATCGCCGCCCCGGCCCGCGCCGGCCGCTGGGCCAGCACGGCGCTGGTCCCGAGCAGGACGAACAGGAGCATGAGGAAGTCGTTGTGCATCCCACCCACGCCGTACACGAGGACGAGCGGGTTCAGGCCGACGAAGACGGTGGCGCGCACCGGGTCCGTCCCTCGCTGCTCGGCGAGGCGCCAGACCAGCGCGATGCAGCCCAGCGCCGCGGCCACCGTGACCACCTTCAGCCCCCAGTACGCGCTGCCCACGCCGAGCGGGACCAGCGCGTAGGAGAAGAGCGTGAACAGCGGGCCGTAGGGGCTGAGCAGGTGGTGCCAGGTCGCGAAGTCGTAGGTGGGGTCGCCGGGGAGGGCGGCCGGCACCTCGATGTAGGGGTTGAATCCGTGCTCCACGCCCAGCCGCGCGTAATTGAGGTAGTTGAAGACGTCGGTCAGCGGCAGCGGCGGCCCGAGCAGGAACAGCACGTGCAGCAGCACGACGGCGCCGACCACCATCCGCGCCCCCACCGTCTGCAATGCCGCGAGCACGACCAGCCAGCACACGAACATCGCGGCGACGATGACCGAGAACACCACCGAGTTCAGCACCGGCAGCTGCGGCCACACGCCGGCCAGCCCGGTGAAGGGCCCGACCATCCAGCTGTCGAAGCCGCCCCACGTCGGCGGCGACAGCGAGGAGGGGCGCGCCGCGGCGAGCATCACCAGCAGCGCGGCGGTCCCCACCATCCCGCCCAGCGCGTACGGGCCGGCCCGCTGGTTGCGAGCGATCCACCCCGCCGGCCACGCGATCGGCGAACGTGGGAGGGCTGCGCTTTCCATGGTGGCGAAACGCTAGCGGGCGCCGAGCCCGGAAGCGTCGTGCGCGTTAGGGTCCTGGGCGGGATGGAAGCGCGCTCTCTGCAGAACCGGCTGCTCATCGCGACGACGCTCTGGCGCCACACGACCGAGGACCCGCTGCCGCGGCTGTCGCCGGGCCGTCCGGTCGAGCAGATCCAGGAGCTCGAGCTGCTGGTCGTCGACCTGCTGTGCGGGCAGGCCACCCGCGAGACCGCACGCGACACGGCGGACAAGACGTGGGACCTGGTGCACGACCGGCCCGACGGCGACCCGGTCAAGAAGCGCGTGGTCGAGTGCCACGAGCGGCTCAGCCGCCTGAGCGCGGGGGTGGAGTGATGGGGGAGCTGGAAGCGCAGATCGTCGATGCGATCCAGGACATCGGCGGGCGCCACGAGGGCCACCGGGCGGTCCATGCCAAGGGAACGCTGTGCGCCGCCACGTTCACGCCCGCGGACGGGGCGGCCGAGGTGTGCCGCGCGGCCCATTTCCAGGACGGCGAGGTGCGAGCCCACGTGCGCTTCTCCAACGGCAGCGGCGACCCGCAGGGCCGCGACGCCGCCCAGGACGGGCGCGGGATCGGGGTCAAGCTCTACCTGCCGGACGGCAGCACGACCGACATCGTCGGCCTCAGCCGCCGCCAGTTCTTCGTGCGCACGCCCGAGGACTTCCTGGAGTTCACCCGCGCGCGCAAGCCGGATCCCGAGACCGGCGAGCTGGACCTGGAGAAGGTCGGCGCCTTTCTCGGCGCCCATCCGGAGGCCGGTCCGGCCGTGCAGGAGCAGCTGCAGTCCAAGCCGCCCGTCTCCTACGCCACGGTCGCCTTCAACGGCATCCACGCCTTCCGCCTCACCGCGCCCGACGGCACGCAGCGCTGGGTGCGCTACCGCTTCGAACCCGCGGCCGGGGAGGCCGTCCTCGACGACGAGGAGGCGGCGCAGCGCGACCGCGACTACCTCCAGCAGGAGATCGCCCAGCGCCTGGAGGAGGGCCCGGTCGCCTTCACGCTGTTCGCGTTCGTGGCCCAGGACGGCGACCCGCTCGAGGACCCCACCGTGGCCTGGCCCGACGACCGCGAGCGGATCGAGCTGGGGCGCCTGGAGCTGACCGCCGTCGCCACCGACCGCGAGCGCGACGGCGACATCCTGGTGATGGACCCCACCCGCGTCACGGACGGGATCGAGCCCTCGGCCGACCCCATCCTCCACGCGCGCGGCGAGGTCTACGCCGAGTCGGTCTTCCGGCGCAGCGGCGTCCGGCGCTGAACGAAGCCGCCCAGGGGCGCAGCGCAACCCGGGGTAGCCTGGGTTGTTAGGTCGAAGATGGAACTGCGAACCGCCAGGATGGCCGGGGCCGCCGTGCTCCTCTCCCTCGTGCTGGGCGCCACCGCGCCCGGAGCCGGCGCCCAGGCGGGCGGCGGCACGCCGCCGACGGGCCCCGATCCCAGCAACGGCGGGGCTCCGCCCACGCAGCCGGTTCCGCCGTCCGGCACGCCGGGCGCGGCCTTCGTCGGCAGCGGCATGTGGGTCTGGCAGCTGCCCCGCACCGAGGGCGGCAACGTGGCGCGAATCGTGGCCAAGGCGCGCCAGTACAACGTCAGGACCCTGTTCGTCAAGAGCGGGGACGGGACCAACCGCTGGGGCCAGTTCACCCCGGAGCTCGTGAGCGCGCTGCGGCAGGCCGGGCTGCGCGTGTGCGGCTGGCAGTACGTCTACGGGGACAAGCCGATCGGCGAGGCGCTGGTGAGCGCCTGGGCCAAGCAGGCGGGCGCCGACTGCTTCGTGATCGACGCCGAGAGCGAGTACGAGGGCAAGTACGCGGCGGCCGACCAGTACGTCCGAAAGCTGCGCGAGCTGGTGGGGACGTCCTACCCACTCGGCCTCGCGGCGTTCCCCTACGTCGACTACCACCCGGGATTCCCGTACTCGGTCTTCCTCGCCGCGGGCGCCGCCCAGGCCAACCAGCCGCAGATGTACTGGAAGGCGATCGGGACGACGGTGGACGCCAACTTCGCCCACACCTACACGTGGAACCGGCTCTACAAGCGGCCGATCTTCCCGCTCGGGCAGACCTACGACCGCGCGCCGCCGGCCCAGATTCGGCGCTTCCGCCAGGTGGCCCGGGCCTACGGCGCGCGCAGCGTGTCGTGGTGGGAGTGGGGGCAGACGATCCCGCAGGACTGGCGGGCCCTGGGCGACCCGGTGGCGGTGCTGAACCAGTACAAGCCCTCCGACGTCTACCCGCTCCTGCGGCTGCGGGCCAGGGGCGACTTCGTGGTGTGGGCCCAGCAGCACCTGTACGCGGCCGGCTACAAGCTCCCGCTGGACGGCGTGTTCGGCGCCGGCACCCGCAACGCGGTCCTGGACTTCCAGCGCCAGCGCGGCCTGGCCGTGAGCGGGAGCCTGGACGACCCGACCTGGCGCATCCTGCTGCGCTTGCGGCCCGTGGCGGTGCGCTGGCGCAAGGTGGGCACGCGGACCAACGCGACGCCGGCCAGCGCCGCGCGCGCCGGGCGCGGCGCCGTCGCGGCCGCCGAGCCCCGGTCGGCGTCGCTGCCCGCCCGCGGGCGCGAGATTCCGCCGAAGCGCTAGCTTCGAGGCGTGCAGCCGCGCGCCGAGCCCGCCGTCCTGACGCGGAGGGTCTACGAGGCCCTCAACGCCGGGGACACGACCGCATTCCTGGAGCTGCTGGACCCGGACGTCGTCCTGCGCGAGGGCTTCCTCGCGCCCGACGCGGCGGAGTACCACGGCCATGCCGGCGTCCGCGAGTGGCTGGCGCGCAGCACCGAGGCGATGGAGGACTACCGGTTCGAGCCGTCGCTGGTGATGGTGGTGGGGGACACCGCGGTGATCCCGGTGCGGATGACGGCGCGGGGGTCGGGGAGTGGCGCGCAGGTCAGCGCCGACCTCGTGCACATCGGCCAGGCGCGCGACGGCAAGATCACCCAGCTCTCCGCCCATCCGGACCTCCAGAGCGCGCTGGCCGCGGCGGGCACCGGCGTGGAGATCGCGCCCGAGCCCTTCGACGCTCCCGACTCCGTCGAGCTGCGCACGGAGCTGGCGACCGAGCTGGTGGAGCGCTACGACGGCGATATCGAGGCCGGGGAGAAGCCCAGCGCGGAGTCCGTCGCGACCTTCCTGGTCGCGCGCGACCGGCGCCAGGCGGCGGTGGGCTGCGGCGCGCTGAGGCCGCTGGAGAAGGGCGTGGCCGAGCTCAAGCGGATGTACGTGCGCCCGCGCATGCGCGGGCGCGGCCTGGGCTGGGTGATCCTGGCCGCGCTGGAGGAGGAGGGCCGGCGCCTGGGTTTCGACCTCCTGCGGCTGGAGACCGGAGACCTCCAGGGCGAGGCGATGGCGCTGTACCGCGCCGCCGGATACCGCGAGATCCCCTGCTTCGGGCCCTACGGCCACCCCCGCTCGCGCTGCTTCGAGCGCCGGCTGGGGTAGAGGTTTAGGAAATACATGCGCTAACGCAATAATTCCTGCAATAGATGCGCTATCGCTATAGTTAGTGCGATGCCATACGTTTCCGCCGCCCAAGCAGCCGTGGAGCTCGGAGTCGATCCCGCGCGCGTTCGCGCGCTCGTGGCCGGTGGCGAGTTGGAGGGCGAGAAGCTGGCCGGGCGATGGCTGGTCGACTCCGCCAGCCTTGCCCTCCGCGTCCGGTCGCGGCCGCCCGCGGGAAGGCCGTTTGCTCCCCATAACGCTTGGGCTCTCATCTTCCTGGCCTCGGAGCTCGACCCGTCCTGGGTTTCTCCGAGCCGTCGATCGCAACTGCGCCGTGCGCTGCGACTGGAGTCCTTCGAAAAGTTGGCGCCGCGTCTCGCGCGGCGTGCGCAGGTGCACCATTTCCGCGCACACCCGGGAGAGCTCGCCCGCGTGCGGTCCGACGGTCGTCTGGTGCTCGCCGGCGCGAGCGCGGCCGGCGGCCATGGACTGGACCTGCTCGCAGGGGCCGAGGTCGATTCGTACGTAAGCGAGGCCGTCTTGAAGGAAGTCGTTCGCGACCATGTACTGGATGTCGCGTCCCCGGCCGAGGCGAACCTGATCCTTCGTTCCGTCGCATCGCCCGCGTGGCCCTTCGAGTCCGGCTCGAAGATGGCGCCACTCGCCGCCGTCGCTCTCGATCTCAGTGAAGATCTGGATCGACGGTCCGTTCGCCTCGGGCGAGAGCTGCTGGCCCGTTTGTCCCGCGAGTCCCAGGGCTAGCCG
This sequence comes from Solirubrobacteraceae bacterium, assembly GCA_033855845.1. Lineage (GTDB taxonomy): Bacteria > Actinomycetota > Thermoleophilia > Solirubrobacterales > Solirubrobacteraceae > AC-38. The sequence continues at coordinate 16,193 of JAWVFR010000132.1, forward strand.
GCCATGGCCGAGGCAAAGCAGCTCGTCGTGGTCCCCTACGACTCGGCCGGCGTGGCCCTCTGGAACGCGGTCGCCGACCTCGCGGACGGAGACCTCGCAGACAGGACCGGCTGGTGCCTCGTCGGCGGCTTGATGGTCCAGCTGTTCGCCTTCGAGTACGCCGCGCGCGCGAGGTCGACCACCGATATAGACGTCCTCGCCGACTCACGCGGCCGGCCGAGCCGCACCGAGGAGATCGCCAGGCATCTGAAAGCGCGAGGCGCAACGATGCGGACGCCCGCCCGGGACGGAACCGCGTACCAGTTCGACTTCAACGGGCAGCTGGTCGAGGTTCTCGGTCCGGGTGGGACGGGCCGCGAGGCTAGGACACTCGGCAAGCTGAAGACCGTCTCGATACCTGGAGGCACCCAGGCGCTGAAGCGGATGGAGGAGGTCGTCGTGGTGCTCGGTGAGCGCCGGGTACGGCTGCGGCGGCCGAACCTCACGGGCGCGGTACTGCTGAAGGCGCGTTCGCTCGCCAAGCATCTGGATCCAGAGAGCCAGCGCGAGGATCTCGTGATGCTCCTGAGCTTCATCGCCGACCCGGGCGCGATGAGGGACGAGTTGAGCGCCGGCGAACGCGGATGGCTGCGCAGCGTTCGCGACCGGCTGGACCTCGACGCGCCCGATGCGAGCTCCCGCTTTCCCGCGGAGACGCTCCGGCGCGCACAGCAGGCCTACAGGCTCCTGATCCGCTGAGCCCTACCCCTCGTCCGCCGGGCGGCGGCGCAGGGACTTGGTGTGCGAGCGCTTGCGCTTGGTCTCGGCGCGGCGGCGCTTGGAGGCGCGCGTCGGCTTGGTGGGGCGGCGCTTGCGGGGCACGGCGAGCGCGGAGGTGAGGCGGTCGCGCAGGCGCTCGAGGGCGAGCTCGCGGTTGCGGGCCTGGCTGCGCGCGTCCTGGGCCACGGCGGTCAGGCGCGGGCCGACCTTGGCCATCGCGCGGCGGCGCTGCTCCTCGGACAGCGAGGGGGAGGCGGCCACGTCGAACACGGCCTCCACCCGCGACTCGGTCACGTTGGCGTGCTGGCCGCCGGGGCCGGAGGAGCGCGACACGCGGATGTCGACCTCGTGCAGCGGGATGGACACGCCGGGCGCGACGGGCATCGGGTCTTCCATGGCCGGTCTAGGCTACGGCGATGGCCGACGGGATCCCGCCCCGCCTCAGCGTCGCCACGGTCGGCGCCCATGACGTGGCCGCCCTGCGGGCCTTCTACGAGCGGCTGGGGTGGACCAGCACCACGCCTCCCGGCGACTTCGCCGCGTTCCCGCTGGGTGGCGCCGTCTTCACGCTCTACGACGCCGCCACGCTGGCGAAGGAGTCCGGCGGCCAGACGGCGCCGCCGCCCGGGAGCTTCCGCGGCGTGACCCTCGCGGTCAACGTCGACGCGATCGAGGACGTCGACCGCGCCATCGAGGCGGCGGTCGCCGCCGGTGGCACCGTCCTGGCCGTGCCCGAGACCCGCGACTGGGGCGGGCGGTCGGGCTACTTCGCCGACCCGGAGGGCAACGCCTGGGAGGTCGCCTGGCTCCCGAACTCCACGTTCGACGAGCGCGGCGCCCTGATCTGGCCGTACTAGAGCCCGGCCGCTACCCTCGGGCACATGCAGGGCCGGGTGGCGTTGATCAGCGGAGCCAACCGGGGCATCGGCCTCGAGACCGCCCGCCAGCTCGCGGGACAGGGGTTCACGGTCGTCCTGGGCGGCCGCGAGGAGACTGCCGCGCGGGCGGCCGCGGCGGGGATCGAGGGCGACGTCCGGCCGCGCCGGCTGGACATCACCGACCAGGCGTCGGTGGATCGCTGTGTCGCCGGGATCGAGGAGGAGCTGGGCCGCCTCGACGTCCTGGTCAACAACGCGGGCATCGGCTCGTTCGGGATCTCCGGCGCCGATGCCGACGTGGAGGCCGCGCGCCCGACCCTCGAGGTCAACCTGTTCGGCTCGTGGCGGCTGTCGGTGGCCTGCATCCCCCTCATGCGCCGCAGCGGCGGCGGGCGGATCGTCAACGTCTCCAGCGGCATGGGCCAGCTGTCGGACATGGGCGGCGGCTCGGCGCCCTACCGGCTGTCGAAGGCGGGGCTGAACGCCCTCACTCGCGTCCTGGCCGCGGAGCTGGCGTCCGACGGCATCCTGGTGAACTCGGCGTGCCCGGGCTGGGTGCGCACCGACATGGGCACGTCCGCGGCGCCGCGCAGCGTCCAGGAGGGCGCCGACACCCCGGTGTGGCTGGCCACCCTGCCCGACGACGGCCCCACGGGAGGGTTCTTCCGCAACCGCGAGCCGATCCCGTGGTGAGGGGCGCCTAGACTGCGGCCATGACCGACGAGCCGGGCCAGCCGGACCAGCCGACCCCCGGGGAGCCACCCGTCCTGCCGCCGCCCCAGGGGGTCCCGATCCCGCCGCCCCCGCTCGCGCAACCGCCGGTCGCCCCGCCGCCGCCCGCGGTCCCGCCCGGCTACGCCCAGCCTCCGCGTCCCGCGACCGGCGGGGGCCCCGCCTTCGGCGAGCTGGCCATAAAGCGTGGCGTGGGACGGGTGATCGGCTTCTCGATCCTGTCCTTCGGGATCTACACGTACTACTGGTTCTTCGTGACCCGCAAGCAGCTCAACGGCGAGCTGGGATCGACCGACGACCCCGGCCTGTACACCGCCGGCCTGCTCGTCCCGGTCCTCAACATCGTCGTCACCTACTGGCTGTGGCGCGACATCAGCCTGCTGCGCCAGCGGGTCGGGCTGCCCGAGTTCAACGTCGTGCTGTGGATCGTGCTCGCGATGTTCGTCCCCTTCGCGGCGCTGATCGTCTACCCGATGGTGGTCAACCGGCTCAACGAGTACTGGGATGTGCGCACGGGCGGCGCCGCCGTCACGGCGCCCGTGACCAGCGGCGAGAAGATCGTGCTGGGAGTGGGCGTCGCCTTCTGGGTGATCTTCCTGCTCATCATCGTCGTGGCGATCGTCGCGGCGCTCGCCTCCCGGTAGGGCCCCGGGGCGGATAGGCTCGCGGGGTGGACGACCGGCGCGACGACGACTCCCCGCTGACGCCCGGCGACCCGCTGGGCGGGGATCCGCTCCCGCCGCCCCCCGAGCCGCCGCCGCTGCCCGAGGCGCCGCTGGGGCCGCCGTCGATGACGGACCCAACGGAGCCGCCGCCGCCGGCGCCCCTGCCGCCGCCCCCGGTGCCGCCCGCGCACGCCCCGCCGCCCGGGCCCGCTCCGCCGGCGTACTCGCCACCGCCCCCGCCTCCGCCGCCCCCCGGCCCGGCTCCGCCCGCCTACCAGCCGCCCCCGTCCGCGTACCAGCCGCCCGCGCCCGCGTACCCGCCCCCGGGGCAGGCCCCGTACGCCCCGCCGCCCTACCAGCCGCCGCCCCCGCGGCAGCGGGGACCGAACGGCCAGCCCGTCTACAAGGGCATGGAGTGCGCGACCTGGGGAACGCGGGTCGGCGCGGCCCTCCTGGACTGGGTGTTCTCGCTCGTCGTGCCGCTCGCCGTGGGGATCCCGCTCGCGGCCAGCGGCGTCAACGGCCTGGAGATCGCCGGCGGGGTGATCATCGTCGCCGCCCTGACCATCGGCTGGCCGGTGTACGCCTCCGTCACCGAGGCCCGCACGGGCGAGCACGCGGGCCAGACCATCGGCAAGCAGCTCGTCGGCATTCGCGTGGTCCGCGACAACGGGGAGCCCATCGGCTTCGGCTTCGCCCTGCTGCGCGAGCTCGCCGTCCGCTGGGGCCTGTTCGGCCTCCTGGGCGGCCTCTTCTTCTTCCCGCCCTTCCTCGACGTCCTGTGGCCGATCTGGGACGAGGAGAACCGGACGCTGCACGACATGGTGGTCTCGACCCACGTGGTGTACGCCGACGCGCCGCAGACGCACACCGCCGGCCTCGCCGGATGAGCGCCCGGGACCCTCGCGTCCTGGCCATCGACGCGGGCGGGACGATGACCGACACGTTCGTCGTCGACCGCGACGGCGACTTCGTGGTCGGTAAGGCCCAGTCCACGCCCGAGGACGAGTCCGTCGGCTTCATGGCGTCCACGAAGGACGCCTTCGACTACTGGGACCTCGCGGTGGAGGACGGCATGCCCGGCCTGGCCAGCGGCATCTACTCCGGCACCGCCATGCTCAACCGCCTGCTCGAGCGCAAGGGCCGGCGCGTCGGGGTGATCGTCACCGGGGGGATGGAGGACATGCTGCGCCTGGAGCGTGGGATCCAGACCTACCTGGGCTACTCGTACTCCGACCGTCTTCACGTCGCCACACATCACCACAACGAGCCGCTGGTCCCGCGCGACCTGGTCAAGGGCGTGCGCGAGCGCGTGGACATGTTCGGCGAGGTGGCGATCCCGCTCTACGAGGACGAGGCCCGCACGGCGGTGCAGGAGCTGCGCGACGCGCGCGTGGAGGGCCTGGTGGTCTGCCTGCTCTACGGCTATCGCAACTCCGAGCACGAGGACCGCATCCGCGAGATCGCCGAGGAGCTGGCCCCGGAGATCCCGGTCTTCCTGGCCTCCGAGCTGTATCCGATGCGCCGCGACTTCCCCCGGCTGAACTCGACGGTGATCGAGGCCTACGCGGCCGAGCCCAGCCGCGAGCAGCTGCAGAAGGTCCGCGACGCCACCCGGTCGGCGGGGGCCGGCTTCGATCTGCGGGTGATGGCGGCCCACGGAGGGACGATCTCGATCGAGGCGCGCCAGCTCGCGCGCACGCTGATCTCCGGCCCGATCGGCGGCGTGATCGGGGCCAAGCACCTGGTGGACCAGCTCGCCGAGGCGGACGCCGGCGCCGGCGCCAACGTGGTGTGCACCGACATCGGCGGCACCTCGTTCGACATCGCGCTGATCACCGACGGCGACTTCCAGATCCGCCCGATCCCCGACATCGGGCGCTTCCTGCTCAACCTGCCGCTGGTCCAGGTCGACTCGATCGGCGCCGGGACCGGCTCCTTCGTGCGCATCGACCCCAACTCCGGGCGCCCGGAGCTGGGTCCCGACTCCGCGGGCGCCAAGATCGGCGTCTGCTGGACGGAGGGCGGACTGGAGACGCCCACGGTCACCGACCTCAACCTGATCCTCGGCCGGATCAACCCGGACTATTTCCTGGGCGGCGACGTGAAGCTGGACGCCGAGGCGGCCCGGGCCGCGATCTCCGAGCAGATCGCCGCCCCGCTCGGGCTGACCCCGGAGCACGCCGCGGCCGGAGTGATCGAGCTGTTCGACCAGACGCTCGCCTACCAGGCCGTCGCGCAGGTTCTGGGCAAGGGGTACTCGCCGGTCGACTACACGCTGCTCTGCTACGGCGGGGGCGGTCCGCTGCACGTGGCGGGGTACAGCGCCGACATCCCCTACCGCGACGTCCTGGTGCCGGCCTGGGCGGCCGGGTTCTCCGCCTTCGGCTGCGCCTGCGGGGACTACGCCTACCGCTACGACCTGACGCTGGACATGCCGATCACGCCCATCGCCGACCTCGACGAGAAGGCCGGCATCGGGATGATGGTCGACGGCGGCTGGCTGATGCTGCGCGAGCGCGTGGCCGCGGAGTTCGCGAAGTCCGGAGTGGAGGAGGAGGAGATCGAGTACCGCCACTTCGTGCGCATGCAGTACTACGGCCAGCTCAACGACCTGGAGATCCTCTCGCCGCACCAGTCGCTGGAGTCCGGCGAGCAGGTGGACGACCTGATCGAGGCCTTCGAGGAGGCCTACGGCAAGCTCTACGCGCGCGCCGCCCGCTCGCCGGAGCTGGGCTACCTGATCACCAACGTGATCGTGACCGGCTCGGTGCCGGTGGAGAAGCCCGCCCTGCCCGACGAGCCCGAGGTGGACGGCGCGCCCGAGCCCAAGGCGACGCGCCCGGTGTGGTGGACCGACGGCTGGACCGACACCCCGATCTACGAGCAGGGCGACGTGCGCGCCGGCCAGACGGTCGCCGGCCCGGCCGTCATCGAGTCGCCCGCTGACACCTTCGCGATCCCTCCCGGTCGCAGCGCCCGGCTGGACCGCCACCGGATCTTCCACCTCGGCCAGCTCTGAACGGCGGCATCGAGGGACCGTCCGGGCGTGAGCGGATCCCGCTGTCCTGCCTAGAGGTCGGTATCCGACTCCTAAGTAGGACAGTGCCGAGAATCCCGGGCGGACTCGTCAGGCGCTGGCGGTAGCTACGGCCTGATCCGCACGTGCATGTGCTCGTCGTGGTAGACGAGCGGGATCACGACTCCGCGCGGTCCGCGCAGCCGGCCGCGGCGGTACAGGTCCGGGGACACGAACACGTACTGCGCCCCGGCGGCCACGAAGGCGGAGACCAGCTCCTGGGCGCGCGCCGCGTCCACCTCCGCGGGCGCGTCGGGCGGGCACTCGCACAGGTCGCGGCGGGGGAAGAGGACGTCCGCGTCCAGGCCGTTCTGGTGCGAGCCGTGTCCCACCGACCCCAGCTCGGTGCCGAACGGCCCGCCGCGCGGCAGCGACAGGTCGGCCACGCCGACCCGCGCCAGGTCCGGGTGCCGGGCGGCGTACGCGGACAGGACGCAGTCCACAGTGAGCACGAGCTTCTCGGTCCCGTAGCGCCGCCAGGCCGGGCTGGGGGAGACCGCCGCCGGGAAGTCCCAGGTGAACGAGTGGTCGGTCTCCTCGGGGAAGGGGATTCCGCGGGCCAGGCTGCCGCCGGAAGGGCTCCCCAGCGCGCGCGAGCCGGCGGTGAGCGACGACTGCGGGATCCGGCAGTTCCCCGGCGCGGCGGCGAGCGCCTCGGCCGGCCCGGCGGCCAGGCCGGCCAGGCCGGCCAGGGCCACGATCCCGGCGATCCAGGCGCGTCGCATCGGGACAGGATGACGGCAGCGCGCCCCGGGGCTAGACTCGGCCGCGATGGCGATCGTGGACAGCACGCGCGAGCTGGAGCCGCGCGAGCGTGCGCCGATCGGGTGGGAGGGGCGCACGGCGCAGGAGATGCTCGAGGAGTCCGAGTGGCTCTTCGCGCAGAGCGGCGCCTACTGGGGGCTGGACGGCGACCTCGAGCTCAAGGGCGCCGACCCGATCCGCTACGAGAAGCTCTTCTCCCGCGTGCGCGGCGGCCTGGTCAGCGCCCGCGAGACCGCGCTGAACATCAGCGCCAGCCCGATCGTCAAGGAGATCGGCGAGCTGTGCTTCGCGCTCTACACGCCCGAGGGCGACAGCGTCGCGCTGTCCACCGGGATCATCGTCCACGTCCACACGATGTCCGACGCGATCAAGCACATGGTGCGCTCGGCCTACGAGGACAACCCGCGCATCGAGCCGGGCGACATCTTCACCAACAACGACGCCATGATCGGCGACGTCCACAACGCCGACGTGCAGACGATCGTCCCCATCTTCTTCGAGGGCGAGCTGGTCGGCTGGGCCGGCGGCGTCACCCACGAGATCGACATCGGGGCCAAGACGCCGGGCGGCGTTCCCGTCGGCCCCATCAGCCGCTTCGAGGACGGGATCGACCTCCCGGCCAAGAAGATCGGCAGCCACGACGAGCTGTGGCGCGACCACGTCGAGGCGGGCAAGAAGGGCACGCGCACCCCGATGTACTGGACGCTGGACGAGCGCACGCGCCTGGCCGGCTGCCACATGGTCCGCGAGGCCGTCGAGCGCGTGATCCTGGAGGAGGGCGTCGACGTCTACAAGCGCTTCGTGCGCGAGGTGATCGAGGACGGCCGCCGGGCGTTCAAGAGCCGCCTGCGCGAGATGACCGTCCCCGGCCGCTACCGCGCTCCCGCCTTCATCGAGCTGCCGTTCGCCAAGGAGGCCCAGCTGCCGTCCTACGCCCGGGTGGACCACGCGCTGCACGCCGCGGTCGAGCTGCGGATCACCCGCGACGCGGTGCTGGAGCTGGACTACGACGGCACCTCGGCCTGGGGCCATCACTCCGGCAACTGCACGCCCTCCTCCATGCAGGGCGCGATCTGGGTGATGCTGACCCAGACGCTGATCTGCAACGACAAGGTCAACGACGGCGCCTACCTGGGGCTGCGGGCCAACTTCCCCCCGGGGACGCTGAGCAACCACTCCAACCCCAACGCCTCCACCGGCAACGCGTGGTACTTCCTGATCCCCTCGTTCATGGGGTTCATCAAGTCCCTGAGCCGCTCGCTGCAGGCGCGCGGGTTCGTGGAGGAGGTCCTGGCGCCCTACGGGCTGACCGCCAACGCCTTCCAGGGCGGCGGGATCACGCAGTACGGCACCCCTGGCGCCACCACCAACTTCGGCCTGTCCTGCGTCGGCGGCGGGGCCAAGATGCTGCTGGACGGCCTGGACTACGGCGCGGCCATGTGGAACCCCGAGGGCGACATGGGCGACATGGAGATGTGGGAGCTGATCGAGCCGTTCCTGTACCTCGGCCAGCGGGTGAAGCCCAACACCGCCGGGCCGGGGCGCCACCGCGGCGGCTCGGGCTACGAGTGCCTGCGCCTGGCCTGGAAGACGCCGTTCTTCGAGATGCAGAACATCGGCAACGGGCGGATGTTCATGCAGAGCGGCCTGTGGGGCGGCTACCCGGCGGCGCCCGCGTACCGCCACAACATCCGCGACACCGACTTCTTCGCGGTCGTGGCGCGCGGCGAGCCCTACCCGGTACACGAGCCCGACCCGGCGGACTCGGCGCTGGAACGGGTCATCTCCGGGACGCGCCAGTTCGACCTGGAGACCACGACGCTGCCGGAGATGATGCGCCAGGGCGACCTGTACCTGTCGGTCCTGCGCGGCGGCGCCGGTCTGGGGGACCCGCTGGAGCGCCCGTACGAGTCCGTGATGGAGGACATCGACGGCGACTTCCTGCTGGCCCGCTACGCCGAGCCGGTGTACGGCGTCGTGCCCGGGGACCCGGACGCGACCGAGGCGGCCCGGGCCGCGGCCCGCGACCGGCGCGGGGACGAAGCCGTCCCGGTCCGCGAGTGGATGGCGGCCGAGCGCGAGCGCGTGCTGGCCGGCGACTTCATCGAGCCCGTCCGGCGGATGTACGCGGAGTCATTGCGGCTGTCGCAGCGCTGGGCGGCCGAATTCCGCGAGTTCTGGGACCTGCCCGAGGACTTCGACTACGACATCGAAACGCCCGAGGTGGACATCGCGAAGGCGCTGATCGCGCAGGCGGGGGCCACCGCGTGAAGCTCGACGCCCAGGGCCTGCGCGACCTGGTCGACGAGCGCCTTCCGCGCGGGCGGGTGCGCGCGGTGCAGTCCGCCCACAAGGACCCGGGGCGCTTCGACGCATACATCGCCCTGCTGCAGGAGCGCGTGCCCTGGGACGACCCGATCGTCCTGCCCTTCGGCGAGCACCTGCACATCGTGGCCAAGGGCCCCGGCGCGTTCGTGGTCAAGTGCGACTGCGGACACGAGTTCTGCTCGCACGAGCGCAACTGGAAGCTGGAGGCGCTGGTCCGCGTGCGCGACGACGTGGAGTCGCTGCGCGAGGTCTACCCGGAGAAGATGCACGGCGACCCGGAGTGGAACGTCCTGCGCGAGTACTTCTGCCCCGGTTGCCGGGCGCAGCTGGAGGTCGAGGCCGTGCCGCCCGGCTACCCGGTCGTGCACGACTTCGTGCCCGACCTGGAGGGCTTCTACGAGGAGTGGCTGGGCCGGCCATTGCCCGGCGCGGCGGCCTGACGGAGATGGCGACCCGCATGGTCCACCTGGGCTACGGGAAGTGGGTGCGCGCCGATCGCGTCTTCGCCGTCGTGCCGCTGGAGGGCGGCGACCGCGGCGACGGACGGCGCACCTACGTCCACGTGGAGGGCCTGGCCGAGCCGCTGGTCGCCTCCCGGTCCGAGCGCGCCATCCTGGCCGACGTCGAGGCCGCCCTGGCCGAGGCGGCCGGAGTGCCCCGCCGCCCGCGCGGCCGCGCGTCGGGCGGGCAGGAAGAGCTCTTCTCCTAGCCCGCCTACTGGCCGGCGTCGGCGGCCGCGGGGCCTTCGCC
>JAWVFR010000133.1:0-9773 GCA_033855845.1 Solirubrobacteraceae bacterium
ATCTAGGTCGTCGAGTCCGGCAGGTGGCGGCCGACGTGGCCGACGATGACGCTGCGGGGGAGGTCGGCGTCGCCGGGGTGCAGGGTGAGGTAGATGCGGGCGATGGCGCCGGCGCCCTGGCCGGAGCCGATTCGCAGGTGCGGGCCCAGCTCCCACGTGCGGCCCTCGTAGGTGAACGAGTACTCCTTGCCGTAACGCGTGCGGGTGCGCTCGGAGATCCCGCCGCGCCAGTTCATCCCCAGCCGGAACGCGAGGTCGGAGACCTTCTCGCCCATTTCGCCCTCCAGGTAGCGCGCGGCCAGCTCGTCGAGCCGCGCGAGGTTCTCGAGAATCAGGCCGGGGCGGGCGAAGGGGGAGTCCTCCGCGCTCTCGAAGGCGCGGGGAGCGAAGCGCAGGCTGGGTAGTCGCTCGCTCGCCCTCTCCACCGCCTCCAGGACCGTGGCCGGCTCGGGCTCGCCGTCGCGCGGCGCTGCGTCCTCGTCCTCGGGCTCCACGCGGCCCAGCGCGCGGCGCAGCTCGGCGATCTCGCGCTCGCGCTGCGCCAGGCGGTCGTGGGCCTCGTGGAGCTGCTCGGTGAGCGCGTCCGCGAAGCGCTCGGAGCCGTCGAGCTCCTCGCGCAGCTCGGCCGCTCGCGACACCGCCTCGTCGTCGCGCGCGGCCGGAGCGTCCGGGGATGAGGGACTCTGCGCCGCGCGTTCCGCGGCCTGCGCGCGGCGCTCGGCGCGGTCGGCCCGCGCGCGCTCGGCGGACAGCGCGTCGGTGGCCGCGCCGGCCTTCTCCTTGGCCTTCTCCACCTGGCGGCGCATGTCGCGCAGGCGGTCGTCGAGGCGCTCGCGCTCCTGGCGGGCCTTGCCCACTTCGCGCTGCGTGGCCTGGCGCTCGGCGCGCAGCTCGTCGCGCTCGGCCAGGAACTTCTCGTAGTCCTCGTCCGCGGCGTCCAGTGCGCGCAGGTAGTAGGAGTCGTACAGCCCGGTCAGCTCCCACAGCTCCTCCCAGCCGCCGAACACCTCGACCACGTTGCGGGTGGACGGGTAGCCCTCGCGGCCGTCCCACACCTCGTCGTAGGGCGCCTCGCCGTAGAGGACCGTCCAGCGGTAGGTCTCCAGGAGGATCCACGCGGCCCGGCCGCTCGGGTCCTCGCCGGCTATTCGCTCCAGCTCGAGCGGGTCCGGGGCGACCGGCTCGTCGGGCGGCGGCTGGGGCTCGGCCATCAGCGCCAGCGCTCGAGCAGGTCCTCGTCGGCCACCTCGCGCACCACCTGCGCGGGCGAGCCCATCACCACGCTGCGAGGCGGGACGTCGCCCTCCACCACCGCGCCCGCGGCGACGAAGGCCTCCTCGCCGATCTGCACCCCGCCGACGATCACCACGCCTCCCCCCACCCGGCACGCGCGGCGCAGCGTGGGGCCGCGAGGCTCGTCGCCCGCGGCGGTCACGCCGGGGCCGACGAACACGTCGTCCTCCACCACGGTCCCGCTCGCCAGCCACACATTGGTCTGGATCCGGACGCGCTCGCCCACCTTCGTCCCGCGCGACAGCGTGGTGCCGCGGCCCACGACCGTTTGGCGCCCTACCTCGACGCCCTCGCGGATCAGGGACTGGTCGCCCACGATCGAGCCCTCGCCGATCCGCGCGCCGGCGCACACCACCGCCTGGGCGCAGACCGCCGCGCCGGCGTCCAGCACCAGGGGGCCGGGCTCGGTGTCGCTGCCGGCGCCAGGGACGGCGACCGGCCGCAGGCCCAGCACGGCGCCGTCCTGGACCACGCAGCCCGCGCGCAGGACCACGCCGTCGTGCACCACCACGTTCGCCCCCAGGCTCACGTCGGCGGCGATCTCCACGCCCTCGCCCACCAGCAGCCCCGGCGCGCGCCCGTCCTCCCGCAGCCCTCCCATCAGTCCAGCAGTCCTTCCTCGCGCGCCGCCCGCACCGTGGCCTGGAGCGTCTCCCGGGCGTCGTGGCGCGGGCGCCAGCCCAGCTCGCGCCGCGCCTTGGTCGCGTCCATCAGCGTCGGGACCCGAAACGCGTGCAGCCAGTCGGCCTCGGGCGGCAGGAACGGCAGCCGCGCCGCCACGTGCGCCGTGGCGTCGACCGCGATCTCCGGGACGGGGATCGAGTACCAGCCCAGGGCGGAGGCGAGGTCCGACGCCGTCAGCTCCCCGTCGGCGGCCAGGTTGTAGACGCCCGGCTCGCCGCGTCCCAGGACCGCCGCGCGCAGGGCAGTGGCGACGTCGTCGGTGTGGACCAGCTGGAAGGGGACGCCCGGATCGGGGAGCACGGGCCGCAGCACGGGCATGATGTCCAGCAGCCGGCGGACCGCGCCCGGGAGCTTGTCCGACAGCGAGACGTAGGGCAGGTTCTCGATCAAGATCAGCGCGCCGGGGCCGGCCACGATGCAGGGCCGAAACACGTAGGCCTCGGTCGAGTTGCCCTCCAGCACCTCGGCCAGCAGGCCCTCCAGCTCCGCCTTCTGGGCCGAGTAGTAGAAGCCCTCGGTCCCGCGCGGGGGAATGTCCTCGGTGAAGCGCTCCGGGCGCTCGCCGTCGTCGTGGAACCCGTACGCGGCCACCGACGAGGCGTAGACCAGGCGCTTGACCTTCCGCGCCGCGGCCGCGGCTTCGAACACGTTGCGCGAGCCCTCGAGGTTGACCTTGCGGGTCTCCTCCGCCCCCCCGAAGATGATGAAGGCCAGGTGGATCACCACGTCCGCGCCCTTGACGAAGTCATCCACCGCGGCGCGGTCCAGGACGTCGCCCTGGCGGTACTCGGTCTTCTTCCAGCCCTGGGCCGCGGGGTCGAACGGGCGGCGCGCCATGCCGAGCACCTTCCTGACCGAGCGTGAGCGCTCCAGCGCGCTCACGAACGCCTTCCCGATGTCCCCGGTGGGACCGGTGACGGCGACGGTCAGCCCTGCGGGGGCGCGCTTGGCGGGCGGCACGGCCACGGTTCTATCGCATCAGGCGCGGCCGGGCCTGTACTGCTTGGCCTTGCGGCGGAAGCGGCCGATCTTGCTCAAATTCAGGCGATAGCGGGCGAGCGTCGACGTCGGCGGCAGCTCGAAGCCGCCCACCAGGCGGTGGGGGACGAGCGCCCAGCCGTCGTCCTCGAGCACCAGGTCCCCACGCACCTGGAAGTTGCGCTGCCAGTTGAACTCGGGGTCGTGGTCGTGGGCGGTCAGGCAGGCCAGCCCGGGGAGCATGGGCGCGCCCGTCGGCGCGGCGCCGATCCGCACGCGATGGCGCGCCCGGTCCACGGAGATGGGGACGCGGGCGGAGAACGGGAAGCCATCCGGCGCGACGAAGGAGAGCACCGCGGTGGGATAGCGCTCGCCCAGCTCGTCCATCCGCGCGTCCCAGGCCTCGGCGCCGCCCTCGGGCCCGGGCGGCTCGCGCTCGGGCTCCTCGACGTGGCCGGAGCGGACCTCCTCCAGATGCGTGCCGTGCATGTCCGGCTCGGCGGTCGGGTCGCCGCCCGGCCACACGAACACGCGCTCCGGGCGGACGTAGACGTAGACGCGGGCGTAGTACCAGGCGAAGAACCGCTTGAGGAACTCCGGCGGCGCCGTGTCCTTGGTGGCCGGGAGCTTCTCCAGCGACTCGCGCTCGTAGCGGCGGCGGTTGGCGTCGAGGTCGGCGTCGTCCACCTTCGCCACGCCCTGCACCAGGACCATCGGAGCGTTCTCCAGCTCGCAGCCGGTGGGGTCGGAGAACAGCAGCGAGACCTGCGGGTTGCGCCGCGCGTCGAGCGCCTTCTTCGGATAGCCGATCCCGGTGGTGACGTCGATGGCGCCGGCGCCGGCGCGGTAGTACGGGGTGACCGGCCAGGTGATCGGATGGCCGTGTGCGTCGATCGTCGTGTACTCGGTGGTGATGAAGCGGGCGAAGACGTCCTGGACGTCGACGGGCAGCGAGCCGGTCACGGGTCAAACCCTAGTCGTACCCGGGCTCCCCGGGGAGAACGATTCGCGCCGTCTCGCCGCTCATCAGGACCCGCGGCTCCACCGGCACGACCTCCCTCCCGCGCGCGTGCTCCAGCAGCGCGTCGGCGGTGGGGAACGCGCCCAGCTGCTCGAGGTGCTTGATGGTGGGGAAGACGAGCAGGATCTCGCCGGCCTCGTGCGCCGCCAAGGCGTCCGTGGGGGAGTACCAGCGGGCGTCCACAGTCTCCTCGCCGTCGGGCTGCGGCTGCGCGTCGTCCGGCGCGGGAGCGAGGTAGAACCAGGTGTCGAAGCGGATCTTCACCTCGGCCGGGGTGATCCAGCGCGAGAACGCCACCAGGCCGGCGGGGTCGTCGAGCGACACCCTCGCCTCCTCCTCCAGCTCGCGCAGCCCGGCCACGCGGTGCGCCGCGTCGTCGTGGCCCTCGGTCGCGTCCACGGCGCCGCCCGGGAACACCCAGGCGCCGCCCATGAAGCGGGCCTCCGGGTTGCGCTTCACGAGGAGGATTTCCAGAGCATCGGAGCCGCCGCGCAGCAGGATCACGGAGGCCGCCTGCCGCGGCGTCGTGGCCTCGCCGGGGTTGTACTGCTCCCCGCTGCGCTCCAGGTCCTCGCGGCCGACCTCCGTCACACCCCTGACGCTACAGTTCGCGCCCGATGGCCGACGCCGCGCAGCAATGGATGTGCACCTCCTGCGGGTTCATCTACGACCCCGCGGAGGGCGACCCCGACGGCGGGATCCCGCCGGGCACCGCGTTCGAGGACATCCCGGGCGACTGGTTCTGCCCGGTGTGCGGCGCCCGCAAGAACGACTTCGAGCTCTACGAGGGGTAACAGCCCGTGGCTCCCTCGCGCCGGCCGACCATCCCGCGCGAGTTCGCCCGCCTCGTCGGCCGCCTGGGCGGCGGGCGCCTGGTCTACGGACGCCCGGTGAAGGTGGGCGACCGCGCGGTCGTGCCGGTGTCGCGCGTGCGGATCGCGGGCGGCTTCGGCTTCGGCAGCCAGGAGCCCGGTGAGGACGGCGGGGGCGGCGGGGGCGGCCTGGTGGACGCCCGGCCCTCCGGCTTCATCGAGGTCGGGCCGGACGGGGCGCGTTACGAGGCGATCCCGCGCGACCGCGGCCGGCTGGTCGCCGTCGCCGCCGGCGTTGCCGCGGGGGTCCTGGCCGGATCGGCCATCGCCGGGACGGCGGTGAGCGCGCGGGCCCTCAGGCGGCTTGCACGCTCGGCGGCTCCGACCGCCAAGCGGGTGGCGCGGCGGTCGAGCAGACGCGCGCGGCACCCGTGGCTTCGGCGATAGCCTCGGCCACGATCTCCACCAGCCGCCGCAGCTCGGCCTCCGTGATGGAGAGCGGCGGCATCAGCACCACCACGTCGCCCAGAGGGCGCACGATCGCGCCGCGCCGGCGCGCGGCCAGCGTCACCCGGTGGCCCATGCGCGCGTCCAGCGGGAAGTCGATGAGCTGGATGCCGGTCATGAACCCGCAGCGGCGCACCTCGGCCACCGTCTGAAGCGGCTCCACCCAGCGGGCCAGCCACGTCCCCAGGACCTCGATCTTGGCCTGCAGGCGCCGCAGCGTCTGCTCGCGCTCGAACACCTCCAGCGAAGCCAGCGCGGCAGCGCAGGCCAGCGGGTTGCCCGTGAACGTGTGGCCGTGGAAGAACGTCTTGAACTCCTCGAAGCGCCCCAGGAACCCCTCGTACACGCGCTCGGTGGTGAGCGTGGCGGCCAGCGGAAGATAGCCGCCGGTCACACCCTTGGCCAGGCACAGGAAGTCGGGCGAGACGTCCTCGTGCTCGCAGGCGAACATCCGCCCCGTCCGCCCGAAGCCGGTCGCCACCTCGTCGCAGATCAGGAATACCCCGTGGCGGTCGCACAGCTCGCGCACCGCGCGCAGGTAGCCCGGCGGGTGGACCAGGATCCCCGCCGCTCCCTGCACCAGCGGCTCCACGATGACGGCGGCCACCCGGTCGCCGTGCTCCTCGAGCAGCGCCTCCATGTGCGCCGGGTCGCCGGGCTCGGCCTGCCAGGCCTCGAACAGCAGCGGGCGGTAGAGCGAGTGGAAGAGGTCGATCCCGCCGACCGACACCGAGCCGACGGTGTCGCCGTGGTAGCCGTTGCGCAGGCACACGAACCCGTCGCGCTGGGGCTCGCCGGCGTGGGCCCACCACTGGAACGCCATCTTCAACGCGACCTCGGTGGCGGTGGAGCCGTTGTCGGAGAAGAACACGCGCGCGAGGCCGTCGGGAGCGATGTCCACCAGGCGGCGCGCGAGCTCGATCCCCGGGCGGTGCGAGAGCCCGAGCATCGTGGAGTGCGCGACGCGGTCCAGCTGGTGGCGGACGGCCGCGTCGATCGCGTGGTGGCGGTGCCCGTGGACGTTGCACCACAGTGACGACACGCCGTCGATGTAGGCGCGGCCGTCGACGTCGTAGAGGGTCGTCCCCTCCGCGCGGTCGATGACGATCGCGTCCTCCCGCTCCCAGCCCTGCTGCTGGGTGAACGGGTGCCACAGCACTTCCCGGTCGAGCGCGGCGAGCTCGGCGCTGGTCACGGGCGGCAAGCTAGAGGCCCGCCCGGTCGGAATCCCCGCTCCAATAGCCTCGTGGGGGTGCTTGCGGTTCGCAACGGGCCCCCGATCCCGCTCGTGGTCTTCGTGGTGGGGGCGTCCAGCCTCGGCGCCGAGATCGCGGCCGCCCGCCTGCTGGCGCCCTACTTCGGGGCGTCCACGATCGTGTGGGCGAACACCATCGCCACCGTGCTGGTGGCGCTGTCGATCGGCTACTGGCTCGGGGGCCGGCTGGCCGACCGAAACCCGACGGTCCGCGGCATGTGCGGCCTGGTCCTGGGCGCGGCGGCGCTGCTGGCGGTCGTCCCCTTCGCGGCGGGGCCGTTCCTGCGCACGTCGGTGAGGGCGTTCGAGGCGCTGTCGGCCGGTGCCTTCTTCGGGTCGCTGTTCGGCGTCCTGGTGCTGGTCGCGGTGCCGGTGATCCTGCTGGGCGCGGTGGCGCCGTACGCCATCCGGCTGAGCGTGGAGCGGGTGGAGGAGTCGGGCCGGGTGGCGGGGCGGCTGTACGCGATCTCGACCTTCGGATCGCTGGTCGGGGTCTTCGTCTCGGCCCTGGCCACGGTTCCGTTCCTCGGCACGCGCCGCACGTTCCTGGCCTTCGCGCTGGCCCTGGCGGTGGTGGCCGTGCTGGGGCTGCCGCGGCGCTTCGTCGTCATCCCGATGATGCTCATAGTCCTCATCGCGCTGCCCGTCGGCGCGGTCAAGGGCAGCGGCGGCGACAAGGTGCTGTGGGAGCGCGAGACCACCTACCAGTACGCGCGGGTCACGGAGAGCTCGGACGGCGTGCGCCGCCTGGAGCTCAACGAGGGCCAGGCCGTCCACTCCGTCTACCGGCCGGGGCGCTGGCTGACCGGCGACTACTGGGACGGCTTCCTCGTGATGCCCTTCGCGGCCGCGCCGCGCCCGCCGCGCGACGTGGCGATCCTGGGCAGCGCCGCGGGGACGACCGCCCGCGCCTTCGGCCACTACTTCCCGGATACGCGGATCGACGCGGTGGAGATCGACGGGGAGCTGACCGACGTGGGGCGGCGGCTGTTCGACATGCATGCCCCGCACCTGCGCACCCACACGGCCGACGCCCGGCCCTGGCTGCACCGGACCCGCCGGCGCTTCGACGCCATCTTCGTGGACGCCTATCGCCAGCCCTACATCCCCTTCTACCTGGCCACCCGGGAGTTCTTCGCGCTCGCGCGCGACCGGCTGCGCCCCGGCGGGGTGGTCGTGGTCAACGTCGGCCATCCCCGCGGCTCGCACCGGCTGGAGCGGGTCCTGGCCAGCACGATGGGGGCGGTGTTCACCACCGTCCTGCGCGACCCGGTGGAGCCCACCAACGCGCTGCTGGTCGCCACCGACGCCCCGGCCACCGGCGCGCGCCTGCGCGCCGCCGTGGCCACCCTGCCGCCCGGGCTGCGCCCGCTGGCGCGGGGCACGGCGTCCCGCCTGCGCCCGGCACCCCGCGGCGAGCGCGCCTACACCGACGACCGCGCGCCGGTCGAATGGCTGGTGGACAGCTCGATCGTGGAGTACGCAGCGGGCGGCGGGGAGAAGCGCTAGGCGGCGTCGAGCTCGAGCTCGATCGCGCGGGTACCGTTGCCGGCGGGGACGTGCTCGAGGTGGCGGGCCATCGAGGCGATGAGCTTCTGCACCGGGGCGTTGTCGGCCAGCGTGACCGCGGTGAAGCGGCGCACGCCGCGGGTGCGGGCCTCGTCCACCAGCAGCGAGGACAGGGCGGAGCCCAGCCCCTGGCCCTGGTAGGGATCGCCGACGACGATCGCGAACTCCGCCGTGTCGGGTCGCTCGCGCTCGCGGACGAAGCGCGCGACGCCCACCACGTGGGCGGGGTGGTCGGCCTCCACGGCGATCAGGGCGACGTGGTCGACGCCGTCGACCTCGGTCAGGTAGCGCAGCTCCCCGCGCGTGAAGCGCGGCTTGGGCGACAGGAAGCGCCGGTACTGGGTCTCCGGCGACAGCAGCCGCAGCCCGTTGACCAGCAGCGGCTTGTCGCCCGGCTCGATGGGGCGGACGACGACGTCCAGGCCCCCGGAAAGCTGAAGGTTCACATTTGCAACCTTAGGCCCGAGGGACGGCCGCCACTGTGGGCGGCGTCACAGCCCGCAGGTCAGCGCTGCTCGAGCGGCACGTAGTCGCGGCTGCGCTCGCCCGTGTAGATCTGGCGCGGGCGCGCGATCTTCTGCTCGGAGTCCTGCACCATCTCCAGCCACTGGGCGACCCAGCCGCTGGTGCGCGGGATGGCGAACATCACCGGGAACATCGCGGTGGGCATCCCCAGCGCCTCGTAGATGAGGCCGGAGTAGAAGTCGACGTTGGGGTAGAGCTTGCGGTCGACGAAGTACTGGTCCTCGAGCGCGATCTTCTCCAGCTCCAGCGCGATGTCCAGCAGCGGGCTCTTGGCGCCGGTGGCCTCGAACACGTCGTCGGTCGCCTTCTTGATGATCTTCGCGCGCGGGTCGTAGTTCTTGTAGACGCGGTGCCCGAAGCCCATCAGGCGCTCCTTGCCGCCCTTCACGCCCTCGATGAACTCCGGAACCTTGTCCTTGGTGCCGATCCGCGAGAGCATCCGCAGGACCGCCTCGTTGGCGCCGCCGTGCAGCGGGCCGTAGAGCGCGGCGACGCCGGCGGCGACGGCCGAGTACGGGTCGACCTGCGAGGAGCCCACGGCGCGCACCGCGTTGGTGGAGCAGTTCTGCTCGTGGTCGGCGTGGAGGATGAACAGGATGTCGAGCGCGCGCTCGAGCCGGGGATCCGGCTCGTACTTGAGCTCGGTCATCTTGTACATCATGTTCAGGAAGTTCCCGGGGTACTTGAGGTCGTTGTCCGGGTAGACGTACGGCTGGCCCATCGTGTGCCGGTAGGCGAACGCGGCCAGTGTGGGCATCTTGGCGATCAGCCGGACCGTCTGGATCATCCGGTTGTCGGGATCCTGGATCTCGTTGGCGTCCTTGTAGAACGTCGAGAGCGCGCCGACCGAACCGAGCAGCATCCCCATCGGGTGGGCGTCGTAGCGGAAGCCCTGCATGAAGCTCTTGACGTTCTCGTGCACGAACGTGTGGATCGTGATCTGGTGCTGCCACTCGTCCAGCTGGTCCTGCGTGGGCAGGTCGCCGTGGATGAGCAGGTAGGCGACCTCGAGGTACGTCGACTGCTCCGCGAGCTGCTCGATCGGATAGCCCCGGTACTCCAGGACGCCGGCCTCGCCGTCCAGGTAGGTGATCGCCGACCGGCAGGACGCGGTGTTCATGAACGCGGG
>JAWVFR010000134.1:0-29330 GCA_033855845.1 Solirubrobacteraceae bacterium
ATCATCTCCACCGCGCTGAACCTGTCGATCCCCGTCTCGATGTTCCCCAAGAAGGCGCCGGGCCAGCGCTAGCGCGCGTCCGGGCGCCGCGACTGCACGAACTCGCGCAGCATCCGCTTGCCGCCCGCCGGGCCCGGCGGCGATGTGCAGGACGGCGTCGTCGGGACTGATGCGCCCGAACGCCAGCACGCGGACGCCGGGCGCGAGCTCGTCGCCCGCGTCGTAGCCGTGGACCTCGGCATCGATCCCCTCCAGGTCCGAGAGGCCCGCGCGGTGGGCGAAGATGGGCACGCCGAGGCCGGGGGCGCTGCGCACGTGGTGGCGGCAGGTCAGCACCGCGCGCTGCACGTCGTGGCCGATCCAGCCGGCTCCCTCGCCCTCGGGGAGGATCGGATCGAGCGCCGTGCCGGTGTCCGTGAGCAGGTGGGAGCTGACGTCGACGCCGAGGTTGGGGTGACGCGCCTGCCAGTGCAGGACGCCGGGGATCACCTCCTCCATGCCCGCAAGCCTATGGTTTAGGGCGATGACCGCGTCTCGGCGAGAGCGGGTGCTGGAGCGGGTCCGGGCGATCCCGCCGGGGTGGGTGCGCACCTACGGGGACGTGTCGCCCGGCTCGCCGCGCTTCGCGGGCGCCGTGCTGGCCTCGATCGAGGACGGCGAGGTCCCCTGGCACCGCGTGGTGCGCGCGGACGGGACGCTGGCGAAGGGCCAGCGCCAGCGCCGCCGCCTGGAGGACGAGGGCGTGCCCTTCCGTGGCGCCCGCGTGGACCTGCGGGCCGTGCGCATTCCGGACTGAGGCGGGCGCGTGCGGGGCGGTAGCGTTGCCTCCCGATGTGGCTGCAACGCGAGCTCCAGCTTCGGCCCCGCCCGCGGGGGTTCCATCTCGTCACCGGCGAGGTGCTCGAGGCGGTGCCGGAGCTGGCTGGGCTGCGGGTGGGGATGGTCAACGTCTTCATCCGCCACACGTCGGCTTCGCTGACGCTGAACGAGAACGCCTCGCCCGACGTGCGCCGCGACTTCGAGACGTGGTTCACGCACGCGGTGCCCGACGGGTGGTCGCCCTTCGTCCACACGCTGGAGGGGCCCGACGACATGCCCGCGCACATCAAGGCCTCGCTCCTCGGGCCGTCGGTGTCCTTCCCGGTCTCCGGCGGCCGCCCGGCTCTGGGCACCTGGCAGGGCATCTACCTCTGCGAGCACCGCGACCACGGCGGGCCGCGGTCGCTGGTGGTCACCGTGTGGGGAGAGGGCTAGCGGCCCTTCCAGACCGGGTCGCGCTTCTCGGCGAAGGCGATCGCGCCCTCGCGGGCGTCCTGCGACACCATCACCGGCCCGGCGATCGCGCCCTGCTTCTCCCAGGCCTCGGCCTCGGTCCAGTCCGGCGCGTTGCGGACGATCTCCTTGGAGGCGATCAGCGCCAGCGGGCCGTTCTTGACGATCGCCGCCGCCAGCTCCAGGGCGGCGTCCAGCGCCTCGCCGGGCTCGGCCAGGCGGTTGACCAGCCCGAGCTCGTGCGCGCGCTCGGCGTCGATCGGGTCGCCGGTCAGGGCCAGCTCCATGGCCAGGTGGTAGGGGATGCGCCGCGGCAGGCGGAACAGCGCCCCCGCGGCGGCGACCAGCGAGCGCTTGACCTCCGGGATGCCGAGCCGGGCGCCGCGCGCCGCGACGATCAGGTCGCAGGACAGCGCGATCTCGAACCCGCCGGCCACCGCGAAGCCCTCGATGGCCGCGATCAGCGGCTTGCGCGACGAGCGCTGGGTGATCCCGGCGAAGCCGCGGTCCTCGACGTACGGGCGCTCGCCGGCCACGAAGGCCTTGAGGTCCATGCCGGAGGAGAAGCCCTTGCCGGCGCCGGTCAGAACGCCCACGCGCAGCGTGTCATCGCCGTCGAGCTCGTCCAGCGCCGCGGCGATCCCCTCCGCCAGCGCGCCGTTCACCGCGTTGCGCGCGTCCGGACGATTCAGCGTGATCACCAGGACGTCGCCCCGGCGCTCGGTGAGGACGGCTTCGTCGGCCATGGCGCGGCAGCCTAACGGTCGGGCGTCAAAGCGCCGGCCGAGAGCCGCCGTTGTCTTTGTGCCCGACTGTCGGGCACTATGGCGACAGCGGCCGCTCAGGCGATCGCGACCGCGCCGGCCGGTCAGGCGGCGAAGAGCGTTAGGTCGGGCTCGCGCTCGCCGCGCAGGACCTCGAGGTCGACCTCGACCCAGGCGATCTCGCGGGACTCGGCCAGCACGCGGGCTTGGGGCTTGACGACCTGGGCGGCCAGGACGCCGCGGCAGTCCGCCATCCCCGGGTCCAGCCGGATGCGCTCCAGGTAGCGCGAGAGCTGCTCGACGGCGTCGATCGTCCCGATCCGCTTGATCTCCACCGCGATCCAGCCGTCGTCGGAGTCGCGGCACATGAGGTCCACGGGCCCGATGTCGGTCGGCCACTCCCGGCGCACCAGCCGGAAGCCCTCGCCGCACCAATCGGGCGCGGCGGCCAGCGCCTCCTGGAGGTGGGCCTCGACGCCGTCCTTCTCCAGCGCCGCGGCCTCGCCCATGTCGTGCTCGACATCGGACAGCACCTCGGCGATGCGGATCTCCAGCCGGTCCTCGCCCTTGAGCTTGCGGACCACGATCGACTCGGGCGACTCCTCGATCACCGTGGGCGCGGTCATCCAGTTGGACGGCTTGTACCCGCCGGTGTCCGCATGCACCATCACCGACCCGTCCGACTTGACCATCACCAGGCGCAGCGCCTCGGGCAGGACCGCGGTCAGGCGGCCGCTGTAGCGGACCTCGCAGCGGGCGACGATCAGGCGCATGGCCCGGCCACGCTACCCGCCGCACCCGACGTCAGCGAGCCAGCAGGCGCGCGACCAGCGAGGCCGCCAGGTAGTACACGACCGCCGCGATCCCCCAGTTGACCGCGACGCCGGTGCGGAAGTTGTGGAACGTGAAGAGGTTCTTGAAGGGACCGGCCAGCCAGCGGGCCGCGTCGGTCACGGCCTGCACGATCTCGTTGCTGGGATTGGCCTTGAGGACCACCAGCAGGATCCCGGCCACGATGACCAGCACCACGACCCGCGCCACGAACATCACCAGCCGCGCCACGCCCCACGCGCCGCGCCGCGCGCCCTCCGCGACCACCGCGGTCCGTCCGTTGTCGTCCGCCGCCGCGGGTCGCCGTCGCATCGTCATCGCTCGCGCCATGGCCCTCGCCTCCTTCGGTCGATCCTTCCCCGCAGAGAGCATCGCCCGCTCGCGGGCTCGGCAAACCCGGGCCGGACGATCAGGCCATCGCGGGCTCGGGCTCCGGCCGCCCCTCCGGCTCCAGCTCGCCCCGGTACGGCCCGGGCTTGGGCCGGGGCTTGCCGCCGGGGAAGGCCAGGCGCAGGATCGTGCGCTGCACCATGCCCAGCTGCTTGAGGAACGGGCCGGAGTTGTACGGCAGCCCGTAGCGCTCGCAGATGTCGCGCACCCGGGGCGCGATCTCGGCGTAGCGGGTGCTGGGCATGTCGGGGAACAGGTGGTGCTCGACCTGGTAGCCGAGGTTCCCGCTGACCACGTGGAAGAGCGGCGAGCCCTCGATGTTGGCCGCGCCCAGCAGCTGGCGCACGTACCAGGCGCCCTTGCTCTCGTCCTGCACCTCCTCCTGGCTGAAGGTGTAGGTCTGGTCGGGGAAGTGGCCGCAGAAGATGATCGCGTAGGCCCACGCGTTGCGCACCATGTTGGCGGTGAAGTTCGCGGCCAGCGTGCGCTTCCAGTGGCGGCCGGACAGCGCCGGGAACGCCACGTAGTCCTTGACGATCTGGCGCCGCGCCTTGGTGGCCATGCCCTTCAGCTCGCGCTTGACTTGCTTCTTGGACTTCTCCCCCGTGCGGAGCGCCTCGAAGTCGAGGTCGTGGAAGGCGACCCCCCACTCGAAGAAGGCGGCCAGCACCAGGTTGTAGAAGGGCTGGAGCGTGTAGACCGGATGCCACTTCTGGTGCGGGTCGATCCGCATGATCTCGTAGCCCAGGTCCTTGTCCTTGCCGCGGATGTTCGTGTAGGTGTGGTGGACGTAGTTGTGGGAGTGCTTCCAGGCCTCGGGAGTGGAGGCGGAGTCCCAGTCCCAGCTCGAGGAGTTGATCTGGGGATCGTTCATCCAGTCCCACTGGCCGTGCATGACGTTGTGGCCGATCTCCATGTTCTCCAGGATCTTGGCCAGGGAGAGCATGGCCGTCCCCGCCGCCCACGCGGGGCGGTACTTGGAGGCGAACAGCAGCACGCGCGAGGCCACCACCAGGCGCCGGTGCATCTCGATCATCGACTTGATGTAGCGCGCGTCGCGATCGCCCAGGTCGCCGAAGACCTCGTCGTGGATGGCGTCGAATTCCTTGCCGAGCTCCTCGATCTGCTCGGGGGTGAGACGGGCCAGGGGGCTCTCGATCTGACTGGTGGGCATTCAGGCTCCTGTTCGGGGGGTCATAGGGCGATCTCGACGGGGCCCTCGGGGGCGTTCACGCAGGTGCGGACCATCTCGCCCTCGGAGCCGGACACCTCACCGGTGCGCAGGTCGCGCACCTTGCCCGAGCACAGGCGCCCGACGCAGGTGTGGCAGATGCCCATGCGGCATCCGAAGGGCAGGGTGGCGCCGGCCTCCTCGCCGGCGGCGAGGATCGGCTGGGTGCCGTCGCTGCGGGCCTCCACGTCGCTGGAGGTGAAGCGGATCGCGCCGCCCTCGCCGAGCTCGCCGTCGCCGGTGCCGATCACGGGCTGGAAGCGCTCCATGTGCAGGCGCTCGGGGTCGCCGTGGCGCTCCCAGTGCTCGGTCATGGCGTCGAGCATCTCGGCGGGACCGCAGACGAAGGCCTCGCGCTCGGACCAGTCGGGGCAGTGGCGGTCCAGGTCGGAGGGGGAGAGGCGGCCGGCCTCGCTCGTCATCTGGACGTGCAGCCGGTAGCCGGGGCGGCTGGAGTCCAGCCCGTGCAGCTGCTCGCCGAAGATGACGTCGTCGGGGGTGCGCGCGGAGTGCAGGTGGACCACGTCGTCCAGCGCGTCGCGGCGATCCAGGCAGCGCAGCATGCTCATGATCGGCGTGATCCCGCTGCCGGCGCTGACGAACAGCGGCCGGCGGGGGAGGGGGTCGGGCAGCTTGAACGTCCCCTCCACGCCGCCCAGGCGCACGATCTTGCCCGCGTGCGCGTGGCGCACGAGGTAGGGCGAGACCGCGCCGCCGTCCAGCAGCTTGGGGGTAATCGAGATGAAGCCGTCCGGGCGTCCCGGGTCGGACGTGATCGAGTAGGCGCGCCAGTGGTGGATGCCGTCGACCTCCACGCCGATCCGCAGGTACTGGCCGGGCTCGTGGCCGCTCCACTCCCAGCCGGGGCGGATGGTGACCGTGACCGCATCGGCGGTCTCGGCGCGGACGCTCTCGATCCGGCCGCGCAGCTCGCGCGTGGACCACAGCGGGTTGATCAGCTCCAGGTAGTCGTCGGGGAGCAGCGGGGTGAACAGCGCCCGCACGGCGCGCAGCGCGTTGCGCTGCAGCGCGGGGACCTTCGGAGGGGCGCCCAGCTCGGCCATGCCTTGATCCTTTCCCGTTGAGAACGACTGTCAATCATTTGTTCTACAGCCGATCTCCTGGGTACCCTGCTCGGGTATGGCCGTTTCACCGTCATCCGCGGAAGTGCGCCGCATCCGGGAGCGCGACCTGGTCCGCGCCACCCGCGCGCTGTTCGACGAGCGCGGGATGCAGGACGCCCCGATCGAGGAGATCGCGAAGTCCGTCGGCATTGCCCGGGGACTGATCTACCGCCAGTTCTCCTCCAAGGAGGAGCTCTACGTCCTGACCGTCACGGAGTACCTGGACGAGCTGGCGGCGCTGATGCGCGACGCCGTCGGCGACGAGCGCGACCCGCGGCGCCGCCTGGAATGCCTGATGGAGGCCTACGCCTCCTACTGCGAGCGCTACCCGGCCTTCCTGGACTGCTGCACGTCGCTGATGCGCCGCTCCGCGCGCGACCTGCACGAGATCGTCTCGGACTCGGTGTGGCTGCGGCTGGGGCAGGGGATGGCCGGCTGCCTGGACCAGGTCGCGCAGGCGCTGCGCGCGGGCAGCGAGGCCGGCATCTTCGACGTCGAGGACCCCGACTACATGGCCAGCGTCCTGTGGACCCAGGCGATGGGAACCATGCACCTGGCCCGCGTGCGCGTCGGCGTGCGCCAGGCCGGGCCGGGCATCCCCGAGATGTTCAAGGTGACGCCGGAGCAGATCGTCCGGACGTGCGTGGACAGCGCGCTGGCCGCGATCGAGCCCGGCCGCCGGCGCTAGGCCGCGGCGCTCGCGGGCAGGACCCGCGCCTCGACCTCGCGCAGGTGCGTGCGCAGCGCGGTGACCTCGTCGTCGGGCCCCAGCGCCAGCGCGCGGTCGCAGGCCGCGAGGGCCTCGGACACGCGGTCGGTCCGCGCCAGCGCGTGCGCGTAGCGCGACCAGGCGGTCGCCGACTCGGGGTCCAGCAGCGTGGCCTCGTGGCAGGCCGAGACCTCGCCACCCACGTCGCCGCCCAGGTGGCGGGCCAGGGCGAGATCGAGGAGGCCCTCCGTCGTGGGGCCCAGCTCGCGGGCGCGCTCCAGCGCCTCCAGCGCGCGCTCGCGGTCCATGAGTCGGAGGCGCATGCGCCCGGCGCGCTCCCAGGCCGAGGCGTCGCGCGGGGCGCGCGCCGTGGCGCGGTCGGCCGCCTCGGCGGCCAGCGAGATCGCGCCCATGTCCTCGTAGATGCGCGAGGCGTAGCGGTGCGGCGTCGGCCGCTCGCCCTCCACCCGCGCCCAGTCGCGCATCGAGCGCGCGGCGGCGGGGAGGTTGCCGGCCTGCCAGAAGGCGACCGTCATCAGCCGCAGGACGGCCGGGTTGGCGGGCTCGGCGTCGCGGGCGTATACGAGGCGCTGGGCGGCCAGGGGGTAGTTGCCCTCGGCCATCGCGTGCTGGGCCGCGGTCATGAAGCGCTGGACGCGGTCGGCGCCCGCGTCGGGCTTGGAGAAGTCCACGAACTGCAGCGAGCCGGCGGGAACCGTGCGCACGCCCACCTGGAACTTCATGCGCGCCCACTGCTGGACGTCGTCGCCCTCGCCGGAGAAGAAGATCCCGGTAACACTCCCCACGCCCCACTCGGGATAGGACAGGCAGCGGGCGTAGCGGTGCACGACCGAGTGGTCGGGGACGCGGTCGCCGAACGGGTCGTTGACCGCGCGATCGGCCGCCTGCTCGCGGGCGCGCTGCTCCTCCTCGTAGGCGCGGCGGCCGGCCTCGGCGCGCGCCTTGCGCGCGGCGGCGGCGCTGACCTTGACCGCGTTGGCCGACACGCTCCCGCCGCGCGAGCCCTCCGCCAGGTTCTCGAGCTGGTCGGCGGCACGGTTGATCGCCTTCAGGTGACGCTCGTGCTCGAGCTGCTTGCCGGGCGGCGCGAGGTCGGGATGCCAGCGCTTGGCCAGCCGCCGGCGCGCCAGCTGGACCGCCCGCTGGTCGAAGGGCGGGTCGATCTCCAGGAGGAGCAGCGACTGCTCGACGTCGAGGATCTGAGGCATGAACCGCAAACGGTAGCGGCCCCGGGGGTGCGCCACCGATAATCCCCCGCGTGCCCTTCGAGCTGCGCGACGTCACCGCCCGCCGTGGCCGCCGGACGGTCCTGGAGGGTCTCAGCGTGCGCCTGCCCGACGGAGCCAGCTGCGTGGCCGGGCCGTCGGGGTCGGGGAAGTCCACGCTGCTGCGCCTGCTCAACCGCCTGGTGGACGCCGACGCCGGCGCCGTCCTGTACGAGGGCGTCGATGTGCGCGAGCGCGACGTGCTGGAGCTGCGGCGCGAGGTGTGCCTGGTCCCGCAGCTCCCCGCCCTGCGCGAGGGCACCGTGCGCGAGAACGTGGAGCTGGGACCGCGGCTGGCCGGGCGCACGGCGGACGTGGCGCGCGCGCTGGACCTGGCGGGCCTGACGTCGGACTTCGCCGAGCGCGACGCCGGGCGCCTGTCGGTGGGCGAGCAGCAGCGCGTGATGCTGGCCCGAGCGCTGGCGCTGGAGCCGCGCGTGCTGCTGCTCGACGAGCCCACGTCGGCGCTGGACGCGAGCGCGCGCGACGCGGTCGAGGCCACGCTGCTGGACCTGCGGGCGCGGCTGGGGCTCTCCTACGTGCTGGTCACCCACGACGAGGCCCAGGCCGCCCGCCTGGCCGACACGATCCTGCGCCTGCACGAGGGGCGCGTGGCCACCGAGGTGACCTCGTGAACCAGACCCACGTGGGCCTGGCGGAGGTGGCCGGGGCCCTGGCCCTGGTGGGCGTCGCGGTCGGCGTCTCGATCTGGGAGCGCGCCCGCCTGGAGGGCGAGATCGCGCTGGCCGCGGTCCGCGCCTTCGTCCAGCTGACCGCCGTCGGGTACGTGATCCAGGTCATCTTCAAGAGCGACGATCTGCTGTACGTGTTCGGGCTGCTCGCGGCGATGATCCTGGTGGGGACGTTGACGGCGCGGCATCGAGCGCGAGCGGTCCCGGGGGCCTTCTGGCCGCTGCTGGCCGCGCTGACGCTCGCGGGCGGCTCCACGGTGGGGCTGGTGGTGGCGCTGGGCGTGTTCGACCCCAAGCCGCGCTTCCTGGTCCCCGTCGGGGGGATCGTGATCGGCAATGCGATGACCGCGTCCGCGGTGGCGCTGAACCGGCTGGGCCAGGAGATCGCCTCCCGGCGCCGGGAGATCGAGGCCACGCTCGCCCTGGGCGCCACCACTACGGAGGCCGCGCGGCCGCTGATCCGCTCCAGCCTGCGCACGGGGATGATCCCGCTGATCGACCAGACCAAGACCACGGGCCTGGTCGCCTTCCCGGGGATCATGGTCGGCTCGCTGCTGGCCGGCGCGGCCCCGGTGGACGCGGTCCGCCTCCAGCTGGTGCTCCTCTACTGCCTCCTGGGGGCGGTCTCGCTCGGTGCGTTGACCGCGATGGCGCTGACCTATCGCAACTTCTTCACTCCCGCGCACCAGCTGCGCGAGGACACGGTCGAGGACGGCGAGACGTAACAGCTACCCTGGCCGGCGATGTCGCATCAGTATGTCTTCACGATGGGGCACCTCACGAAGGTGCATCCGCCCGACAAGGAGGTTCTGCGGGATATCACCCTCGCGTTCCTCCCGGGGGCCAAGATCGGGGTGCTCGGGCTCAACGGCGCGGGCAAGTCGACGCTGCTGCGGATCATGGCCGGCGTGGAGACCGACTTCCGCGGCGAGGCGCAGCTGGCGCCGGGCGCCACCGTCGGGCTGCTGGAGCAGGAGCCGGCGCTGGACGAGTCCAAGGACGTGCGCGGCAACGTGGAGGAGGGCGTCGCCGAGGTCAAGGGGCTGCTGGAGCGCTTCAACGAGCTCTCGATGAACTACTCCGAGGAGACGGCCGACGAGTTCTCGCGCCTGCAGGAGCGCATCGACGCCGTGGACGGGTGGAACCTCGACAATCGCCTCGAGCAGGCCATGGACGCGCTGCGCCTGCCGCCGCCGGACGCCGACGTCTCCACGCTGTCGGGCGGCGAGCGCCGCCGCGTCGCGCTGTGCCGCCTGCTGCTGCGCCAGCCCGACCTGCTGCTGCTCGACGAGCCGACCAACCACCTGGACGCGGAGACCGTCGGCTGGCTGGAGCGCCACCTGGCCGACTACCCGGGCACGGTCGTCGCCGTCACCCACGACCGCTACTTCCTCGACAACGTCGCGGGCTGGATCCTGGAGCTCGACCGCGGGCGCGGCATCCCCTTCCAGGGCAACTACTCCAGCTGGCTGGAGCAGAAGCAGGCCCGCCTGGCCCAGGAGAAGCGCGAGGACACGGCCCGCAAGCGCACGATCGAGAGCGAGCTGGAGTGGGTCCGGATGAACGCCTCCTCGCGCCTGACCAAGAACAAGGCGCGGCTGAAGCGCTACGACGCCCTGCTCGCCGAGGAGCGCAACGTCAAGCTCGAGAGCGTCGAGATCCACATCCCCGCCGGGCCGCGCCTGGGCGGCGTGGTGGTGGAGGCCGACGGACTGCGCAAGGGCTACGGCGACCGGCTGCTGATCGAGGATCTCTCCTTCCAGCTGCCGCCCGCCGGGATCGTGGGCATCGTGGGGCCCAACGGCGCGGGCAAGACCACGCTGCTGCGGATGATCACCGGGGGCGAGGACCCCGACGGGGGCGCCCTGCGCCTGGGCGACACGGTGGAGCTGGCCTACGTGGACCAGTCACGCGACGCGCTGGACGGCGAGCGCACCGTGTGGGAGGAGATCTCGGGCGGCGACGAGCAGATCAAGGTCGGCGAGCGCACGATGAACTCGCGCGCCTACGTCGCGTCCTTCAACTTCAAGGGCTCCGACCAGCAGAAGCAGGTGGGGTCGCTGTCCGGGGGCGAGCGCAACCGCGTCCACCTGGCCAAGCTGCTGCGCCGCGGGGGCAACCTGCTGCTGCTCGACGAGCCCACCAACGACCTCGACGTCGACACGCTGCGCGCGCTGGAGGAGGCTCTCCTGGCCTTCCCGGGCTGCGCGGTCATCGTGTCGCACGACCGCTGGTTCCTGGACCGGGTGTGCACCCATGTGCTGGCCTTCGAGGGCGACTCGCAGGTCCACTGGTTCGAGGGCAACTTCGAGGCCTGGGAGGCCCGGCGCCACGAGCTCCTCGGCGACGAGGCCGACCGCCCGCACCGCATCACCTACAAGCGCTTGACGCGGGCCTAGGGAGTCGGCGTTGCACTTGACCGCCATATAGGCGGCAAAGTGCACGCGCGTCGCTCAGGCGAGGGCGGCGTCGAGCAGGGGGCGCAGCGCGGCGGCGTCGGAGGCGACGGCGTCGGCCTCGGTGAGGGCGTCGGCCGGGAACGGCCCCGTCGCCACCGCGAGGCAGCGGACTCCGTCGGCGCGGGCGCAGGCGATGTCGTTGGGGGTGTCCCCGATCACGACCGTCCGCTCCCGGGGCCAGGGCGTGTCGCCGTCGCCGGCGCGGCGTCGCGCGATTCCGGGCAGCGCGGTGCGGTCCTCGTGGTCGGACCCGAAGCCGCCCTGGGCCGGCTCGAACCAGTCGCCGAGCCCGGCCCGGGCGAGCTTCAGCCGCGCGACCTGCTCGTAGTTGCCGGTCACCAGCGCCAGGCGCACGCCCTCGCGCGCCGTCAGGTCCTCCAGCAGCCCGAGGATCCCGGGCGCGACATGCGACGACAGGTCGTCGGGGCAGCGCAGCGCGTACTCGTGGCAGCACACGGCACACACTTCCCCTGCGCGCTCGTCCACCCGCGCGGCGCTGACGCCCGATTGCAGCGCGATGGCGCGGGCGATCTCCCCGTCCGTCCGCCCCGCCGGTGCGACGTGCGCGGCGCCCGGGTCGGCGATGCGGTGCACCTGGCGCAGCGCCGCGTACAGCGAGTCGCGGTGGGCGTCCGAAGCGCGCAGCAGCAGCGTCCCGTCGATGTCGAACAGGACGAGCACGGCCGGCGTCCTCAGCGCTCGAACGACACGGAGCCGTCCAGCCGCCGGGCGAAGGCGGCGATCAGCCGGGCCGCCGCGTGCACGTCCTCCAGAGCCACCATCTCCACCGGGGAGTGCATGTAGCGCAGCGGGATCGAGACCACGCCCGTGGGCACGCCGGCGCGCGAGATGTGGATCGCGTCGGCGTCGGTGCCGGTGTGGCGGGCGGACGCGGACACGGTGAACGGGATCTCCTCCGCGGTGGCCGTGTCGTGCAGCAGCTCGAAGACCGCCGGCGCGATGATCGAGCCGCGCTCGATCACGGGGCCCGACCCCAGCTCGTGCTTGCCGAGCTCCTTGGTGTCGATGCCCGGGGCGTCGGTGGCGTGCGTGACGTCGACCACGATCGCCACGTCGGGGTCCACCGAGAACGCGCTTGTGCGCGCGCCCCCGAAGGTGATCTCCTCCTGCACCGGGGCCACGGCCGCGACCTCGCCGGGCGACCCGCCCTCCTCGGCCACCAGCCGGGCCGACTCCAGGGCGACGAACGCGCCCAGCCGGTTGTCCAGCGAGCGGGAGGCCAGCCGGTCGTTGGGCAGCTCCACCGGCTCGCCCGCGATGACCGCCACGTCGCCGACGCGCACCATCTCGCGCGCCTGGTCGCCGTCGCGGGCGCCCACGTCGATGTGCAGGTCCTTGATCTCGGCGACCTTCTTGCGCTCCTCGTCCTTGAGCAGGTGGATCGGCTTCTTGCCCACCAGGCCGGGGATCGGCCCCTCGCGGGTGATGACCTCGACGCGCTGGCCGACGAGGATCTGCGCGTCCCAGCCGCCGACGCCGATGAAGTACAGGAAGCCCTCGTCGGAGATGTGGGTGACGATCAGCCCGATCTCGTCGATGTGGCCGACCACGGCCAGCAGCGGGCCTCCGCCCGTCCCGACCACACGGGCGACCGAGGAGCCCAGCGTGTCGCCCGAGACCTCCGCGAAGGGCGCGGCCGCCTCCCGCCACACCCGGGCCGGAGCGGTCTCGTAGCCCGAGGGGCCGGGCGCGGTCAGCAGGGCGCGCAGGGTGTCGGGAACGGGCATCCCCGTCAGCCTAGCGGCGCGGCCGAGGCCGCCGGAGCGCGGCCCTCGGAGCGCATCGCGCCGGTGAGCCGGACCCCGATCCATGCGAGCCCGACGGCGATCGCCGACCCGGCCGCCCAGGCGGCGAGCATGTCGCCGTCGGGGACGCTGAGCAGGTAGAAGCTGCGCGCGGCCGGGATCGCGATCGCGAGCACGAGCAGCGCGGCCATCGCGGCGCACAGCCCCAGCACCGCGAGGCGCCGCCGCCGGTGGCCCGCGGCGTCCCCGCCCTCCAGCATCAGCACGGTGAACAGGCCGCCGACCACGACGACCATCGTCGCCACGGTCCGGGCGTCGACCAGGTCCAGCCCGAAGGCGTGGCGGGCCAGGAGGAACCCGGCCAGGATCCCGCAGCCGATGCCCAGGCCGGCGGGGATCGAGAACCGCAGCACGTTGGCCAGGAACCGGTCGGGCCGCCAGGGGCCGGAGCTGGGTGCCAGCGCGAGGGCGAACGCGGGGATGCCGATGGTCAGCGAGGAGGCGAGCGTGAAGTGGCGGGGCAGCAGGGGATAGGTGGCGGTGGTGATCCCCAGCGCCACGATCAGGAAGCCCGCGAACACCGACTTGGTCACGAACAGCCGCGCGACGCGCTGGAGGTTGCGCAGGATCTGTCGCCCCTCGCCCACCATCGCCGGCACCGCCGCGAAGTCGCCGCGCACCAGCACGATGTCCGAGACGCTCTTGGCCATCTGGGTGCCCGAGCCCTGGGCGATGGCCAGGCGCGCGGACTTCAGCGCCGGGACGTCGTTGACGCCGTCGCCGAGCATCCCCACGTAGCGCCCGGCGTCGGCCAGCGCGCCCACCACGCGGCGCTTGCCGTCGGGGGAGATGCGGCCGACGACGGAGGTCGCGAGCACCTGCGCGCGCAGCTCCTCCTCGCCGGCCGGGAGCGCGGTCCCGTCCAGCGCGGGCCCGCCGCTGGGGATGCCGGCGTCGCCGGCGATGGCGGCCACGGTGGCCGGCGCGTCCCCGGACAGCACGCGCAGCTCCACGCCCTCCTGGGAGAAGAAGGCCACGGTCTCCTCGGTCTCGGGGCGCAGGCGCTCGGCCAGCACGACCAGCCCCAGCGCCCGCAGGTCGGCCGGGGGCGCGGCGTCGGGGGCGACCTTCTCGGGCAGCGCGCCCGTGGCGAGCCCGATGGCCAGGACCCGGCGGCCGCGCTCGCTCTCCTGCGCGGCGGGGGCGGCCAGGGCGTGCAGCGGGAAGCGCTCGGGCGCGCCGAGCACGAGGGTCTCGCTGCCCAGGACCAGGGCGCTCCAGCGCCGCGACGAGGAGAACGCGACCTGCGCGCGCACCGCCTCGGGCTCCACCGGGCCGCCCAGGCTCGCGGCGGCGATCGCCTCCAGCGTGGCGTTGCGGGCGGGCGCGCTGGCGGCGTAGCGGCCCAGGACCCGCTGGAGCTCGGGCTCGGTCACGCCCTCGGCGGGCAGGAGGCCCTCGATGCGCAACGTGGCCTCGGTCAGGGTGCCGGTCTTGTCCGTGCACAGGACGTCCACCGAGGCCAGGGACTCCACGGCGTTGAGCTGCTGGGCCAGCGCGCCGCGGCGGGCCATCCGGGTGGCGGCGACCACGGCGGTCAGGCTGGCCAGCAGGATCAGGCCCTCCGGGACCATGTTCACGATGCCCGCCGTGGCGGTCTGGACCGCCTCGTCGATCGGCTTGTTGCGCACCAGCAGCGAGACGATCAGCGCGGTGGCCAGGGGTGCCATCACCGCGACCAGGACCAGGAGCAGCCGGTCCATCGCCCGCTCCAGCGGCGAGCGCGGGTGCCGGAACGTCCGCGCCTCGCCCGCCACCTGCTCGGCGTGGCTGTCGGCGCCCACCGCCGTCACCTCGTAGGCCCCGGACCCCTCGGCCGCGAACGAGCCCGAGAGCGCGCGCTCGCCGGCCGCGCGGGGGACCGGCTCGGACTCCCCGGTGAGCATCGACTCGTCCAGCGCCAGGCCGTCGCTGGCGGTCAGCGTCCCGTCGGCCACGATCTGGTCTCCGGCCTTCGCCCGCACCAGGTCCCCGACCACGACGTCCGCCACCGGCACCTCGCGCGGGTTTCCGTCGCGCACGACGGTGGCCACGGGCGCCACCAGCGCGGCCAGGCGGTCCAGGGTGCGCTTGGCGCGGACCTCCTGCCCGATCCCGATGGCCAGGTTCGCCACCAGCACGCCGAGGAAGAGCGCGTCCTTCCACTCCCCGAAGATCAGGGTCAGCGCGCCGAAGACGGCGAGGATCGCGTTGAACACCGTGAAGGTGTTCGCGCGGACGATGCTCGAGTAGGAGCGGCTGGTGGCCGGCTTGGGGAGGGCGCCGCGTTCGGAGAGCCGGCGGGCGGCCTCGGCCTCGGTGAGCCCGGTCTGGGTTGGCGCGGCGCTCAGCGCCGGGGAACCGTGAACAGGCCGCTGGTGAGGGTGGCCCCGGCCGTGGTCACGTACTGGTAGCGATACGTCGCGCCCGGCTGCGCCCGGCGGGTCGAGGCCCAGTAGCCGCCCGCATCGGCTCGCAGCACCGCGACCCGGGAGAAGGAGCGGCCGCGGCGGATCTGCAGGGTCACGCTGCGCCGGTTGTCAGGGCGCGCCTGGCCCCAGAAGACGGCGCGCGCCAGGCCGCGGGCCGTGTCGACGAAGAACGGGTGCGGGTACTCGAAGAACGAGGTCTTGGGCTGCCCGTTGTTGAAGCGCAGGCCGGTCTGGAAGAACGGGTCGTCGTTCCACTGGTACTGGGTGAGCAGCCTCACCCGCGAGCGCAGCGTCCACACGATGTAGGCGGACTGCGCCAGATAGCGCGCCTGCTGCGCGAGCGACACACCGAAGCGGGCGTTGGGCGGCCGGGTGATGTAGCCGAACTCCGTCAGGTAGAGGCGGAAGCGGCCCGTGTTGGAGCGCAGGCGCCCCCGGGAGGTGAGCCGGTCCAGCACGCCGAGCAGCCGCGGCAGGTCGCCGATCTTGGCCAGCTCCTTGTTGGCCTGGGGAACGGTGGGCGCCGTCTTGGTGTTCATGTACGGGTGGTAGCCGAAGCCATCGCCGCGGACCGCCCGGAAGCCGCGGCAGCGCGGCGCGCTGAGATTGCGGAAGCGCGCGTCCACGCAGGCCAGCTCGCGGATGAACATCATCGGCGTCAGGCCGCCGGCGCGGCTGGGGCCGCTACCGACGGGCGCGAGCTCGCCGATCAGGAGCTGCGCGCCCGGGTCGTTGGCCTTGATGGCCGGGTACGCGGCGTTGAGCAGGTTGCGGTAGGCGTGCGGCGCGGCGGGGGTGCACCTGCGGCCCACGCAGGTGGACTGGGGCGCAAGGAAGACGAGCTGGTTGGGCTCGCTGCCCACCAGGTAGCGGTCGACGCTGGCGCGGTAGCGGCGCGCGACCGCCCCGGCGAACTGGGCGAAGCGCACCGGGTTGGGCTTCCACGACTTCTGAGCGACGTTCGGCTCCAGGCTGGCCCAGCGCGGGCCGGACTGGTTGACGGTCAGCATCACCCGCATGCCGTTGGAGCGCACGGCCGCGATCGCGGCGTCCAGCGGGCCCCAGTTGTAGCCGGGGCTGTTCGGGTTGCCGGGGTCGAAGCCGGCCGGCATCGTGGGGGAGGTGGTCGCGGGGGAGAGCGCGTCCCAGTACGCCATGACGCGCACGTAGTCGACGCCCAGCGCCCGCCACTGCGCCGCCACCTGCGCCGCCTGCGGGCTGAAGATGACGTTCTCGTCCTCGATGCCGACCTCGGGGCTGGCCACCGGCGCGGCGGGCGCGCTCGTGGTGCTTCCGCTCGGGGCCGGGGCGCTGCCGCCGGGGGCCGTGCCGCCTGCGTTGGAGGGCGGGTTGGTCGTGCTGCCGCACCCGGGCAGGGTCCCGCCCACGGTCAGCGGGGGGCAGGGCACGCCCTGGGCGCCGGCCGGCGCGGAGGCCGCCAGCGCGGCGAGCCCGGCGAGCAGAAGTGTGGGGAGAAGGCGCTTCGCGGCGATGACGCAAGCATCCTCGCATATGACCGGGCGGCAGGCGCGAAAGGCTCGGAGGTTCATAACAAACCCCCAACCCGAGGCTTCGGGGGGAGTTGCGCCGGGCCCGTGCTACTGTCGGCGACCCGCCGGATTTCCCCTGCACTTTCGGGGATTCGGTCCTCAAGCATGCGCCGTCCTCGTCATCTCCGGCTCATCCTGGCCGCGCTCTTGCCGGGCGTCGCGGCCCTGGCTCTGTGGAGCGCGCTGCCGGTCGGCTCGGGGGCCCAGTCGGCGGGCGACCTCCAGCAGCGGATCGACTCCAAGCGCTCGACCGAGCAGCGCCTGTCCGCCGACGCCGCGACCTTCGCGCAGATCGCCGACCGGCTGGCGCGGCAGGTCGCGCTCATCGAACGCCGGCGCGCGCAGGTGCAGGCCGAGCTCAACGCCAACGAGGGCAAGCTGGAGGCGATCAAGGCCGATCTGCGCCGCGAGCGCGCGCGGCTGGCGCGGCTGCGGGCGCGACTCGACTTCTCCCGGAAGGTGCTGTCGCGCCGCCTGCGCGAGATGTACGTGTCCGGCAAGCCCGACCTCGTCACCGTGGTGCTGTCCTCCCGCGGCTTCGTGGACCTCCTGGAGCGGGCGGAGTTCCTGCGCCGCATCAAGGAGCAGGACCAGCGGATGATCGTGGCGGTCCGCAGCGCCCGCGACGCGTCGCGCCGGGCCGCCGGGCGCCTGGCCGTGCTGCGCGCGCGCCAGCAGCGGATCACCGACGCGGTGCGCAAGCAGCGCGACGGCCTCGCCTCCATGGAGCAGCTGGCGTCCAGCCGCCGCGCCGCAGCCGAGCGCGTCCGCTCCGCGCGCCTGGCCGCGCTGAGCCACGCGCGCGGATCGCGCCAGCGCCTGGAGCGCGAGCTGGCGCGGTTGCAGTCCCAGCAGAACGCGGGGATGTCCCACTACGGCCCGGGCGGGCCGTGGGCGATCCCGTGGGCGATCGTCCAGTGCGAGTCCGGCGGCGTCAACCATCCCCCGAACTGGGCCGGAGCCAGCGGCTACTACCAGATCATCCCGTCCACCTGGTCGGGCTTCGGCGGCCAGGGGCCGGCGGCGTATCTCGCATCCAAGGGGGAGCAGGACCGAGTCGCCACGCTCATCTGGGACAACGGCCGCGGCGCGCGCAACTGGGACTGCGCGTACATCGTGGGCATTCTGTAGCCGTTTCGTAGCTTTCGGCGTAACAGCCGCAACGAGGGGGGCGGCAGTGTCGGCCCCGTGGCGAACCTGCGCGACGTTAACGCCCATATAGGTAGTCAATGTCGCGAGGACGCCGAGATTGCCCGCTTGGCGGAGGGCCAGCACGGCGTTGTCTCCCGTGGGCAGCTGGTGGCGCTGGGGCTCACGCCGCGCAAGGTCCAGCGGCGGCTGGCGGCGGGGCGGCTTCATCCGTTGCACCGCGGTGTACTGCGTGGGACATCGCGTGCTTTCGCGCGAGGGCCGGTGGCTCGCGGCCGTGCTGGCAGGCGGCCCAGGCGCGGTGCTGAGCCACATGCCCGCGGCGGCGCTGTGGGGAATCGTGGCCACGCCCGCGGGCAGGATCGACGTGACGGTGGGCGTGGCCCGGCGCCAGCGCCAGGGCATCCGCTTTCACCGCGCGGCCATCGGCGCCGACGAGGTCACCGCCGAACGGGGCGTGCCGGTGACCACGCCGGCCAGGACCCTCCTCGACCTCGCCAAAACCCTCGACCAACACCGCCTGCACCGAGCGATCGACCGAGCGGAGCAACACAGACTGACCGGCCACCACCCCCTCGATGAGCTGTTGGCGAGGTATCCGAAAGCGCCGGGGGCAGCGAAGCTGAGAGCCATCACGGAGCAGGGAAACATCGGCGACACCGTCACCCGAAGCGAGCTCGAGGACCGCTTCCTCCAGTTCCTCGACGCCCACGGACTGCCAAGGCCGGAGATGAACCAGAGGATCAAAGAAATCGAGGTCGACTGCGTCTGGCGAGAGCAACGCCTCATAGTCGAGCTCGACGGCCGCGCCACCCACCAGACCACCGCCGCCTTCGAGCGAGACCGGGAGCGAGACCGCCTACTGCAGAGCCACGGCTGGAGGGTGATCCGCCTCACCTGGAGGCAGCTGCACGAAGACACAGCGAGAGTGAAAAGCGACCTCTCCAGGCTCCTCCTCGATGACTGCCGTTAAGAGCCCAGCATCCGCCGCAGCACGAAGTTCAGGATCCCGCCATGCCGGAAGTACTCGACCTCCTTGGGGGTGTCGATGCGCACGCGGGCCTCGAACGAGACGTCCCCCGCATCGACGGTGACCGAACGAGCCTCGCCCCCCTCCAGCCCGGAGATCGAGAACGTCTCCTTCCCCGTCAGCCCCAGCGACTCCACCGACTCGCCGTCCATGAACTGCAAAGGCACGACGCCCATCCCCACCAGGTTCGACCGGTGGATCCGCTCATACGACCGCGCGATCACCGCCCGCACGCCGAGCAGCTTCGTCCCCTTCGCCGCCCAGTCGCGCGACGACCCCGAGCCGTACTCCTTGCCGGCCAGGACGACCAGGGGCGTCCCGGACTCCGCGTAGCGCATCGCCGCGTCGTAGATCGGCATCTCCTCGCCGGAGTCGAGGTGGATGGTCACGCCGCCCTCGGTCCCCGGCGCCAGCAGGTTGCGCAGGCGGATGTTGGCGAACGTCCCGCGCATCATCACCTCGTGGTTGCCGCGCCGCGACCCGTAGGAGTTGAAGTCCTTCGGCGCGACACCGTGCTCCTGGAGGTAGCGCCCCGCGGGCGAGTCCTTCTTGATCGACCCTGCGGGGGAGATGTGGTCGGTGGTGACGCTGTCGCCCAGCACGGCGAGGACCCGCGCGCCGGAGATGTCCTCGACGGCCGCGGGCTCCCTCTCGATGCCGTCGAAGAACGGCGCCCGCCGGACGTAGGTGGAATCCGGGTCCCACTCGAAGCGATCCCCCGTCGGCACGTCCAGCGAGTTCCAGCGCTCGTCGCCGTCGAACACCTCCGCGTAGGACTTGCGGAACATGTCCGACTGCACGGCCTCCTCGATCAGCTCGTGGACCTCCTGCTCCGTCGGCCACAGGTCGCGCAGGAAGACGTCCTCGCCGTTGCGATCCACGCCCAGGGGGTCGGAGTAGAGATCGATGTCCATCGTCCCCGCCAGCGCGTAGGCGACGCAGAGCGGGGGCGAGGCCAGGTAGTTCATCTTCACGTCCTGGTTGATGCGCCCCTCGAAGTTGCGGTTGCCCGAGAGCACCGACACCACCGCCAGGTCGCCCTCGTCCACCGCGCGGGAGATCTCGGGGGGCAGCGGCCCGGAGTTCCCGATGCACGTCGTGCACCCGTAGCCGACCAGGTGGAAGCGCAGGGCCTCGAGGTACTCGGTCAGCCCGGCCCGGTCGAGGTACTCGGTGACCACCTTGGACCCGGGCGCCAGCGACGTCTTGACCCACGGCTTGGCCTCCAGGCCCCGCTGGACGGCGTTGCGGGCCAGCACGCCCGCGCCCAGCATCACCGACGGGTTGGAGGTGTTCGTGCAGCTGGTGATCGCCGCGATCACCACGTGCCCGTGGTCGAGCTCGAACGTCTCGCCGTCCAGCTCGACGTGGACCGAGCTGTCGGTGTCCAGGTCCACGGTCACGGCGCCGCCGCCGGAGGGCGAGTCCGGCGCCGGCGCCCGCTCGTCCTCGTCGAAGCTGTGGCCCGGGTGCCCGTTGGACGGGGGGTCGGAGGAGGGGAAGGACTCGGCCACCGCCTCGTCGTGGGCGTCGGCGAGCTGGGTTTCCACGTCCTCGGTCACGTAGTTGGTCAGGGCCTCGCGGAACATCTCCTTGGCGTCCGACAGCGGCACGCGGTCCTGCGGGCGCTTGGGGCCGGCCAGGGAGGGCACGACCGTGTCGAGGTCCAGTTCCAGCGACTCGGAGTAGACCGGCTCCTCGGAGTCCTCGTCGTGCCAGATGCCCTGCTCGCGGCAGTAGGCCTCGACCAGCTCGATCTGCTCCTTCGGGCGTCCGGAGAACTCCAGGTAGCGCAGCGTCTCGCGGTCGATGGGGAAGATGGCGCAGGTCGAGCCGAACTCGGGGGACATGTTCCCGATGGTCGCGCGGTCGGCCAGCGGCAGGTTGGTCAGGCCGGGGCCGTGGAACTCCACGAACTTCCCCACCACGCCGTGCTCGCGCAGCATCTGGGTGACGGTCAGGACG
Source organism: Solirubrobacteraceae bacterium (assembly GCA_033855845.1). Classification (GTDB taxonomy): domain Bacteria; phylum Actinomycetota; class Thermoleophilia; order Solirubrobacterales; family Solirubrobacteraceae; genus AC-38. Next base: position 20,690 of record JAWVFR010000134.1, read on the forward strand.
AGGTCGGTGGCGGTCGCTCCCTCGGGCAGCTCGCCGTTCAGCCGGAACCCCACGACCTGTGGGATCAGCATCGACATCGCCTGGCCCAGCATGGCCGCCTCGGCCTCGATCCCGCCCACGCCCCACCCCAGGACGCCCAGGCCGTTGATCATCGTGGTGTGCGAGTCGGTCCCCACCAGGGTGTCGGGATAGGCGCGGCCCGTCTCCTCGTCCACGAAGACCACGCGCGCGAGGTACTCGAGGTTCACCTGATGGACGATCCCGGTGTCGGGCGGCACGACCTTGAGCCCCTCGAACGCGCCCTGCCCCCAGCGCAGGAAGGCGTAGCGCTCCTGGTTGCGCTCGAACTCCAGCTCGGCGTTGCGCTCGAAGGCGGCGTTGGTGCCGAAGACGTCGACCTGCACGGAGTGGTCGATCACCAGCTCGGCCGGGACGAGCGGATTGATCTGGCTCGCGTCGCCGTCCATGGCGTCCATCGCGTCGCGCATGGCCGCGAGGTCCACGACGGCCGGGACGCCGGTGAAGTCCTGCATCAGGACCCGGGCGGGGGTGAAGGCGATCTCCTCGGAGGGCTCAGCGGCCGCGTCCCAGGTGGCGAGCGCCTCGATGTCCTGCGCGGTCACGGACACCCCGTCCTCGGTGCGCAGGAGATTCTCCAGCAGCACCTTCAGGGAGAAGGGCAGCCGGGCGACGTCGAACTTCGACTGGAGCGCATCCAGCCGGTAGATCTCGTATTCGCGGTCGCCCACGCGCAGCGTGTCGCGGGCGCCGAAGGAGTTCTCGGACATGGTTTGCAGCCTACCCGGAGGGGTCGGGCTGCTCCCTGCCGCACCAGTACGTCGTGCGCCCGCCCACCCGCGCGCGGCGCAGCGGCGCTCCGCAGCGGGGGCACAGCCCGCCCTCGCGGCGGTGATGGTTGAGGTCCCCGGTGTGGGCGCCGCCGCGGCGCATCGTGGTGCGCAGGACGCGCCGGGTGGTGCGCCACAGGTGGTCGAGCTGCGCCTCCTCCAGCGTCCCGGCGGGCGTCAGGGGGGAGAGGCGGGCCTGCCACAGGATCTCGTCGGCCAGCAGGTTCCCGATGCCGGCGATCGCGCCCTGGTCGAGCAGGCGCGCCTTCAGGGGCGCGTGCCCGCGCCCGACGCGCGCGCGGAACTCGGCCCGCGACACCTCGGCCGCGTCCGGGCCCACGTGGGAGAAGTCCGGCTCGAGCACCACCCGTCCCAGCCGCCGGCGGTCGCGCAGGGCGAGCCGGCCGCCGCCGGCGAAGTCCAGGGCGAAGCGGTCCCAGCGCGGGTGGGGCGGCTCGTCGATGGCGATGCGCCCCGCCATGCCGAGGTGCAGGCCCAGGTCCGGGCCGCCGCCGGTCTCCACCCACATGAACTTGCCGCGCCGGTGCGCGGCGGTCAGGCGGCGGCCCAGCAGCGCCGCCTCGACCTCCCCGGGCGCGTGGGGACGGCAGACCCAGGTGTCGGCATCGTGGACCGCGACGATCTCGCGACCCAGGGCGCGCTCGATCGCCTGCCGCGCACGCTCGGCCTCCGGGAGCTCGGGCACGCGCCCGAGGCTACCCGTACGTGGAGCGCAGGCCGAGCAGCTCGGGGACGGTGACCAGGCGGTAGCCGCGGCGCTGCAGCGAGGCGATGATGCCCGGGAGGGCGGCGACGGTCTGGTCGCGCGGGCCGCCGCCGTCGTGCATGACGACGATGGACCCGGGGTGAACGTCGGCCAGGACCCGCGCCGCGGAGGCCGGGCGGCCGGCCATGATCGCGCCCGAGCCGGGCCGCGACCAGTCGCGCGGGTCGACGTCCCACTGGATCGTGAGCATCCCCAGCGACCGCGCCTGCCCGATGAGCAGTCCGCTGACGGCGCCGTAGGGGGCCCGGAAGATGCACGGCGTGTAGCCGGTGGTGCGGCGGATCGCGGCGTTGGTGGACGTCATCTGGCCCATCCCGCCGCCGGAGAGATTGGCGTGGTTGTAGGAGTGGTTGCCGATGGCGTGGCCCTCGCGCAGCGCGCGGCGCAGCAGCTCGCCGCTCGTGACCTGCTGGCCGAGCACGAAGAACGTCCCCTTGGCTCCCGTGCGCTTGAGCACGTCCAGGACTCGCCCGGTGTAGGTGCCGGGGCCGTCGTCGAAAGTCAGCGCCACGGCGCGGCGCGTGCGCGGGCCGTTCGTGACGTAGGACGGGCCGCGGGCGGCGCAGCCCGTGGCGGCCGGCGGGGTCAGGCGCGCCGCCAGCGTCCCGCGGTCGGGGAGCCGGTCGTTGCACCCGGGCGCCGCGGCCGCGCACCCCGTCGAGTCGGTCCACGTGGAGGTGACCGACCACGCGATCGATCCCACCTTCAGCCCGATGTCGCGCCAGGCGAAGCGCGCGTTGAGGGTGCGGCCGTCGGGCCGGTCGATCTTCGCGATCAGCAGCGAGGGTGAGCCGCCGGCCAGGTTCACAGTCAGCTGCGGCCCACCGCTGGGCTTCACGGCAGCGCACACGAAGCGCCGGGCTCCCTGGGCCACGACCAGGCACAGCGAGCGCCCGCGACGCGACAGCGCGCGCGACGCCCAGTCGCCGGCGGTCCGGACGGAGACGACCAGGTCGGCCCCGTCCTGGCGCAGCGTGGCGGAGGTGAGGTCCAGCGGGGACAGCGGCGCGTCGGCGGGATCGGTGGCGGCGGACGCGGCGGGCGCGGCGACGAGCGCCAGCGCGACGGCGAGAATGGCGGCGGTGGGGGCTCTCATCAACGGGGAGGCACGACGTATATGCGCTGGCCGCGCAGCGACCGTCCGCCGCCGGAGGATGACTCCGGCGCCGGACGGTAGACGTCGATGTGGCGACCGCCGATCGCCCCGCCCGTGTCCTGGGCCACGAACCACCCGTTGCCCAGCTTCTGCTGGGCGTACCAGGGGACGTACACGCGGCTGCCGATGGGGATCACATTGGGATCGACGGCCAGCGAGGCGTAGTACCGCAGGTCGAGCGACGGCCCGGTGTTGAAGCTGACGCCCGGGAGCGGCACCCAGCGCAGGCCGGCGCCGGAGAACCAGCCGCCGCCGTCCAGCGGGAAGGTCAGCCGGTTGGCGCGGTTGCGGTAGTAGCCGCCCGCGCGCCAGAAGACGCCGGCGGCGCACCCGATGCACGAACGCCGCCCGAGGCGGTCCACCCAGCCGGCGCCGCCCACGCTGCCGATCGAGTAGCGGCGGCCGTCCAGCCCCACCCCGTCGCCCTCCATCGTCAGCCCGCGCGCGGAGTACAGCCAGTCGATGCGGTGCAGCCCGGGGATGCCGGGGCCCTTGACCCTGCGCCCCACGAACCACCTCTCCGGCACCGGGTAGTACTCGGTGACCTGGACGCCGCTCACCCAGGTCGGCTTGCGAATGCGCTGGGAGGCGGCGCTCTTGTGGGCCGTCGTCCCGCCGCGGGCCAGCGCCTCGCGCAGGGCCGGGCGGTCGACTACGCGCGCGCCGGCGGTCGCCGCGGGAGCGAGGGCGGCGGTCAGGCAGGCCAGGAGTGCGAGCAGGGGAAGACGCATGAGGGCGTACGTATATGTCGGCCGCCGCGACCGGATCCTTCAGCGGCGAGCCGAGGCGCCCAGTGTAAACGGCGGCTCAGGCGGTCCGGCGGCGCAGCGTGGCCTCGCAGGAGATGCGGAAGTCGCCGGGGTCGGCCGAGGCGATGTCGGTCCCGTCGCCGCAGGAGACGGTCTCGCCGCCGCGGCCGTCGGCGGCCTCCAGCGTGTCGCCGCCGTCCTCGCCGAACAGGGAGTCCACCCCGGCCCCGCCCACCAGGCGGTCGTTCCCCGGGCCGCCGCGCAGGACGTTGCGCGCGCCGTTCCCGATCAGGACGTCGTTGCCGGCGGTCCCGCGGATCTCCTCGATGCCGGACTGGATGTAGTCCTCGTAGATGCGCCGGCCCGAGCCGACGGCCGCGCGCACGCCCCGGGTGCGGTCGGAGTAGTCGACGATGTCGTAGCCCACGCCCGCGTAGAAGAAGTCGCGCCCGGCCTGGCCCAGGAGGCGGTTGGTCCCGCTGTCGCCGGCCAGCCGGTCGTCACCGGCGTTGCCGGCGACCAGGTCGTCCCCGGCGCCGCCGCGCAGGTTGTCCGGCCCGGCGCCCCCGACCAGCACGTCGTTGCCGGCGTCGCCGCCGAGCGTGTCGCGTCCGGCGTCGCCGGAGATGAAGTCGTCGCCGGGGCTGCCCTCGATGACGTCGTCGCCGTTACCGCCCCGGATGATGTCGTCCAGCGCCTGGGCGCCGGCGGGCATGAAGCCGTAGGCGTCGCGGCCCGGCGTCGGGGGCAGCTCGCCGTCGATGCGGTCGTTGCCCTCCCCGCCGTTGAGGATCTCGCGCCCGGAGTTGCCGCGCAGCTCGTCGTTGCCGGTGCCGCCGTTGACGGTCACCTCGTGGCGCCCGGGGGTCAGGCGCGACAGGAACTTGTCCGTCCCGCCCTCCAGGTCCACGACGATCGGCGCGCCGCCCTCGCGGCGGCACCCCGCGACGGTGTAGTCGGTAGTGCCGTCCGCGGACGTCAGGTAGAAGCAGCGGTCGCGGGCGTTCTCGGCGATGGCGACCGGCATCACGTCGTCGAAGTAGACGTAGGGGCCGTCCGGGTTGGGCGCGGGGCGCGGCGTCGCCTCGGTGCGGCAGAGGACCAGCAGGCAGTTCTGGGTCGTGCGCCCGCGCAGGTCGTTGTCGATGAACAGCGTGAGGTCGTTCGTGTCCGGCCCGCCCGTGTAGTGGTAGGTGACGTCGGAGAACGACACGATCCCCGCGTGGGAGACCGCCGGCGCCGCCAGGGCCAGGAAGGCCGCCGCCGCCAGTGTCGCCAGCGCCCGCATCAGCGCGTCAGCACGGCGTCGTCGTCGTACAGCTTGATCACCTTCACCGAGCCGTCGGGGGCGGCGTCCAGGCACAACTCGCACAGGACGCACTCGTCCAGGTTCTCCTCCACGATGCGAAGTGTTCCATCTTCGGCCTGGGCGTAGATGTCGACCGGGCAGACCTCGGTCAGCTTGGCGGCGACTGCGGGGTCGCGAGCGACCTCGTCGTCGACCTCGACGCCGATGAACAGCGCGTCGGACCTCATGCGGCCGCCGCCCGCTCGGCGATCTTGTCTCGCACCAGGTCGGGGATCTCCTCGATGCGCTCGGCCACGACGATCCCGGCCTCGGCCAGGCGGGCGATCTTCTCTCCGGCCGTGTCCTCCTTGCCCTCCACGATCGTGCCGGCGTGGCCGAAGCTCATGCCCGGCATCTCGTCCATGAAGCGGCCGGCCATGAAGGCGACGATCGGCAGCGGGTCGCCGTTGGCCGTGACCCACTCGGACAGCTGGGCCTCCATCCGCCCGCCGGGCTCGGTGTAGATCACGAGCGCCTCGGTCTGCCCGTCGGCCGCGAACAACGGCATCAGCTCCGCGTAGGAGGAGCCGATGATGGCGTCGCCGCCGATGGAGACCGCGGTGGACTGGCCCAGGCCGGCGGCGGTCAGCGTCGAGGAGATCTCGGTCGTCATCCCGCCCGAGCGCGACATGACCCCGACCGAGCCGGGGGAGTAGGACTTCGCGGCGTCCTTGGCCGGCCCGCCGATGCCGCCCATCTTGATCTTGTCCGGGACGATCACCCCGAGGCAGTTGGGGCCGATGATGCGGGCGTCGTTCGCCGTCGCGTACTCGACCATCTGCGCCACGTCCGCGCGCGGGATCCGCTCGGTCACGATCACCACGAGCTTCACGCCGTTGGCGATGGCCTCGATGACGGCGTCCTTCGTGAAGGCGGGGGGGACGGTGACCACGGAGCCGTCGATGGGCGCGCCGTGGTGCTCGACCGCCTGGGCGACAGTGTCGAACACCGGCACGCCGTGGACGTCGCGGCCCTTGCGGCCCGGGGTGACGCCGCCGACGATCTTCGCGCCGGTGCCGTAGTCCAGGCACTCCCGCGTCAAATTGACCGCCTCGCGGCCGGTGATCCCCTGGACGATGAAGGTCGTATCGGAGTCGACGAGGATCGACATCAGACGGCCTCGGCCGCGCGCTTGGCCGCCTCGTTGAGGGACACGGACCGGTCGGCGTAGGGCACGCCGTAGCGCTCGAGGATCTTGAAGCCCTCCTCCTCCCAAGCCCCGGGGATGCGGAAGATCGCGATCTTCTCCGCCGGGTCGTGCCCGAGCTCCACGCAGGCCTTGATGACGCCGCGGGCGACGATGTCCACGCGCGTGTTGGAGACGATCGACATCATCACCGCGATCTTCTCCACGCCGGGCTTGGAGAGGACCAGCTTGGCCAGGCCGCAGGCCTTGGCCACCGACGGGTTGCCGCCGATCTCGCAGTAGTTGGCGGGCTTGCCGCCATGGGCGCGGACCGCGTCGAACAGCGTCAGCGACCCGCCGCCGGCGCCGATCACCAGGCCCAGGTTCCCGTCGAACTCCGTGACGTTGCCGGCCACGCCGCGGTGGTCCTGGGCGTCGACCGCCTCGCCGGCGATCTCGAACTCCGTGGCCTCCCGCGCCTCGCGCGTCTCCTCGTCGCCGACGCCGAGGTCGGTCAGCAGTTGCTTCTGGCGCCCCCGGGCCTCGTTCTCCATCTCCATGTGGGCGTCCACGGCGACGAAGGAGCCGTCGGCGAGTTGGGCCAGCGGGTTGATCTCGGCCAGCGTCATGTCGCGCTGCACGAACAGCTTGGCCAGGCGGGTGAGGATGGGGGTCAGGCGGTTCAGCGCGCTGCCGGTGACCCCGACGGACGCGATCACCTGCTTGGCCTGGAAGTCGGAGAAGGGCAGGAGGTTGGAGAAGTGGCCGCGCCCGACGTGGTCGGGGTGCTGCTCGGCGACCTCCTCGATGTCGATGCCGCCCATGTCGGAGAAGAGCATCACCGGCTGCTTGCGCAGCCCGTCCCACACCACGCCCGCGTAGTACTCCTGGGCGACCTCGACGCGCTCGTCCACCAGGACTCCGCGCGGCATGTGGCCGTTGATCTCCAGCTCCAGGACCTTGGCCGCGTGGTCGGCCGCCTCGTCCGGAGTGTCGGCGAACTGGACGCCGCCGGCCTTCATCCGGCCCCCGGTCAGGACTTGGGACTTGATGACGACGGGACCGCCGACCTCCTCCGCCCGCTCACGGGCCTCCTCGACGGTGGTGGCGAAGCCCCCCTTGGAGGTCGGGATGCCCGCGCGGCGGACGATCTCCTTGGACTCGTACTCGTAGAAGCGCATCGTGAGGCCCGGGCCGGACCCGGGGCGGCGGAACCCTATACATCCGGGCTGCATGCAAGCGATCCGGCGCCGTTGACTCCGCATCGCCGGTAGTGGGATGGTTGTCGACACAATGAGACCCGTTCTCCGCCTTGCGGGCGCACTGACGTGCCTGGCGGCGGCCGGGTGCGGCGCGGGGGCCGGGACCGGCCCGTCCGGCGGCGGCCTGTCCAGCCTGGGCGACGGCGTGGGCGTGCGCGGGGGGCTGGGAGAGCTGCGCGTCCCGCCGCAGACGTCCTACGGCCGGCTGCCGCTGAGCTTCGCGCCGAACGTGGGCCAGGCGCCCGCGGTCGCCCGGTTCGTGGCGCGCGCGAGTGGGGTGGGGGTCGCGCTGGGATCGCGGGGGCTGACGGTGGGCGTCGCGCGCCGCGGCACCGTGTCCTTCGGGTTTCCCGGGGCGCGGCGGTCGCTGCCCGTGGGGCAGCGCGCGCTGCCCGGTCGGGTGAACTACCTCCTGGGGAACGACCGGTCGCGGTGGCGGACCGGCGTGCCGACGTTCGCCCGGGTCCGGTACCCGGCGCTGTGGCCGGGCGTGGACGCGGTCTTCTACGGCAACGGCGGACAGCTGGAGTACGACTTCGTGGTCGCCCCCGGCGCCGATCCGAGGCGGATCGCGCTGCGCGTAGGCGGGGAGCGCTCGCTGCGGATCGACCGTGCCGGCAGCCTGGCCATCGGCCCCGCCGGTGACGCGATGCGCCTGGCGCGGCCGCGCGCATACCAGGTGGTGGACGGGCGCCGCGTAACCGTCGCGAGCCGGTACGTGCTGGCCGGCCGCGGCCTGGTGCGGTTCGCGCTGGGGCGCCATGACCCGGCCCGGGCCCTCGTGATCGATCCCGTGCTCGTGTACTCCACGTACCTGGGCGGAGACGGCAGCGACGTCGGCCACGCGATCGCGGTCGACGGCGCCGGGAGCGCCTACGTGGCCGGCTCCACCGCTTCCACGAACTTCCCGACGGTCGCGCCCTACCAGCCGGCCAAGGCCAGCTTTGCAGACGCCTTCGTGGCCAAGCTGAACCCGTCCGGCAGCGCGCTCGTGTACTCGACCTACCTCGGCGGCGGCAGCGAGACCACCAACAGCGCCAAGGGGATCGCCGTCGACGCCGCCGGCAACGCCTACGTCACGGGCGCGACCGGCTCCGGGACCTTTCCCACCACCCCCACGGCCCTGCAGACGACCGCTCCGGGCGGCTTCACCAACGCGTTCCTGACCCGGCTCAACTCGAGCGGCAGCGCGCTGCTGTACTCGACCTACCTCGGCGGCGCGACCAACCAGACCGACGCGCGCGCCATCGCGCTCGACTCCACGGGCCACGCGTACCTCACGGGCCTGACCAACTCGTCCACGTTCCCCACCACCGTGGGGGCCTTCCAGACGACCAGCGCCGCGGCCCCGAACAACGGCGACGC
>JAWVFR010000135.1:0-12166 GCA_033855845.1 Solirubrobacteraceae bacterium
TGCCGCCCGCGTACGACCGCCTGTGCATGCACGAGTTCGTGCTCACCGGCGGGCCGATGAAGCGCAACCTGGGCATCCGCACGCTCGACCTGGCCAAGCGGCTGCTCGACCACGGGTTCCACCCGCCGACGGTGTACTTCCCGCTGCTCGTCGACGAGGCGCTGCTGATCGAGCCCACCGAGACGGAGACCAAGGAGACGCTCGACGCCTTCGCGGACACGATCGCGCAGATCCTGCAGGAGGCCCGCGAGGACCCCTCGATCGCGCAGACCGCGCCGCACACCACGCCCGTCCGCCGGCTGGACGAGGCGGGCGCCGCCAAGCGCCCGGTCATCCGCCAGCCGCTCTAGCGGGGCGGAGCGCCGCTAGCGGGCGCGGACCGTCAGCAGGAAGCTGCGGGTGCTGGACGTTCCGTCGCCGGACGCGCGGATCGTCACGATGAAGCGGCCCGGCTGGAGGCCGGCGGTGGCCACCGCGACGCGGCCGTTGGGCCGGTTGGCGGCCTGGCTGAAACGCTTGCGGCCGAGGATCTTGCTCTTCCCCAGGCGGCGGACCGTCACGTCGATCTGGGCGGCCCGGTTGAGCTTGTAGCGCAGGATGGACTGGCGCCCCTTCACGACGCTGCGGGGCGTGAACGTGACCGCCGACAGCGCCACCTCGACGGGCGGGGGCGGGGGGCAGTTGGTGATCGTGACCTTGGAGGTGGACGTGGACTTCACGCCCTTGCTGCTCGTGAACTCGGCGATGAAGGTGTGCTCGCCGCACTTGGTCGGAGCGTTGATGACCGACTTCGGCGGCCCGTCGAGGGCGAGCTCGAACCGCGTGGCGGTGAAGTCCGAGGGCAGGTCGTCGAGCACGGTGTCGGTCCCGCCGTCGGGACGGAACTCGGTGCGCCCGACGATCGGCTTGGGCTCCTGGCCCAGCAGCTTCAGCGTGGCGTTGTTGAGGAAGATGTAGATCGTCGCGCCCTGGCCCAGGTGCACGCCGCCGGTCAGCGTCTGGCCCAGCGCGCTGGCCGTGGCCGTGCCCAGGCGGCTGGCGGCCGGGCAGGCGCGGGCGTCGCGCTCCGCGGGCGAGCAGGCCTGGAAGCGCGAGAGCGCCGTCGTGTCGTAGGCGAAGCCGAGCGGGAGCTTGACCCGGGCGGACTTGGTCGGGTCCTCGTCGGAGGCCTGGGTGACCACCGAGGTGAAGGCCACGGTCCGGCCGGGCGTGTTGGTCGGGCTGACCTTCACCGCCAGCTTGGGCGCGTAGGCGGCCTGCGCCGCCGGGGCCGCGGCCAGGAGGCCGGCGGCTACGAGCAGGGCTGTGAGCGGGCGTGCGTCCATGCGCTCAGCACGATAGACGGTCAGCGGCGCCGGTCGAGGATGCGCAGTGCCAGCGTCCGGACCACGGCACCGTCGGCGTCGGCCGCGCGCAGGCTCACGACCCAGCGTCCGGCGGCCAGGCCGCGTGCCAGCCCGGGGACGCGGTTGCGGCCCGGGCGGGCGGTCATGCGCCGCAGGGTGCGCACGGCGCGGGTCCCGATCCGCCGGGCGGTGACGCGCACCGCCGCGGTCTCGGCCACGGTGAAGGCCAGCGTCGTGGTGGCGCCGACTCGCAGCTGTCGAGGATTCAGGCTGGCGGCGAAGATCGCCGGGGGCGTTCCGGGGCAGCCGCCGATGGAGACCTGGGTGGGACGGTCCAGGCTTCCGCCGGCGTGGCTGGTCAGGCGGCCGACCAGGTCGAAGTTGCCGCAGCGGCGCGGGGCGGTCACCAACGCGCGGTCGTCTCCGGCCAGCGCGATCTGGAGCCGGGTGGCGGTGGCGCCGGGGAGGCCGTCGAAGGCCAGCTCGCGGCCGCCGGGCACCGGCGTGAGAGCGCCGGTGAAGCGCTGGTCGAGCGCCAGCGGGAGCTGCGAGTTGGACACGATGGCAAGGACCTTCGCGCTGTCGCCCTCCATACCGGTGAAGTACACGCCGCCGGTGAATTCGCCGAACCCGGTGGACATGGATGCGGTGCCGATGCGGCTGTCCGCCGGGCAGGTCCCGCTCGACGCCGCGACCCCGGTGCACGGAGGCCGGGAGGGCGCGCCCGTCGCGGAGCCGAAGCCGGGCAGCGTCACGTGCACGGAGCTGGTCGCCTCCTCGCTCGCGTCCTGGGCGATCCCGAGCGTCACCGCCACCGGCGCGGCGAACGTGGGCGGGTCGACCGTCAGCGTGAGCCGGGGGGCGTAGGCGGCCCGGGCGGGCGCGGCCGCGGCCAGCGCGGCGGCGCAGGCCATGGCGCAGGCGAGGCCGGCGCGGCGAATGGTGGGGATCGTCAAGACAGCGGGCGCTTCCGTGGCACGTTGGGGTGAAGCCCTCCTGGCCCGATCAAGGATAGACACCGCACCAGCGGCCGCAAGGTGCCTGGCATCCGGGCCGGATACGCTGCGGCGCCGGTGCGCATCTTCTCCGGAATCCAGCCCACGGGCCGCAAGCACCTGGGCAACCAGATCGGCGCGATCGCCCAGTACGTGGCCGGGCAGGATCGCGGCGAGGCCATCTACTGCATCGTCGACCTGCACGCCACGACTGTGCCCTACGACCCGGCCGAGCTGCGCGAGCGGGTGTACGACACGGCCGCCCTGCTGCTTGCCGCGGGGCTGGACCCCGGCCGGTGCATCCTGTTCCGCCAGGGCGACCTGGCCGAGCACGCGGAGTTGTGCTGGCTGCTGTGCTCGGTGACGGCGGTGGGCGAGCTCAACCGCATGACGCAATTCAAGGAGAAGGCGGGGGCTCAACGCGAGCTGGTTTCGGCCGGCCTGTTCCTGTACCCGGTGCTCCAGGCCGCCGACGTCCTGCTCTACCGGGCCGACGAGGTGCCGGTGGGCGACGACCAGCGCCAGCACGTCGAGCTGATGCGCGACATCGCCGAGCGGTTCAACTCCCGGTTTGGGGAGACGCTCGTCGTTCCGCGTCACCGGATCCCCGAGGTGGGTGCGCGGATCATGGACCTGCAGGAGCCGGAGCGGAAGATGTCGACGACCGTCGGCTCGGAGCAGGGAACCGTGTACGTCCTGGACGACCCCAAGGCGATCGAGAAGAAGTTCCGCGGCGCCGTCACCGACTCCGGCAGCGAGGTCGTCCGGGCGCCGGACAAGCCCGGCATCACCAACCTGATCGATGTCCTCGCCGTGGTGCGCGGCGTGTCCCCGGACGAGGTCGAGGCGGAGTTCTCCGGCCAGGGCTACGGCGCCTTCAAGGGCGCGGTGGCCGAGGCCGTCGTGGAGTACCTGCGCCCGGTGCGCGAGCGCTACGCGGACCTGCGCGCCGACGAGGACGCGCTGGAGGCCACGCTGGCCGCCGGCGCCGAGAAGGCCCGCGCCATCGCCGTCCCGACGCTGGCCGACGTCCGCCACGCCATGGGCGTCGGGAGCCCTCGCTAGCCTGCGCCCATGCCGGAGCTCTTCCGAGCCGCGGAGCTCGAGCTCGACCTGGACGTCTTCGCCGGTCCCTTCGACCTGCTGCTGACGCTGATCCTGCGCGAGGAGGTGGACCTGCTCGAGGTCGACCTCGCCGATGTCGTGCTCGCGTACCTGGACCACCTGGAGGGGCGCGGGGAGCTCGACCTCGAGGTCGCGACCGAGTTCCTGGTCCTGATCGCGGCCCTGCTGGAGCTCAAGTCGCGGCTCATGCTGCCGCGCGACGAGGACGACGAGTGGCTGGACCTCGAGCCGGGCGAGGCCGCCGAGGAGCTGCTGCGCCGGATGCTCGACGCCCGCCGCTACCGCCGCGCGGCGACCGAGCTGGAGGAGCGGCTGGCCGCCGAGTCGGGCTTCCGTTACCGCAGCGCGCCGCCGCCGCCGCACCTGAAGCGCGCGTCGCTGGAGCTGGCGGAGGCGGTCTACGAGCCGGCGCGTCTGGGCGCGGCCCTGGGCGACCTGCTGGCCCACCCGCCGCCGATCGACGTCGACCACATGCACGTCGTGCACCCGCGCGTGTCGGTGGCCGCCCGCCTGTCGCACCTGCGCAAGCTGCTGCGCCGGGGCGTCTTCACCTTCGACGAGGCGGTGCGCGACGCCGACCGCGTGACCATCGCGACCACCCTGTTCGCGCTCCTGGAGCTGCACAAGCAGGGCGAGGCCGTGTGGGAGCAGCCCGAGCCCTTCGGCGAGATCACCGTCCGTGCGCGAGGCGGGGCGGCGGCGCAGGAGCGCGCGGCGTGAGGGACCTGGAACGGACGCTGGAGGCGCTGCTGTTCCTCTCCAACGACCCGGTCACGGTCCCCGAGCTGGCCGAGGCCGCGGCCCGCGGCGAGGGCGAGATCGTGGAGGGGCTGGCCCGGCTGCGCGAGGAGTACGCCGAGGGCTTCCGCGGGATCGTGCTGCGCGAGGTCGCGGGCGGCTTCACCCTGGCCACCGATCCCTCGACCGAGCCGGCCGCCCGGCGCCTGCTGGCCAAGCCGCGCACCCCGCCGCTCACGCCGGCCCAGGCCGAAACCCTGGCCATCGTCGCCTACCTGCAGCCGGTGTCGCGGCCGGAGATCGCCCGCATCCGCGGCGTGGCATCGGACTCCGCGACGTCCACGCTGCACGACCGCGGCCTGATCGAGGAGCACGGCCGCTCCCAGTTCGGCGCGATCCTCTACCGCACGACCGACCTCTTCCTGCGCCTGTTCGGCCTGAACACCCTCGCCGACCTCCCCGACGCCACGCAGTGGGACCCCACGCCGGAGGAGGAGGGCGAGCTGCGAGACCGCCTCGTCCGGGCGGGCGAGGCGAGAGCGGGACAGGCGGAACAGCCCGCAGCGACCTGAGCCGCGCGTCAGGTCGTGGCCTTGGCGGCCAGTTGCCCGCACGCCGCGGCGATGTCCTGGCCGCGGGTGAGGCGAACTGTTGCAGTTAGGCCGTGCTCCTCCAGGGCGGCCTTGAAGGCGTCGGTCGCGGCGCGGCCGGAGCCCTCGTAGGGCGAGTCCGTCGGGTTGTAGGGGATGAGGTTGACCTTGTAGACCCGGGGGTCCAGGCGCTCGGCCAGGGCGACCGCCTGCTCGTAGCGGTCGTTGACCCCGGCGAGCATCACGTACTCCACGAACACCTGGCGGCGCTTGCGCTCGTAGAAGCGCTCGCACGCGGCGAGGACGTCCGCCAGCGGGTAGCGGTCGTTCACGGGCATGATCTCCGAGCGCAGCGCGTCGTCCGCGGCGTGGATGGACAGGGCGAGGCGCAGCGGCAGCGGCGACTCGGTCAGCGCCTCGATCCCCGGGATCCAGCCCACGGTGGAGACGCCCGTGCGGCGGTTCGTGATCCCCGTGTCCGGGAGGCGCGCGGCGGCGGCGAGCACGGAGTCCACGTTCATCAGCGGCTCGCCCATGCCCATGAACACCAGGTGGTTGAGCTCGTCCAGGCGCCGGAAGTGCAGGACCTGGTCGAGGATCTCGCTCGGAGTCAGGTTGCGCCCGAAGCGCATCGCGCCCGTGGCGCAGAACGTGCACGTCAGCGGGCAGCCCGACTGCGAGGACACGCAGACCGACCGGCGCCCGTCGCGGTAGCGCATCAGCACCGCCTCCACCGGCCGCTCGTCGTGCGTGTGGAACAGGACCTTGATCGTGCCGTCCGCGGCGACGGCCTCGTGCACCGGGCGCAGGCTGGAGAAGGGGACGACGGCCTGGAGGCGAGAGCGCAGGGCCAGGGGCAGGTCCGTCATCTCCTCGTAGCCGCCGGCTCCGCGCGCCGCCCACGCCCACACCTGCCGGGCGCGGAAGGCGGGCTCGCCCGCGTCGGCCAGCGTGGCGCCGAGAAGCTCGAGGTCCATCGCCATATGCTCGCAAGCCATGCGACTGGCCAAGTTCCTCGCCCACGCGGGCGTCGCCTCGCGCCGCGCCGCGGAGGACGTGATCCGCGCCGGACGCGTGACGGTCGGCGGCGAGGTCGTGACCGATCCCGCCCGCGATGTGGACGAGTCCAGCGGCGTGGTGGTGGACGGGGAGCCGGTGGGCGGGGCCGAGGGGCGCGTCACCTACCTGCTGCACAAGCCGGCCGGCGTGGTCTCGACGGCCAAGGACACCCACGGCCGCCGGACCGTGGTCGACCTGGTCCCGGGCGGCGCGCGGCTGTACCCGGTCGGGCGTCTGGACGCCGACGCGACCGGCCTGATCCTGGTCACCAACGACGGCGAGCTGGCCGAGCTGCTGACGCACCCGCGCCACGAGGTCGGCAAGACGTACGAGGCGACGGTGGCTCGCCCACCGGTGGGCGAGCCGGCGCTCAGGGCGCTGCGCGAGGGCGTGCGCCTCGACGACGGCCCCACCGCGCCCGCGGCGGCCCGCCGTCTGGCCCCCGACCGCATCGAGCTCACGATCCACGAGGGCCGCAACCGCCAGGTCAAGCGGATGCTCGAGGCCGTGGGCCATCCGGTCCGGGCGCTGCACCGCACGGCCCTGGGCCCGCTGCGCATCGAGGACCTCGCGCCCGGGCGCCACCGGCGTCTCACGCCGGCCGAGACCGAGCGCCTGCGCAAGACCGCTCTGTCGCGGACTTGACACAACCGGCGTCGCCCGGGGCAACGACGCGGCGGCCCCGGCCGTCGAGCCTTCCTGGTGTCCGAATCACCACGCCAGGAGGCAACACAGATGACCATCACGTCCCCCATCTCCAACACCGCCCGCCGGGCCGTCATGGCCGCGCTGGCGCTGCTCGTGGGCACGCTCGCCGTGCTCACCATGGCCGGTCCGGCCGCCGCCATCCCGAACAACACCGGCACCGGCAACGAGCCCAACCCGCCGTTCAACCCCCCGCCCGTCGCTCGCTTCACGATCTCGCCCAATCCGGCGCTCGTGAGCGAGATCGGTCCGATTCGCTTCCTGCGGCCGGGCCCCGGCGTCGAGGGCATCCAGCTGGGCTCCGTCGCCTTCGACGGCTCCACCTCCAGCGACAACATCCGCGTCGCGAAGTACGAGTGGGACCTCGACGGCAACGGCACCTACGAGACCAACAGCGGCACCCGCGCCAAGACGTCGCGGCGCTACACCACGCCCGGCACCTACACGATCCGCCTGCGGGTCACCGACAACCAGGGCGCCAAGGGCGTCACCTCGCACCAGCTGATCGTCCACCGGCGCCCCGTGGCCCGGCTGGCGGCCAGCGCTCCCGTCTCCCTCATCGGCGACACGGTTGCCTACTCGGCGGCCGGCTCGACCGACGACCAGGGCATCGTCCGCTACGAGTGGGACCTGGACGGCGACGGCACGTTCGAGACCAACACCAACAGCAGCCAGTCCGCGTCGCGGTCGTACGGCTCGATCGGCTCGCGCACCGTGCGCCTGCGGGTCACCGACGTCTACGGCGCGCAGGGCACGGCTTCGGTCGCCGTCCTGATCCACCGGGCGCCGACGGCGGCGTTCACGTTCGCTCCCAGCCCGGCGTTCGCCGGGGAGGCCGTCACGTTCGACGGGTCCACCTCGAGCGACGACGAGGGCATCGTGAAGTACGAGTGGGACCTCAACGGCGACGGCACGTTCGAGACGAACGGCGCCGCCAGCCCGACGACGACCACCACGTTCGCCCAGCCGGGCACCTTCACGGTGCGCCTGAAGGTCACCGACGGGCGCGGCGTCGTCGACGTCCGCACCCAGGCCGTGACCGTGCAGCAGCGGCCCCCCGCCCCGCCGAAGGACACGACCGCTCCCCGCGTTCGCATCCTGACCGCGACGGCGAAGATGAACCGCGCCGGCATCGTGGCCGTGCGTGTCTCGTGCCCCGCGACCGAGCGCACCTGCTCGGGTGCGCTGGCGCTGCGCTCGCTGGGCGCTCGCGCCTCGGCGCTGGGCGGGAAGTCGTTCCGCCTCGGCGGCGGCCAGTCCGCGACGCTGCGGATCAAGCTGTCGCGGGCCAGCCAGCGGCTGGTCAAGCGCAGCGGCACCGTCCGGACGCTGGCCACCGCCCGCGCCCGCGACGCGGCCGGCAACGCCGGCACCTCGACCCGGCGCGTGACGGTCAAGCGCTAGGTCAGTCCGCCGCATCCCGGCCCCCGTCCCCCTCCTGGGGGGCGGGGGCTGCGGCGTGCCCGGGCTCGGCCAGCGTCCAGGCCTTCAGCGTGGCCGCGCGGCCACGCACGGGGAGGTCCCCGACGGCGACAAGGTCGTCCGCCGGCTCGCGCAGCCAGGCCCGCGTGGCGTCGGCGATCAGCACCGGCACGCCGTGCTCCTTGGTCATCGCCTCCAGGCGCGAGGCGGTGTTGGTGGTGTCGCCCACCGCCGTGTACTCGACGCGCCGCGCCGAGCCCACGTTGCCCGACATCACCGGCCCGCTGCAGATCCCGATCCCCATCGCGAAGCCCTCCGACAGCCCGAAGTCGCGCGCCCAGGCGTTGAAGCGCGGCAGCCGGCGCTCGAGCATGTCGCGGACGGCGCGCAGCGCGCGGTCGGCGTGGTCGTCCTGCTCCAGCGGCGCTCCGAACACGGCCATGATGCCGTCGCCCATGTAGGAGACGACGGTCCCGCCCGCGTCCAGGATCGCCTCGCTCATCTCGGTCAGGTACCGGTTGAGCAGCGCGATGACCTGCTCGGCGGCCAGCTTCTCCGCGCAGGACGTGAAGCCGCGCAGGTCGCAGAACAGCACCGTGCCCTCGCGGCGGGTGCCGACCAGGCGCAGGTCGTCGTCGGCCTGGGCCACGACCTCGTCGACCACGGAGGGGGGGACGAAGCGGGCGAAGGTGGCGCGCAGGCGCCGGCGGTCGCGCAGCTCGGTGCCGTAGGTGACCGCCAGGGTTCCGAGCAGAGCCGCGGCCAGGGCGAGCACGCCGGGGACCACGGGGAGGATCGTCCCGGCGTCGAAGGCGAGCTGGGCGGCGAGCGCGAACAGCGCGGCCAGGACCACGGGGACGGGCAGCCAGCGCAGGCCGTGGAGGCGCAGCGCGGCGAGCGGCACCACCAGCCCCAGCGCCGCCAGCAATGCCAGAGCGAGTCCGTCCGACGCCTCGTTGAGGGGGAGGCCGGCCAGGATGGTGGCGATCGCATTGGCCTGGATCTCGGGGCCGGGCATGTTGTCGCCGGTGGCCGTGGAGGCGTAGTCCTTTCCCCCGATCGTCGTCGCACCGACCACCACGACCTTGCCGCGGAAGGTTCCCGGCGCGAAGCGGCCGCGCAGGACGCGCGCGAAGGAGTGCGGGCGGTAGGTCCCCGGCGGCCCCGCGAAGTCGATCCACGCCTCGCCATCGCGGAAGCGCGACCCGTTCACCGGCCCGCCCGCCCGGCGCACCGCGGTCACGGCGAAGGCCGGGACGCCGCTGTCGGCGCGGCGCAGGCGGTACACGCGGCCGGCGATCGAACCGAACAGGGAGCTGCCGACCCGGGCGCGGGAGTACGTGAGCCCCTCGCCGCCCCCGAACACGGGGACCTTCCCTCCCGGGTCGATTCGAGAGGTGGCGAGCACCACGTTGCCCGCCCGCCGCGCCGCTTCGATCAGCGCGTTGTCGTCCGCCACCGTGCTGGGCTCGTTGAACTCGATGTCGTAGGCGATCACCTTCGCTCCGTCGCGGCGCAGCCGATCGATGACCCGGGCGTGCAGCGCGCGGGGGAGGGGCAGGCGGCGCTGCAGCTCGTCGATGCTGGGGTCGTCGATGGCCACCAGCTCCACCGCCGGCGCCGGGCGCTGCGCACCGCGGATCGAGAAGCGCGCGTCGACGGTGCGCGCCTCCAGCGGTCGCAGGACGTCCGTTCCCCAGGCCGCGGCGCCCAATCCGGCGGCGGCCAGGCCGGTCGCCACCAGGAGGCCCGCCCGGAGGCGCTGGCGCCGCGCTCGCATGTCGCGAGCTTTACACACGGTCCGTCACCGCCGCGAAGGAAATCCGCCACGGGCGCATCTACGGTGCGTGGCACGTGTCATGCCTATGAACCGCCCCGCCCATCTGATTCGCTTGCCGCGCATGCGCCGCCCCCTCACGCTCGTCCTGCTCGCCCTGATCGTGGGCGCCCTGGTCGCGTCCGCGACCGCCCAGGCTCAGCGGCGCGCCGACGGCACGATCGCCAACGTGGCCGGGACGCCCGGCGCCCCGGGCTTCGCCGGGGACGGTGGCCCGGCGGGCCAGGCCCGGCTGGACACGCTCGCCGACGTCGCCTTCCTCTCCGACGGCAGCCTGGCCATCGCCGACGAGCTCAACGCCCGGGTGCGCCGGGTGCTGCCCAGCGGGATCATCGTCACCGCCGCCGGGGGCGGGTCCTGCGGCGGCCCCGGCTGCGGCGACGGCGGCCCGGCCACGGACTCCGAGCTCAACCACCCGCGCGGCGTCACCCCGATGCCCGGCGGCGGCTACCTGGTCGCCGACACCTTCGACCACCGCATCCGCCGCGTCCTGCCCGACGGGCGGATCGTGACGGTGGCCGGAAGCGTGCAGGGGCTGGCCGGCGACGGCGGCCGCGCCACCCAGGCGCGGCTCTCCTTCCCGTCCGACACGGCGGTGCTGCCCGACGGCTCCTTCCTGGTCGCCGACACCGGCAACCACCGCATCCGCCACGTGACTCTGGACGGGCGCATCTTCACGATCGCGGGCACCGCGCAGGGTCTCGCGGGCGATGGCGGCCCGGCCGCCGCGGCCCGGCTCAACACCCCGCGCGACGTCTCCACCGCCAGCGACGGGGGGTTCCTGATCGCCGACAGCGGCAACGACCGGATCCGCCGCGTCGATCTGGCGGGCACGATCACCACGCTGGCCGGGACCGGCGCCGGCCTGTCCGGCGACGGCGATCCGGCCCGCATCGCCCAGCTGCACACGCCCCTCTCCGTGACCGCCCTGCCCAACGGCGGCGCCCTGGTCTCCGACACCGCCAACGACCGCGTCCGGCGCGTGACCCCGATGGGCGCGATCGTGGCCGTGGCCGGCGGCGGCGGCGCGGGCAACGGCGGCCCGGCCAAGGCGGCGCGCCTCGCGCGCCCCGCGGGCGTCGCGCTCGCGCCCGGCGGCGGCTTCGTGGTCGCCGACTCCGGGAACGCGACGGTGCGGCGGGTCAGCGACTTCGGGGCGATCCCGCCGGCCGTGCGCCAGCGCTCGGTGTTCGTGGAGCCGGCGGCGGGCGCGGTGACGCTGCTCCCGGTGGGCGCCGCCGGCTTCAAGGCGCTGCGCGAGGAGGACATCGTCCCCAACGGCTCGCGCGTGGACACCACTTCTGGACGGCTGAACCTGGCCGTCGCCGGCGACCCGGCCGGGACCCAGGTCCCCGCCGAGGTGTTCAGCGGTGCTTTCATGATGCGCCAGCTCCCCGGCGCCCGTCCCTACACGGAGTTCCGTCTGGACTCGCTCGCCGGATGCCCGGGCGGGACCGTGGCCCGGGCGTCCGGCTTCCGCAAGCTGGCCGTGGCCTCCGCCCGCCGGCGCCGCCCGACCCGGCGCCTGTGGGTCCGCGACCGCGGCGGGCGCTGGCGCACCCGCACCGGCTCGCTGAGCGCGTCCTCGATCGGCACCCAGTGGCTGACCTCCCTGCGCTGCGACGGGACCCTGGTCGCCGTGCGCGAGGGCCGCGTGCGCGTGTTCGACAACCTCCGGCGCCGCACGGTCATCGTCCGCCGCGGCCAGGTCTACCTGGCCCGCCGCCGCTAGCGCGCGCGGCGCGCCAGGGCGTCGGCGTCCAGGACCGTGGTGCGCCCGCGGCCGAGCTTGACCGTGCCGCGCTCCTCCTCCTCGCGCAGCACGCGGTTGACCGTGGCGCGGGAGGTGCCGGCCAGCCCCGCCAGGTCCTCCTGGGTCAGCGGCACCGTCTCGTCGGCGTAGACGGCGGCCACCTCGGCCAGCCGGCGCAGGACGCGCTTGTCCGCCGGGACGTACAGCGCGTCGAGCAGGTGCCGCGAGAGCCGCTGCACCTGGCCGGTGAGGATCGCGATCAGGACGTTGGCGGTGCCGGGGTGCTCGCGGCGCAGGCGCTCGAAGTCCATCCGGTGCACGGAGCGCGTCTCGCCCGCCTCCAGCGCCGCCACGGTGGCCGAGCGGCGCTCGTCCTCGCCGCCCAGCAGCGCCAGCTCGCCGAACATCTCGCCCGAGCCCAGCACGGACAGGATCGCCGTGTCGCCCAGGGAGGTCTGCACGCGCACGGCGAAGCGGCCCTTGTCCACCAGGTGCAGCGTGTCCGCCGGGTCGTCCTGGTGGAAGACCACCTCCCCGCGGGAGAACTGCCGCCGGCGCGCGATGCTCAGCAGCGCACGGACGTCCTCCTCCGGGAC
>JAWVFR010000136.1:0-2940 GCA_033855845.1 Solirubrobacteraceae bacterium
TCGTGGACGAGATGGACGACATCCGCGACCTGATCGCCCGCGAGCAGGGCAAGCCGCGCACCGAGGCCTACGTGATGGAGATCGTCCCCACGATCGACGCCCTGCACTGGGTCGCCGACGCCGGGCCGGACATCCTCGACGACGAGCGCATCCCGACTCCCCAGCCCTACTTCAAGACCAAGCGTGCGCACTTCGCCTACGACCCGCTCGGAGTGGTGGGCGTGATCGCGCCGTGGAACTACCCCTGGACCATTCCGCTGGGCGAGGTGGCGATGGCGCTGATGGCCGGGAACGGCGTCGTGCTCAAGCCCGCGTCGCTGACCTGCCTGATCGGCGAGCGCATCCGCCAGGTGTTCGAGCGGGCGGGCTTGCCCGAGGGCATCGTGCGCACCGTCCACGGCGGCGGCGCGGTCGGCCAGGCGCTGGTGGAGTCCAGCGTGGCCAAGGTCTTCTTCACCGGGTCCGTCGAGGTCGGCCGCCAGGTCGGCGAGACCCGCGCGCGGATGATCCGCGACTCCGTGCTGGAGCTGGGCGGCAAGGACCCGATGCTGGTTCTCGCCGACGCCCATCTCCCCAACGCCGTGTCCGGCGGGCTGTGGGGCGGGTTCGCGAACGCCGGCCAGACCTGCTCGGGGATCGAGCGCGTGTACGTGATGCGCGAGGTGGCCGACCGCTTCACCGCCGGCGTGGTGGAGGGCGCCCGCCGTCTCACCGTCGGCGACCCCCTGAGCTGGGACACGCAGGTCGGCCCCATGGTCTCCCGCGAGCAGTTCGAGACCGTCCGCGAGCTGGTGGACGACGCCGTCGAGCACGGCGCGAAGCTGGAGTGCGGCGGCCCCGTCGACGTCCCCGGCCTCGACGGCGCCTTCTACGCGCCGGCCGTCCTGACCGGGGTGACGCACGACATGCGGATCATGCGCGAGGAGATCTTCGGGCCGGTTCTGCCGATCGTCACCGTCGACACCGAGGACGAGGCGGTCGCCCTGGCCAACGACTCCGACTTCGGCCTGGGCGCCTCGATCTGGACGCGCGACCGCCACCGCGCGGAGCGCATGGCCCGGGAGATCGAGGCGGGGATGGTCTGGATCAACGACCACATGTACTCCCACGGCGCCTGCCAGTGCTCGTGGGGCGGGGTCAAGGACTCCGGCCTCGGCCGCGCGCACTCGAAGTTCGGCTTCTACGAGTGCGTGAACGTCAAGCTCGTCTCCTACGAGCCGGGCTGGGTGCGCAACTTCTGGTGGCACCCCTACGACGAGACCCTGGCCCGCGGCCTGCGCTCCGCGGCCAAGCTGCTCTACTCGGCGCGCGAGGCCGACCGCCAGGCCGCGCTGCGCGAGGGCGCCGTGCCGCTGGCCAAGCTGGTCGGGCGCACGCTGCGCTCATTCGGCCGGCGCTAGCCGGGCGGCGTCTACCCTGTAGGCATGCCCGCCCAGGCCTATGCTGGCAAGGAATGCGTCTGCCAGCTGCGCAGGGGGATCTGCGACCAGTCGTGCGTCCAGGGGATGCTCGACACACCGTTCTACATCGCCTGCCTGCGCCTGACCGGGCGCCGCTGCCTGGTGGTGGGCGGGGGCGACATCGGACTGGAGAAGGTCGAGGGCCTGCTGGCCTGCGACGGCGACGTGGTGCTGGTGGCGCCCGAGGCCGGCCCGGAGCTGCGCGCGCTGGCCGAGGAGGGCTCGATCCGCTGGGAGCCGCGCGAGTACGCCGGGCCCGCGGACCTCGAGGCGACGTTCATCGCCATCGCCGCGACGAACGACACCGACGTCAACATCCGCGTCTACGAGGACGCGGAGCGCCGGGCGATGCTGGTCAACGTGGTGGACGTGCCGCCGCTGTGCAACTTCATCCTCCCGGCGATCGTGCGGACCGGTCCCCTGGCGATCGCGATCTCCACCGCGGGCGCGTCGCCCGCCCTGGCCAAGCGCATCAAGCGCCAGATCGCCGAGGAGTACGGCGAGCCCTACGCGCGGCTGGCCGTGATCCTCAACGAGGCGCGAGGCTGGGCCAAGGGCACGCTGCCCACCTACCAGGACCGCAAGGCCTTCTTCGAGGGGATCGTCAACGGCGACCCCGACCCCGTCGAGCTCCTGCGGGCCGGCGACGAGCGCGCCGTGCGCGACCTCGTCGCCGCCGCCCAGGCCTCGCACGCGCCGGCGTGACTGACGGTCTCTCGCATCTCGACGAGGAGGGGCGAGCGCGGATGGTCGACGTCGGGGCCAAGGCGGTGACCGAGCGCCGCGCCGTGGCCCGGGCCGTCGTGCGCATGTCCCCGGCGACCGCCGAGGCGATCGTCGACCGCGGAACGCCCAAGGGCGACGTCCTGGCCACGGCGCGAATCGCCGGCATCCAGGCCGCCAAGCGCACGGACGAGCTGATCCCGCTCTGCCACCCGCTGCCGCTGACGCACGTCGACGTGGAGGCCGACGTCTCCCCCTCCCAGGGCACGGTGACGATCGTGGCGACGACGCGGACGAGCGCCCGCACCGGAGTGGAGATGGAGGCGATGACCGCCGCCGCGGTCGCCGCGCTGACCGTCTACGACATGGTCAAGGGGATGGAGCGCGGCGTCACCCTCGAGGAGGTCTGCCTGCTGGAGAAGACGGGCGGCAAGGAGGACTGGCGCCGGCCGGACTGAGGCCGACCCGCCGCGCCGCGGCGAGCTACTTGGGCGCGAGCAGCGTGAGGGTGATCGTCGTGGTCTTGCGCGTCGCGCCCTGCCTGAGCGTCAGGAGGATCGAGATCCGCAGCCGCTTGGCCTTGATGAGGGCCTTGAGCCCGCTGGCCGAGAGCTTGGCCGCGACCGGCACGCTCGTGTTCGGCCGGAGCGTGCGCTTCGAGGACCCGAGCCTGACCTTCGTCGGGCGCAGGCGGGCGCCGAAGACCACGAGCCGGTTGACGAGGATCGTGCCGGTCAGGTCGAGCGTCAGCGTGCAC
>JAWVFR010000137.1:0-6272 GCA_033855845.1 Solirubrobacteraceae bacterium
GTGACCTTCTCGCGCCGGTAGGCGATCTCGTCCTCGCCGCCCTCCGGGCCCTCGCGCCACTGCTCGGCGCCGTAGGCGTCCTCCACCGCCATGCGCACGACGGCGATCGGGTGGTGCACGCCGGCCACGGGCGTCACGCCCGGGATCCGCCGTCCGGTGCGGACGATGACCTTGCCGTCGACCTCCTCGCGCAGGATGCGGTTGGGGGAGCCGACGTCGTCGGCTCCCTCCGGCGTGACGGTGGCCGCCTTGAGTCCCAGCCCGGAGGCGCGCATGTCCTTCGCGGCCGCGCGGACCACCTCGTTCTCGGTCGCGCGGCGCCGCTCCAGGGACAGGTCGAAGCGCGACAGCTCGACCGGCAGGCCCCCGAGGACCTCCGGGTCCAGCACGCGCAACGCCTGCTCGAGCAGCTCCTGGCCGGTCTCGTCCCCCTCCAGGACGGTGATCTTGACCGGCTCGCGCCCGGTCACGCCGCGGCCGAGCCCTCCAGTCCCAGCTCGCCGGAGCGCTCCTCCATCGCGGCGATGACGAAGCGCAGGTGCTCGTCGAAGTCCTCGCCCAGGTCCTCGGCCCCGGAGCGCAGCTCGTCGCGGTTCACGGCCGCGGCGAAGCTCGGCTGCTTCATCTTCTTCTTGACCGACTTCGGGGTCATCCCGTGGATGCCGTCCGGGCGGACGTAGGCCACGGCGGCGATGAAGCCGGTGAGCTCGTCGACGGCGAACAGCGCCTTGCGCATCCGCGTGTCGCGCGGGACCTCCAGGAAGTCCGCGTGGGAGGCCACGCCCTGGACCACCTCCTCCGGGTAGCCGAGGCGCTCGAGCTCGGCCAGCGCGAAGCGGGGGTGGCCGGTCTCCAGGTCCGGGTGGCGCTCGTAGTCGAGGTCGTGCAGGAGGCCGGTGTGGCCCCAGAGCTCCTCGTCCTCGCCGTAGCGGCGCGCGTAGGCGCGCATCGCCGTCTCCACGGCCAGCATGTGGCGGCGCAGCGACTCGGATTCGGTCCACTCGCAAAGGAGGGTCCACGCCTCGTCGCGCGAAAGGGGCAGCGACATGGGTGTTACCCTAGCCCAGCCCCGCGGGGCCGCCCCGCAACGGGGATCTCGCGGGCGTCCGCTCATGCAGAAGTTCGTCATCGAAGGCGGCGCCCCGCTCTCGGGAACGGTGGTTCCCGCCGGCAACAAGAACGGCGCCCTCCCGTGCCTGGCCTCGTCGCTGCTCACCGACGAGGAGGTCCTGCTGCGCAACGTGCCGCGGATCCGCGACGTGGAGGCGATGCTGGACCTGCTCGAGGCCCTGGGCGCGCGCGTGGAATGGCGCGCCGACAACGACGTCGCGGTGTGCTGCGCCGGAGTGGGGGAGAACACCGCCCCCGACCGCGAGCTGTCCGAGCGCATCCGCGCCTCCTTCCTGCTGGCGGGTCCGCTGCTGGCCCGCCACGGGCACGCCGAGATGCCGCCGCCGGGCGGCGACGTGATCGGCCGCCGGCGCCTGGATCCCCACCTGGATGCCTTCCGCGCGCTCGGTGCCGAGATCGAGCTGGGCCGCGACATCGTGCTGCGCGCCCGCGGCGGCCTGCGCGCGGGCGACGTGTTCATGGACGAGCCGTCGGTGATGGCGACCGAGAACGCGCTGATGGCGGCCGCGCTGACGCCGGGCACCACGCTGCTGGGCAACGCGGCGTGCGAGCCCCACGTCCAGGACCTGGCCCGGATGCTGACCAAGATGGGCGCCGACATCCAGGGGGTCGGCTCCAACGTCCTCACCGTGACCGGCGCCGGCACGCTGGGCGGGTGCGTCCACAACGTCGCGCCCGACCACATCGAGATCGGGTCCTTCATGGCGCTCGCCGGCGTGACCGGCGGAGAGCTGCGCATCGAGGGGACGGTGCCGCAGGACCTGCGGATGATCCGCCTGGTGTTCGAGCGCCTGGGCCTGCGCAGCGAGCTGGACGGGGCGGACGTCGTCGTCCCCGGCGGCCAGAAGCTCGTGTGCCAGCGCGACGTCGGCGAGTACAAGCTCAAGATCCAGGACGGGCCGTGGCCCGCGTTTCCCGCCGACCTGACGAGCATCGCGGTGGCCATGGCGACGCAGTCCGAGGGATCGGTCCTCATCCACGAGTGGATGTTCGAGAACCGCCTGATCTTCACCGACAAGCTCGGCACGATGGGCGCGGACATCGTGCTGTGCGACCCGCATCGCGCGATCGTCACCGGGCCCTCGCGCCTGCGCGGGGAGCGCATGGAGTCCCCCGACATCCGGGCCGGGATGGCGATGCTGATCGCCGCCCTGTGCGCGGACGGGCGCAGCGAGATCGGCAACATCCGCCAGATCGACCGCGGCTACGAACGCATCGACGAGCGCCTGCGCGCCCTGGGCGCCCGGATCGAGCGCGTCGCCGTCGAGCCGGTCCATGCCGCCTGAGCGGCGGGCCGCGGAGCGTCCAGCCGTGATCCACCCGATTCCCAGCGGAACCCGCGACGTGCTGCCCGACGAGATGCGCGAGCTGCGCGCGATCGTCGAGGCGATGCGCGGCGTGTTCGACGCGCGGGGGTTCGGCGAGGTCTCCACGCCCGCGCTGGAGTACGCGTCGGTCCTCGAGCGCGCCGAGCTGGCCGAGGCGCGGCCGGCCTACCGCCTGTTCGACGAGAACGGCGAGGTGCTGGTGCTGCGCTCTGACATGACCGTGCCCATCGCGCGGCTGGTCGCCTCGCGCTACCCCGACGCCGACCCGCCCCTGCGCTTCTGCTACTTCGCCCACGCCTGGCGCGGCGTGCGCCCGCAGCGCGGTCAGGCCCGGGAATTCCTGCAGGCGGGCATCGAGCTGGTGGGGGCGCCGGCGCCGGAGGGGACGGCGGAGGCGGTGTCGCTGCTGTGCGCGGCCCTGGACGCGACCGGCCTGCGCGACTACCGGGTGGGGATGGGGGACGCGTCGCTGTACCCGGCGCTCCTGGACTCCCACGGCGTCGCCGACCCGGCGCGGGCGCTGATCCTGCACGAGCTCGCCACCCGCGACTTCGTCGGGCTGGAGCGCGAGCTGGGGCTGGCCGGCCTGGGGGACGAGGAGGCCGCCCTGCTGCTGCGGGTCCCGCAGGAGCGCGGGGGAATGGACGTACTGGAGACTACCGAGGGACCCCTGGCCGACGCGGTGGCCGGGATGGGCGCGGTCAGCCGCCTGCTGGCGCCCGACGTGGCCTCGCGGGTCATCTACGACTTCGGCCTCTCCCGCGGGCTGGGCTACTACACGGGTGCGATCTTCGAGGTCTACGACCCCGCGCTGGGCACCCCGATCGGTGGCGGGGGACGGTACGACGAGCTGCTCGGACGTTTCGGCCGGCCGCTGCCCGCGGTGGGCTTCGCGGTGAACGTGGAGCAGGTCCACATCGCTCTGACCGGTGAGGAGCGGCGCACGTGAACGCATCGCCCACCGAGCTCTCCGGAGAGGGGCGGAGGTCATGAACGGCCTTACGATTGCCGTTCCCCGCGGAGCTCTCTTCGCGGACACGCTGGACCTGCTCGACCGGCTCGGCGCCGACACGTCCGAGGTGCGCGCCAACGACCGCAAGCTGCTGTTCGAGGACGCCGGCCTGATCACGATGCGGCCCTCCGACGTCCCCACCTACGTGGAGGCGGGCGCCGCCGACCTCGGGGTGACCGGCAAGGACGTGCTCATGGAGCAGTTCGAGCGCGACGTGTACGAGCTGGCCGACCTGGGCTACGGGGGATGTCGGATGGTCCTGGCCACGCAGGCCGGGGAAGACCCCGCGGCGGAGGCCCTGCGGCGCCTGGGCGTGATGCGCATCGCGACCAAGTACCCGCGCATCGCGGCGCGCTACTTCGACCGCACCGGGCGCCAGGCGGAGATCGTGGAGGTCAAGGGCTCGGTGGAGCTGGCGCCGCT
The DNA here is from genome assembly GCA_033855845.1 of Solirubrobacteraceae bacterium. Classification (GTDB taxonomy): domain Bacteria; phylum Actinomycetota; class Thermoleophilia; order Solirubrobacterales; family Solirubrobacteraceae; genus AC-38. The sequence goes on from JAWVFR010000137.1 coordinate 3,895, forward strand.
GACCGGCCTGGTGGAGGGCATCGTCGACCTGACGGCCAGCGGCGCCACGCTGGAGCAGAACGGCCTTGTCGTGCGCGAGGAGATCGCCACCTCCACCGCGCGCCTGATCGCCAACCCGGTCGCCCACAAGCTCAAGGCCGCCGCGATCGACGACCTGCGCGAGCGGCTGCGATGAGCGCCGCGGTCGCGGGACAGGTGTCGGAGATTCTCGCGCGCGTGCGGGCTGAGGGCGACGAGGCCGTGCTGGCGCTGACCCGGGAGCTGGACACCGGCGGGCGCGAGCCGTGGCCGCTGCGGGTCGAGCCATTGCAGCTGCGCGAGGCCCTGGACGCCCTGCCCGGCCACCTGCGGGAGGCCCTGGAGCTGGCCGCCGGCAACGTCCGCTCGGTGGCTCTGGCCACCGTGGGGTCGGACCGGGAGGTGGTCCTGCCGCAGGGGCAAACCGTGACGATTCGCGAGATCCCCGTGCGCCGGGCCGCGGTATATGTCCCGGGTGGGCGGGCTCCCTATCCCAGCACCGTGATCATGGGCGCGGTTACCGCGCAGGTCGCGGGCGTGGAGGAGGTCGTCGTGTGCTCGCCGCCCCGTGCCGACGGCGACATCGACCCCGTGGTGGTCGCTGCCTGCGAGCTGTGCGGCGTGGACGAGGTCTACCGGATGGGGGGGGCCCAGGCGGTCGCCGCGCTGGCCTACGGGACCGGCACCGTGCCCCGGGTGGACATGGTGGTCGGGCCGGGCAACGTCTACGTCCAGGAGGCCAAGCGCCAGCTGTCCGGCCGGATCGGGATCGACTCCTTCGCCGGGCCGAGCGAGCTGGTCGTCGTCCTGTCCGAGGGCGCCGACCCGCGCCTGGCCGCCTACGACCTGCTGGCCCAGACCGAGCACGGCGCGGACTCCCGGGTGGTCGGCATCTCCCCGTCCCAGGAGCTGCTGGCCCGGGTGGCGGCGGAGCTGGGCCCGGAGAGCGGGATCCGCCTGGAGGTCCTGGACCTGGAGGCGGCGCTGGACTTCGTGGAGGAGATGGCGCCCGAGCACCTCCAGCTGATGGGCGCCGAGGCCGAGTCGCTGGCGCCGGACGTGCGCAGCGCCGGCTGCGTGTTCGTCGGCGCCGCCGCCGGCACGGCCTTCGGCGACTACGTGGCCGGGTCCAACCACGTGCTGCCCACCGGGGGCGCGGCGCGGTTCGCCTCCGCGCTGTCGGTCAAGACCTTCCGCCGCCACATGACCGAGGTGCGCCTGGGCAACGCGGAGGAGCTGGCCCGCGCGGGGGCGGCGATCGCCCGGGCCGAGGGCTTCGCCGCGCACGCCGAGTCGATGGAGGCGCGCATCCGGGACAATGGCGACGATGGCTGACCGCACGCGCAGCGCGCAGATCGCACGCCAGACCAAGGAGACCGACGTCCAGCTGACCCTGACGCTGGATGGCACCGGCGCGGGAGAGCGCGCCACCGGCGTCGGCTTCCTGGACCACATGCTGGACCTGCTGGCGCGCCACGGGCGCCTCGACCTCGACGTGCAGGTGAAGGGGGATCTGGACACGGGCTCTCACCACACGGTCGAGGACACCGGGATCTGCCTGGGCCAGGCCCTGGACGCCGCGCTGGGCGACCGGCGCGGGATCGCCCGCTACGGCCAGGCGATCGTCCCGATGGACGAGGCGCTGGCCACGTGCGCGATCGATGTCTCCGGAAGGCCGTTCTGCCGCTGGAGCGCCGAGCTGCCGCCGGGCGCGATCGCCGGCTTCGATCACGAGGAGGCGGAGGAGTTCTTCCGCGCCGTGGCCTCCGCGGCCCGACTCACGCTGCACCTGCGGGTGGACGCGGGCACGAATGCGCACCACATGATCGAGGCCGCGTTCAAGGCCTTCGCCCGCGCCCTGCGGGCCGCGGTGGCCGTGGACCCGACCGAGACCGGCGTGCCCTCGACGAAGGGGACGCTGACGTGAGCGCGCCTTCGATCGCCATCGTCGACTACGGGATGGGCAACCGCCGCTCCGTGGAGAAGGCGCTGGAGCGCGTGGGCGCGCGCCCGTCCATCACGCGCGACCCGGCTCAGCTGCGCGCCGCGGACGGGCTGCTGCTGCCCGGCGTGGGCGCGTTCCCGGCCGCGATGCGGACGATCCGTGAGCTGGAGCTGGAGGAGCTGCTGGTGGAGCAGGCGCGGGCCGGCGTGCCCTTCTTCGGGGCGTGCATGGGCATGCAGCTGCTGTTCGAGTCTTCGTCAGAAGGGGAGGGCGCCGAGGGGCTGGGGTTGCTGCGCGGCGACGTGCGGGCGCTGGACACCCGGGGCCTGAAGCTCCCGCAGATGGGCTGGAACGACGTGCGCTGGATGCGCGAGACGCCCCTGAACGAGGGACTGCCCGACCCGTCGATCTTCTA
>JAWVFR010000138.1:0-20362 GCA_033855845.1 Solirubrobacteraceae bacterium
GGCTCGGCCACCGGCACCGGCGGCTCCACGCCCGCCTCGGGCGTGACGAGGATCGCCCCCTCGCCCGACGCGTAGGCCTCCTCGCCGTGCTGCGTGACGTCCATCCCGATGGACTCTTCGTGCGCGGTGGCCCGCAGCGGCATGACGAGGCCGATGAGCTTGAGCAGGGCGAACGTCATGACGAACGCATACACCGGCGTGGCGAGCGCCGCCAGCGCCTGCCACTTCAGCTGCTCGCCGTTGCCGTAGAACAGGCCGTCCGAGATCGCGTTCCAGTTCTTCGAGGCGAAGAAGCCGATGAAGAGGATCCCGGTGAAGCCGGCCATGCCGTGGGCGGCCAGGACGTCCAGCGTCTCGTCCACGCGCGTGCGGGGTCGCCACATGATGATCGCGTAGCAGGGCAGGGCGCCCGCTGCGCCGAGCGCGATCGCCCAGCCCGGGCTGATGAAGCCGCCGGCCGGGGTGATCAGCACGCAGCCCACGATGATCGCCGTGGCGGCGCCGACCGCCGTGACCTTGCGGTCGCGGATCAGGTCCATCACGAACCACGCGATGAGGCTCGCCGCGGGGCACAGCAGCGTGTTGGTGAACGCCAGCACGCTGTTCTGGCCGGTGCTGAAGCCGCTGCCGCCGTTGAAGCCGAACCAGCCGAACCACAGCAGCCCGGCGCCCAGCAGCACGTACATGGAGTTGTGGGGCAGCAGCGCCTGGCGCCCCCAGTCTTTGCGCGCTCCGACGACGAGCGCCGCGGCGAGCGCGGAGAAGCCGGACGCCATCTCGACCGCGATGCCGCCCGCGAAGTCCAGCGTGCCGCCGCCCATCAGCCAGCCGCCGCCGAAGCCCCAGTGCGCGAGCACGGAGTAGACGAGCACCGACCACAGCGCGGCGAAGACCAGGAACGCGCCGAAGCGCATCCGCTCCACGACTGCGCCGGAGACCAGGGCGACGGTGATGATGCAGAAGGTGGTCTGGAAGGCGAAGAAGACGAGGTGGGGGATAGTGGTCCCGTCGCGCGGCGCGAACGTCACGCCCTCGAGGAACGCGTGGTTCAGCCCGCCGATGAGGTCGCCGGTGCCGTCGAACGCCAGGGAATAGCCCACCGCGGCCCAGGTGAGGGCCCCGATCGCGATCGCCCCGAGGCACATCATGAACGTGTTCAGCGTGTTCTTCCCGCGCACGAGGCCCGCGTAGAAGAGGCCCAGCGCGGGAGTCATCATGAGGACGAGCGCGGTGGCGACGAGCATCCACGCCGTGTCGCCGGTGTCGACCTTCGCCGCCGCGGCGGCCAGCACGGAGACGTCCATCATGCGCCCACCGGGGTCACGGCCCGGTCGTCGGTCTCGCTGGTGCGGATGCGGACCACGCGCTCCAGCGGGAGCACGAAGATCTTGCCGTCGCCGACCTCGCCGGTGCGCCCGCCGTCGCACAGCGCCTCGATCGTGCGGTCCACGAAGTCGTCGGAGACGGCGATCTCGAAGCGGACCTTGTCCGCCAGCCCCATCTTCACGGTGGTGCCGCGGTAGGTCTCCACGCGGTCGAGCTCCCCGCCGTGGCCCTGCACCCGGCTCAGCGACACCCCGCGCACCTCGGCGCGGTAGAGCGCCTCCAGCACGTCGTTCGCCTTCTCGGGACGGACGATGCCGATCACGAGCTTCACGCCATTCCTCCTCAGATAGCTCCGCCCGCGGGATCCTCTGAGGCACGGCTCAGCCGGTCTTTCGCCCCCCGTACAAGATTCGCCCGCCGGGTTTGGCCCGGGGGCGAAGCGCTAGACCCGCTTCGCGGTGAAGCTCACCCGTCCGCTGTCGCACGTCTCCTCGGGGCCGCCGAAACGGCTGAAGGACGTGGTCTTGCGGACGTATCCCCGCGCGATGGAGCCCGTGAGCTTCACGTAGAACTCCTCGCGGTCGCCCGGGTTGCCGAACTTCTCGGAGAAGATGCCCGACCGCGGCAGCGCCTTGAAGATGGAGTTGATGAAGCCCTTGATGTAGGACCCGTCCGCGCAGCGCATGTCGATGTCAGGCTTGGCCGTCAACTTGCTGAAGCACAGCGCGCGCTTGTAGTCGCGCCCCACTCGGCACTGCGGGTGAACCGCGGCGCGGAAGGCCAGCGGGTAGCACGGGTGCGAGGTGGTCGGATTGCCGCAGTTCTTCGTGGTCCCCTTGTAGGTGCCGGGCTTGAAGGGCAATGGCGGGGCCGCCCCGGAAGCGGACGAGGTGAGCAGCAGAAGCGCTGCGAGGGCGAGGAGAAGTGCGCGTGTCTTCATCGGGCGACCATATCCGCTCGCCGGCCCACCACAAAGACGACGGAGCGGCGATGGAATCGAACCATCCAAGCGGGGGGCTGCCCCGCCCTGCCGGTTTTGAAGACCGGATGGGCCACCAGACCCCTGCCGCTCCAAGGCGGATCGTAGAACCCGGTACCTTGATCGGATGCCTCCCATCGTGTGGGACAGACGCCCCGACGGGCTGCGTGCGCCGGCGCTGGTGTGCGCGTTCAAGGGCTGGAACGACGCCGCGGACTCCGCGTCGGCGGCGGTCACCTTCATGGGCTCCTCGCTGGGCGCCGAGCGCTTCGCCGCCATCGACCCGGAGGAGTTCTGCGACTTCCAGAACACCCGGCCGACGATCCGCCTGGTCGAGGGTCGCCACCGCGAGATCCTGTGGCCGGAGTCCGAGTTCTTCGAGGCCCGCATCCCGCGCGCGCCGCGCGATCTGGTCCTGCTCGTCGGCCACGAGCCCAGCTACCGCTGGCGCACGTTCTCGCAGACGATCGTCGAGCTGGCCGAGGCGCTGGGCGTCCAGCTCGTGGTGACCCTGGGCGCGCTGCTGGCCGACGTGGTCCACACGCGGCCAACCTCGATCACCGGCCTGGCCTCCGACGAGTCGCTGGTGGAGCGGCTGGACCTGCGCTCGGCCAGCTACGAGGGGCCGACCGGCATCACCGGAGTCCTGCACGCCGCGTGCGCCGAGGCGGGGATCCCCTCCGCCAGCCTGTGGGCGGCGGTCCCGCACTACATCGCCGCGACGCCCAACCCGAAGGCCGCCCTGGCGCTCGTGCGCCGGCTGGAGGGCCTGGTCGGCGTCTCGGTGGACGCCTCCGAGCTGGAGAGCGCGGCCGCCGACTACGAGCGTCAGGTCAACCTCGCCGTGCAGAGCGACCCCGACGTCCAGGCATTCGTGGAGCGCCTGGAGGCCGCGGCCGAGGACGACGAGCCCACGCTGGGCCCCCGCGACGTCCCCTCCGGCGACACCATCGCCCGCGAGTTCCAGCGCTTCCTGCGCCAGCGCGGGCCCGACAGCTAGCCCCTCACTTCTCCGCCGCCGGGCAGATGATCCGGAAGTCGCAGGTCGAGCACGCCGCGTAGGACGGCGTCGGCTCGAACCCCTGGGCCAGGATCCCATCCGCCACCTCCATCACCGTCTCGGTGATCCAGTCGCGGTCGGCGTCGTCGCGCTCCACCGGCACCTTCTCGTCGTCAAGGACATAGAGGTAGGCCTGGCTGGAGGCGTCCAGCTCCCACGCCTCGCGCGCGCCCACCGCGTACAGCGACAGCTGCACGTCCTCCTTGAGCTGCGCTCGTGTCTTGGGCCGGCCGGTCTTGTAGTCGATCAGCTCGTAGGAGCCGTCGGGCAGCCGGTCCACCCGGTCCACCCGCCCGCTGACCATGTGCGGGCCCAGCCGGAACGAGAACGGGCGCTCGAACCACAGCGGCTCGGCCTCCTCGACCTGGAAGCGCTGGTGGTAGCGGGTCAACGCGTTGGAGGCCTTCTCGCGCAGCTGGCGCTCCTCGTCGCTGCCCCCGAACCCGCCGCGGCGCCAGCCCGCGTCCAGCAGGCCCATCAGCTCGGCCAGCGTGCGGCTCCCGCCCGCGGCGTGAAAGCGCTCCAGGACCTGGTGGACGAGGATGCCGAAGCGCTGGTTGAGCGTCGGCTCCTGCGGGATCCGGAAGACGCGCGCGAACTTGTAGCGCAGCGGGCAGATCCGGTAGGTCTCGACGTCGCCGGCCGACAGCGCCAGGCCCTCGCCGCGCCGGGGCAGGAAGGCCTCCAGGGACGGCTCGTCGCGCGCCGCGACCGCGGCGGTCCGGCGGCGGTCGTCGCGCTCGGCGTCCAGCAGGTAGTCGTCCAGCGCGCTGGTCTGGAGGATCTCGCGCTGGTCGGCGGTCACCGCGCGCCCCAGGCGGGCGTTGATCTCCGGCAGCGCCTCCGCCACGTCCTGGCCGTCCGGGCGCTCCAGCAGCGCGGCCAGCTTCAGCAGCTCCAGGTAGCGCGCGACCGCGTGCGAGACATCCAAATCCGTGTCGAACCGCAGCTCCGACAGCCGTCCGCCGGCCCGCGCCACGGTGTCCAGCAGCTCGTCGCGCATCATCCGGAAGGTCGCGTGGAGGGTCTCGGCCGGGCCGAACAGCTCCTCGCCGCGCTCCTGCCACGGCGCCTCCGCGGCCGCGCGAGCCTCCTCCAGGAACGGCGAGGGCCGGCCCGGCTCGTCGCGCTCGCCGCGCTCGGGGTAGGCCAGGACCAGCCGCTGCCGCGCGCGCGTCATCGCCATGTGGGCGAGCCGGCGCATCTCGGAGACGTGCGCCTCGTGGTCGTCGGGGGGCAGGTCGCTGGGAAGCAGGGCGTCGGGGATCGGCTCCAGCGCGCTGCGCCGCGCCCCCGGCATCCGGGCCGACTGGAGCCCGAGCACGTAGACGTGGTCGAACCCCAGGCCCTTGGCCGAGCGCATCGTCATCACCTGGACGGCGCGCGGCTCGGCCTCGGCGCCCGCCTCCTCCTCGCGCAGCCCCGCCTCGGTCACGGCGGCGATGTAGCGGGCGAACTCGCGCGGCGTGGCCTGCGGGGACCGGCGCACGTAGGACGAGGCCAGCTCGCCGAAGCGCGCGAGGTTCAGCAGGCGCTCGACCACGTCGGCCTGGGCGGCGAAGAGCTGCTGGCGGCGCAGCCCCAGGCGCTCGATCAGCCGGTGCACGAACAGGTCGGGCCGCGTGGTGTCCAGCGCCTTGACCGCCGAGCGGTAGAGCTTGAGGAAGGCGAGGATGCGGTCGCGCGCCTCGGGCGGGATCTGCGGCGACTCGGTCGCGGCCACCAGCGCGGAGACCATGTCCAGCTTGCGCCGGCGCGAGATCTGGGTGCAGCGCGCGATGTCCACCGAGCGCAGCTCCACCGGCGGGCGGGCCAGCGCGCGCACGACCGCGCCCGCGTCCCCGGGGTCGGCGAGCAGCCGCAGCCAGGCCAGGACGTCGCGGATCTCCGCGCGCTGGAAGAACGACGCCGCCCCGACGATCCGGTAGGGAACTCCGCGCTCCTCCAGCGCGACCGCCACGGCCTGGCCCTCCCGGCGCACGGAGCGCACCAGCACGCACACCGCCTCGGGCGCCACGCCGCTGCGGGTCACGAGCTTCTCCACGTCCGCGGCCACGCTCTGCGCCTGCGCGCGCTCGTTGGCGCAGCGCCAGGCCTCCACCTCCCCGCCCGGCCGTCCGCTCAACGGCTTCTCCAGGCGCCCGGGGATGCCCGCGGCCACCGCGCCCGCCGCGTCCAGCACGCGCTGGGGGCAGCGGAAGGAGCGCTCCAGCGTCACGACCGCCGCATCGGGATGGGAGGCCTGGAAGTTGCGCAGGTTCTTGGCGCCGGCCGCCCGGAAGCGCCCGAAGGCCTGGTCGTCGTCGCCGGCCACGACCATGGAGTCGCCCGACAAAAGGCCCAGCAGGGCGACCTGGGCGCCGTCCAGCTCCGGGTAGTCGTCCACCAGCAGGTGGCGATAGCGCGCCCGGGCGCGGGCGCGCACCGACTCGTCGTCGCGCAGCAGCCCGTGCGCGCGCAGCACCAGGTCGCCGAGATCCAGCGCGCCGGTCTCGCCCAGCATCCGGTCGTGGGCGGCGTAGACGGCGGCGAACTCGCGCTCGCGCTCGGCGCGCGGGTCCTCGTCCGGGAGGCCGGCGGCCCAGCTCGCGTGGTCCTCCGCGCTCACCAGCTCGGCCTTGAGGCTGTCGATGCGCTCCAGGATCGAGGCCAGCAGAGCCGCCGGGTTGCCCAGGAAGTCGTGGCGGCGCAGCGGCAGCTCGTCCGTGCGCTCCAGGAGCAGGGCCAGGCGGTCGGCGTGCGTGACCGGCGCCACGAACGGGTCCAGCCCGGCGGCGAACGCCTCGTCGCGCAGCAGTCGCGCGCAGAAGCCGTGCACTGGATGGACGGAGAGCTCCTCGTACGGACGCTCGATCGCGGTCTCCACCTGCGAGCGCAGCGCCGCGGCGCCCGCCGCGGCGGGAGCCAGCACGAGTACCGACTCGGCCGGCGTGCCCTGCGCCACCAGCCACGCGACCCGGGCGGCCAACGTGCGGGTCTTGCCGGTCCCGGCGCCGCCGACGACGGCCAGCGGGCCCTGCGGGTGGACGGCGGCCTCGCGTTGCGCTTCGGAGAGGCCGTCGAGCGGATCGGGCACGCCCGTAGGATAGTTCGCTCGATGCCCCCCGCCGGTGCCCTGGAAGCGGATTGGCTCGGGCTCTGCCGGCGCGCCGCGCAGACCCTGGACGCGGTCCTGTCCGACGCCCCCACCACGCGCGAGCGCGCCGAGGAGACGGGCGAGCGCGGAGAGGGCGGGGATCGCACGCTGATCATCGACCAGGAGGCAGAGGACGCCGTGTTCGCGCTGCTGGACGAGTTGCACGCCGATGGCCATCGCTTCTGCGCGGTCTCCGAGGAGCGTGGCGTGGTCGACTACGGGAGCTCCGACGTCCGCGTGATCGTCGATCCCATCGACGGCTCGCTGAACGCCAAGCGCGGGCTTCCCCACCACGCGATCTCCATCGCCGTGGCCGACGGCCCGACCATGGCCGACGTCGCGTTCGGCTACGTCTACGACTACGGGCCGGGCGAGGAGTGGGCGGCGCGACGCGGCGAGGGCGCCACCCTGGACGGTCGCCGGCTGGACCCCGGTGTGCCCGAGCGGCGCGACGCGAACGGCAAGCTCGAGGTCCTGGGCCTGGAGTCGGCCGACCCGCGCTGGATCGCCGAGGTCGCGCACGTGCTGCCCGACCATGCCGCCCGGGTCCGGGCGCTGGGCTCGATCGCCATCACCCTGTGCCAGGTGGCCGCGGCGCGCCTGGACGGGATGTTCACCATCAAGCGCACGCGCGCGGTGGACGCGGCGGCCGCGCAGCTGATCGTGCGCGAGGCGGGCGGGCATGTGGCCTTCCCGGCCTTCGACGACCCGCTGGGCGCCCCGCTGGACATCGCGCCCCACTCCCCGGTGGTCGCCGCCCGCACGACCGCGACGCTGGCGCAGCTGACGGGCATCCCCACCGCCTAGCGGAAGGCCCCCGGGGCCCGCGACCCCGGTTCGTCATCATGGAACGCATGATCGACTGGTCCCTGACCGAGAGGATCGCCGCGTTCGTGGCCGGAGAGGCCGGGCCCGGCGCCGCGCGGCCGGACCTGGCCGAGGTCGCCGCCGAGAGCGAGCGCTTGGTCAGCGCCTACACCGGCCTGCGTCCCCCGGCGGGCCTGCCGGCGCCCGAGCTGCTGGCCCGGCCCGAGTGGGTGCGGGCCAACCTGCGCTCCCTGCGCCCCTCGCTGGAGACGGTCACCGCGAACGTCGGCGAGGGCATGGGCCCCGCCGCCCCCGCCGTGCGCGCGGTGGCGGGCGCGCTGCTCGCCGCCGAGCTGGGGGTGGTCGTCGGGTACCTCTCCCGCCGCGTGCTGGGCCAGTACGAGCTGGTGATCCTGGACGCGCAGGCCCCGCCGCGCCTGCTGTTCGTCGGTCCCAACCTCGATGAGGCCGCTCGCTCCTTCGAAGCCGACGACGCGGACATGCTGCGCTGGGTCGCCCTGCACGAGGTGACGCACGCGCTGCAGTTCGCGGGCGTCCCATGGCTGCGCGAGCACCTGGCCGGCCTGCTGGGCGAGCTGCTGGGATCGATGGAGGTGTCCGTGAACCCGGGCTCGCTGCTGCGCGTCCCCTCGCGCGACGACCTGCGGGCGCTGGTGGACGCGGTCTCCAGCGGCGACATCGTGTCCCTCGTCACCTCGCCCGAGCAGCGCGAGATCATGGACCGGATGCAGGCGGTGATGGCCGTGCTCGAGGGGTACGCCGAACACGTCATGGACGCCGCGGGCGAGGAGCTGGTGCCGTCGCTGCCGCGGCTGCGCGCCGCCATGGACCGCCGGCGCGCCTCTCCGTCCGCGCCCGCCCGGCTGCTCCAGCGGCTGCTCGGGCTGGAGATGAAGATGCGCCAGTACCAGCTGGGAAAGGCCTTCTGCGACGCCGTGGTGGAGCGCGGGGGGATCGAGGCGCTGAATCGCGTGTGGGACGGCCCCGAGGCCATGCCCACCCTCGCCGAGCTCGAGGCGCCGGCCGCGTGGCTGGAACGAACGCACGTTCCGTCTGTCACAAAGTCCTAGCCCGCGCGACTCGCTTCCACCGGACTTTGCGGATGTCGCTGTAACAAGCCCCGGCGGAGGGTTTACAAACACATGTTCGGTGATACTCTCGCAGCGACCCGAACGCGTATTCGATCTGACCGCCCGACTCCCCGAAGGAGGGGATGGACCGCATGAGCCCCACCACGACCACCAATCAGTCCGCGGCCGCCAAGAAGGCCGCCGCCACGCGCCGGGCCAACGCCCAGCGCCGCAGCGCCGCCGCCAAGCGCGCCGCCGCCACCCGTCAGCTGAACCAGCGCACCCCGCTCGACCAGGTGCAGGAGTACGCCGAGAAGGCTCTCCTCGTCCCGGTCGGCGCCGCCCTGGTGGCCCGCGACACCGTCGTCGAGACGGTCGCCGAGGCCGTCAAGCCGTACCGCACGCGGGAGACCGCCCAGCGCCGACTCGAGCGTGACGTCAAGCGCTTCGAGCGTCGCGGCACCACCGCGCGCAACCGCGCCGAGCGCGAGCTCAAGAAGGCCCGCACCCGGGTCGAGCGCGAGCTCCGTCAGCGCCGCACCCGCGTGGAGCGGACCGTCAAGCAGAACCGCACCCGCGTCGAGCGCGAGCTGCGCCAGCGTCGCACCCGCGTCCAGCGCGACGTCCGGTCCCTGGCCGCGGATGTGCAGGAGCGCGTCGCCCGCGTCGCCTAGCACCGAGATTCCCCCTGCCGGCACGGAGAGGCCGGGTCAGGGGAAGCGTGCCGGCCTCATATCTCGCCGGCACATGCAGCACCCTCTCCTCCCTCAACCGCCGGGGCGCCTTCGGGCGCCCCGTCGGCTTTAAGCCCTCCCCGGCCGTCTGACAGAATGGAACGCATGCCGAATCGCGAACAGGTCATGGAAGCGCTGCGCGTCGTCATCGACCCCGAGCTGCGCCGCGACATCGTCGAGCTGGAGATGGTCCGCTCGATCGAGTTCCGCGAGGGCGGCGTGGTGGACGTGATGGTCTCGCTCACCACGCCCGGCTGCCCGATCCGCAACCACTTCGAGACCGCCGTGGCCGATGCGGTGCGCGCGCTGGACGGGGTGCAGGCCGTGAACGTCGCCTTCGACGTCCTCACCGACACCGAGAAGGGCCGCCTGCAGCAGAAGCTGGGCCGCGCGTCGCTGCCGGAGGGCGCCCTGGCCGAGGTTCGCAACGTCATCTGCATCGCCTCGGGCAAGGGCGGCGTCGGCAAGTCCACGCTCACCGCGAACCTCGCGGCCGCCTTCGCCGCCGAGGGCAAGCGGGCCGGCGCGCTGGACGCCGACGTCTGGGGCTACTCGATCCCCCGCATGCTGGGCCTGGGCGCGCAGAAGCCCAAGGTCTCGGCCGAGCGCAAGATCATCCCCCTGGAGGCCCACGGCGTGAAGGTGATGTCGATCGGCTTCTTCCTGGAGGAGGACCAGGCCGTCGTCTGGCGCGGCCCCATGCTCCACAAGGCGCTCCAGCAGTTCCTGGAGGACGTGGCCTGGGGCGAGGTCGACTACCTGATCGTCGACCTGCCGCCCGGCACCGGCGACGTCTCGATGACGCTGGCCCAGATGCTGCCCCAGGCGCAGTTCGTGATCTGCACCACGCCCCAGCCCGCCGCGCAGCGCGTGGCCCGCCGCGCCGCGGAGCTCGCGATCAAGTTCAAGCTCGAGATCGCCGGCGTGGTCGAGAACATGGCTGGCTTCACCACCCCCGGCGGCGAGCGCTTCCCGATCTTCGGCGAGGGCGGCGGCCAGCTGCTGGCCGACGAGCTCGACGTCCCGCTCCTGGGCAAGGTCCCCCTGACCATGCCCCTGCGCGAGCACGCCGACGCCGGCACCCCGCTCGTGCTCAGCGACCCCGACGACCCCGCGGCTCAGGCGATTCGCCAGCTGGCGCGCGGGATCATCGCCGCGACTCCCGTGGAGCTCCCGGTGATGCAGGCCCCGTCGCCCGCCGCGGCGCCCGAGCCCGTCGGTCTGTCGCTCCCGATGGCCTGAGTCAGGACGTCGCGGGCAGCGCCTTGCGCCGCTGGCGCTCGGGGCTGATGCGCACGACGTCCCAGGCCAGGCCGACCTTCTCCAGCCCGCGGATCACCAGCGCCGACGGGTCCGGCTGCCAGCGGCGCAAGCCGTGCGCCGCCGAGGTGGGGAACGCGTGGTGGTTGTTGTGCCACGCCTCGCCGAACGAGAACAGAGACAGCCAGGCCAGGTTGCGCGACTCGTCACCGGTTTCGTAGTGCCGGCGGCCGAAGAAGTGGCACAGCGAGTTGATGCTGTAGGTGACGTGGTGCAGCACCAGCATCCGCACCGCACCGCCCCACAGCAGGCCGGTCAGGCCGGCGCCCACCGTGCCGCCGATCGCCACCCCCAGTCCGAAGGCGACGCCCAGGCCGCCCAGCGCCCAGAGGATGAAGGTCCGGTCCACCATCCGCACGGCCCTGTCCTCGAGCAGGTCCGGCGCGTAGCGCTCGCGGCGCCCGCGGTGGGTGTGGATGAACAGCCAGCCCACGTGCGCGTGGGCAAGGCCCTTCAGGGCGCCGCCCCAGCCGCCCTCGTGGCCGATGTGGGGGCTGTGCGGGTCGCCCTCCCGGTCGGCGAAGGCGTGGTGCTTGCGGTGGTCGGCGACCCAGGAGATGACCGGGCCTTCGATGGCCGCGGAGCCCAACCCGGCGAACAGGAAGCGCAGCCAGGGATGGGTGGCGAAGCTGCGGTGCGTGAACAGGCGGTGGAACCCGACCGTGATGCCCAGGCCCGTGAGGGCGTAGCAGATCGCGAACACGATGACGTCGTTCCAGTGCAGCGTGCGCGACCACGCCTGCCACACGACCAGGCCGAGGCAGACCACGGGGGCAACGGTGATGAATCCCGTGATGATGCGGTCACGGGTCTCGTGAAGAACCGGCTCGACGTCGTCAGGCGTCGGCGCGGCGGGGTCAGCGACCACGACCGCGGCGGGGCTGCCGTGGCTTGGGGGGGTTCTTCGCCTTTTCCTTCTCGGTCATCTGCCGAATGACGAGCGTACCGTCGCGCACCTGCTGCTCGATCTCGTCGAGCTTCTCCTTGCGACGCTCCTCCGCGCGCTGCTGCTGACTCTTCACGTGGGTCCCTCTCGGGTTCGCCTCCACGGGCCGCCGGAGCGATCCGCCTTCCCTGAAAGGGTAGCCGTTCGGTCGGCTCCCCTATTTACTTGCCGGCGAAGTACTGCGCGTTGAGCTGGGTGTACTTCTCCCACTCAGGCGGCAGCTGGTCCTCGGCGAAGCACGCGTCCACGGGGCAGGCCTCGACGCACGCGTCGCAGTCGATGCACTCCTCGGGGTCGATGTAGAGCATCTCCACCTTGTCGTAGTCCGGCTCGTCCGGGGTGGGGTGGATGCAGTCCACGGGGCAGACCTCGACGCACGAATTGTCCTTCGTGCCGATGCAGGGCTCCGCGATGACGTAGGCCATAGGGTGTCGGTTTCCTCGGGTCGTCAGGAAAGGGCCACCATTCTAGGCAGAAGCACGCCGGACCCGTACGAGCAGTCCTTCGCCGGGATGATCGCCGCGCGGGCCCTCATCTCGGCCTGCACGCTCGGGGTGTTCGACGCCCTCGCGGCGCAGCCGCAGAGCCCCGGAAAGCTGGCCGAGAGCCTCGAGCTGGATCCCGCCGGGGTGGAGACGCTGGCGATCGCCCTGCGCTCCCTGGGCTACCTGCAGGAGGCCGGGCCCGACGGCGAGCTCGGGCCCACCGAGCCGGCGCGCCGCCTGCTCGTGTCGTCCTCCCCGGAGTCCGTGGCGAGCTTCGTGGGCGCGCAGAACGCCCACCACTGGGACACCCTGGGACGCCTGGAGGAGGTCATGCGCACCGGCGAGCCGGTGGGCTGGCACGGCGCCGAGCCGGGCGACCCGCTGTGGGAGGCCTACATCCGGGGGCTGTTCGAGGCCTCGCGCTCCGAGCACGACGACAACGCGGCGATCGTCCCCGTCGAGGATGCGCGGACCATGGTCGACGTGGCCGGCGGCCACGGAGCGTTCGCCATGGCCATGTGCCGCCGCCATCCCGGGCTCGCGGCGACCGTGCTCGACCTCCCGGCCAGCGCCGCCGTGGGGCGGCGGATCGTGGAGGAGGAGGGGTGGTCCGAGCGCATCGCGTTCCGCGAGGGCGATGCGCTGGAGGCGGAGCTGGGAGAGGGGCTGGACGTGGTCTCGGCGTTCAACCTCGTCCACCACCTGTCTCCCGAGGACAACGCGCGCCTGTTCGCGCGGGCGCGGGCCGCGCTGCGCCCGGGCGGCTGCCTGGTGATCGGCGAGACCGAGCGCCCCCAGCCGGGCGACCCGGTGCACCAGATGGGCGCGCTGTCGGGCCTGCTGTTCTACGCCATGAGCCGGGCGCGCACGTACACGCGCACGGAGATGACCGGCTGGATGCACGACGCGGGGTTCCCGCGCGTCGAGGTGCAGCGCAGCGAGCGCTCGCCCTGGCGCGTGGTGCTGGTCGCGCCCGCCCCCTGAGGGCGGGCGCATAGAGTCCGCCCCGTGATCCTGCTGACCGGCGCGACCGGCCTGATCGGCTCGACGCTGCTGCGGCGCCTCACCGCCCGCCCCGAGCCCGTGCGCTGCCTCGTGCGCGACCCGCGCAAGCTGGGCGACCAGCGGGTGCGCGTCCAGATCGCGCTGGGCGACCTGGCCGACCCGCCCTCCTTCCGCCACGCGATGCGGGGTGTGAGCACGGTGATCCACTGCGCGGCCTCGATCCGCGACCAGCCGGTCGGCTCGATCGAGGAGCTCAACGGCGTGGCCACCTGGCGGATGGTCCAGGCGGCCGAGCGCGCCGGCGTGGAGCGCTTCGTGTTCTTCTCCGCCCTGGAGGCCTCCCGCTTCAGCCGCGCGCGGTTCTTCCGGGCCAAGGCCCTGGCGGAGGAGGCGGTGCGCGAGGCCGGCGTGCCCTCCACCATCCTCGCGCCGTCGATCGTCTACTCGCCCGGCGACCCATTCCTGACCCTTCTGGACCGCCTCTCGCTGCTGCTCCCGGCGATGCCGGTGACCGGGTCGGCGCGCGCGCTCTACCAGCCGATCTGGGCCGACGACGTGGCCGACTGCGTCGTGTCGCTGCTGGACGGGGGAGGGGACGGGCGCGAGCGCTACGAGCTGGCCGGCCCCGACACGATGTCCTACGAGCAGATCGTGCGGGTGGCGCTGCGCTCCTTCGGGCGCCGGCGGCCGGTGGTCCACGTGCCGCTCCCGGTGACGCGGGGCATCCTGCGCCTGGCGCACATGGTGGCCGGCAACGCGGTGTTCGCCACCTGGGACGAGGTGGAGCTGATGGAGGTCCCGATGACCTCGCGCAGCGGGACGGCGGACGCCGAACGCCTGGGCGTGCAGCCGCGCCCGATGCGCGCGGTGCTCGGCGCCGGCTAGAGCGCTTCGGGCGGCCGGCGGCCGGCCCAGGGATGGGCGCGCTCGAGCTGGGCCGCCAGGGCCAGCAGGTCCCACTCGCCCGCGGGGCCGCCGATGACCTGCACGGGAAGGGGCAGCCCCTCGTCGTGGAACAGCGGCAGGGAGATGGCCGGCTGGCCGGAGACGTTCAGCGCCGCCGTGTAGGGGGTGAACTGCCCGGACGCGTGGAAGGCCTCCATCCCCTGCTCGGGGTCGATCTCGCCGATGCGCACCTGGCGCTTGGCCATGATGGGCGTCACGACGGCGTCGTAGGGCGACGTCGCCGCCACCACGACGCGACCGAACGCCTGCATCGTCACCTGGGCGCGCAGGTACTCGATGCCGTTGAGCCCCTTGGCGCCCTCCCACAGCTCCAGCGTGAGCGCCTCGCTGTTCTCCGGGGTCGGCTCCTGACCGCTCATGCGCGAGGCGAAGTCGACGGTGGCTCCGATCCCGACCGACCAGACCTTGGTGAACTCGCGGAACAGGTCGATCGCGTTCCAGCCCAGCTCGATCTCCTCGACATGATGGCCCAGCGAGGCGAGCAGCTCGCCCGCGTCGCGGACGGCGCGCTCCATCACGGGGTCGACGGGCGCGTCGATCGGCGGGTTGACCGCCAGCGCGATGCGCAGGCCGGACGGCTCGCGCTCCACCGCGGCGGCGAAGGGCTCGGCGGGCGGGGGCGCCCAGCTCGCGTCCCCGGTCACGTATCCGGCGATCTCGTCCAGCGAACGCGCGGTGTCCAGGACGGTGCGCGACAGCACGCCGTCGACGGCGAGGAAGTTCTCGCCCAGGATGGGCGCGAACGACACCCGCCCGCGCGCCGGCTTGAGCCCGACCAGGCCGCAGCAGGCGGCCGGGATGCGGATCGACCCGCCGCCGTCGTTGCCGTGCGCGATCGGGACCATGCCCGCGGCGGTGGCGGCCGCCGATCCGCCGGACGATCCGCCGGGCGTGCGGTCGGTGTCCCACGGGTTGCGCGCCGGCCCGTAGCGGCGCGACTCCGTGACGTTGAGGATCCCCATCTCCGGCACGTTGGTCTTGCCCACGGGGACGAACCCGGCGTCGAGCAGCCGCTGGACCACGTGGCCGTTGATCGGCGGAGTGAAGTCCCCCATGAGCGCGGAGCCGTAGGTCAGCGGCTTTCCGGCCCAGGCCGGGCCGATGTCCTTGATCGCGATGGGCACTCCGGCAAACGGGCGCTCGTCGCCGGGCCGCACGGCGTCGGCGGCGGCCAGCGCGCCCTCGGGGTCGACGAGGATGAAGGCGTTGAGGCGGTCGTTGAGCGCCTCGATGCGCGCCAGCGAGGCCTCCACCAGCTCGCGGGAGGTCACCTCTCCGTCGCGGACCAGGCTCGCCAGCTCGGTCGCGGGGCGGAACAGCAGGTCGGCCATGGTGGCATCGGCGATGCGCGCACCCTACAGGCCGCCGGGCTGGGGCCATAACCAGTTGGCTGTTAGAATGGGGTTATGCATTCGGCAGCCGGCATCGATCTCCCCGAGGAGCTCGCGCTGCCGCTGGAGAGCGGCGCGCCCTGGTGGTATTGGTTGGGTGGCCGGCCCTCCGTGGACTTCGTCAACACGCGCCGCGAGCGCTGGCGGCGCAGCGTCGAGACGCTGGCCACGCCGGAGGACCTCGGCGCGTGGCTCGTGGAGGCCCAGCTGCTGCCGGCCCCGATGCGGGTCCGCCGTGCCGTTCTGCACGAGGCGCGCGACCTGCGTGAGTCCATCGACGCCGCGCTGGTCGCCGCCGTGGAGGGCGAGCCCGCGCCCGCCGCCGCGGTGCAGCTGATCGACGACTGGCTGGTGCACGCCGGGACGCGCCCGCTGCTCGCCCTCGGCCCCGATGGGCTGCCCGCGCTGGGCGAGCGCCCGGCCGCCGACTCGCCGCGCCGCGCCCTGGGCACCCTGGCGCTGGACGCGGCCACGATGCTCGGCACGGCGGGGCAGCGCGCCCGCGTGCGCATCTGCGCCGCCGACGACTGCAGCGCGCGTTTCTACGACCGCTCGCCGGCGGGCGGGCGGCGCTGGTGCTCCATGCGCCAGTGCGGGAACGTGGCCAAGGCCCGCCGCCACCGCGACCGCGCCCGCGAAGCGGCGCGGGCGTGACCCGGTGACGTCGGCCGCCGTCGCCCTCGCGCGCGCCGCTCGCGGCGGCGCTGGCCAGGTGGACTACCGCTGGGTGATCCTGGCGGTGGGACTGGTGTCGCAGACCGCCATCTCCGGCCTGCGCCAGGGCCTGCCATCGCTGGCGCCCGCCCTGCGCGGCGAGTTCTCCCTCTCGCTCGAGGAGCTGGGGGTGGTCCTGGCCACGGTCAACGTGGGGATCTTCCTGACGCTGTTCGCCTGGGGCGTGCTGGCCGACCGCATCGGCGAGCGGATCGTCCTGACCGCCGGCCTGGCCGCGGCCGCGGGCGCGCTGCTCGCCGCCGCGGCCGCTCCGAGCTACGGGTGGCTACTGGTCGCCCTGGTCGCGGCCGGCATGGCCGGAGCGAGCGCGATCGGCGCCAGCGGACGCGCGATCATGGGGTGGTTCGGGCGCTCGGAGCGCGGCATGGCCCTCGGCGTGCGCCAGACCGGGGTGCCGCTGGGCGGCGCGCTGGCGGCGGTGGCCCTGCCGCTGGTCGTGGCCGCCGCCGACCTGCGCGCCGCGCTCCTGCTGCTCGCGGTGGGCTGCGCCGCCGCGGCGATCGTCTCCTGGCACTGGATGCGCGAGGCGCCGGAGGCGGCGCTGGCCGGGCGCCCCCCGATCGTCGCCCCGGAACCCCATCGCGACCGGCGCCTGTGGCGCCTGTCCTTCGGCAGCTCCCTGATCGTCGTGGCCCAGAGCGCGCTGTTCGGGTTCCTGGTGATCTTCCTCCACGACGAGAAGGGGTGGTCGGTGGCGGCGGCCGCCGGCGCCCTGGGAGTCCTGTACGCCGGTGGCGCGGTGGCGCGGATCCTCGCCGGCCGCTGGTCGGACCGCATCGACGAGCGCGTCGCGCCCCTGCGGGTCCTCGTGGCCTGCTCGTCGGTCCTGATGGTGGCCGCTGCCGCCCTGGACGCGGCCGGCGTCCCGACCCTGGTCATGCTGGCGGTGCTGCTGGCCGGCGGCGTCCTGGCCTCCAGCTGGAACGGGCTCTCCCTCACCGCCGCCGCCGAGATGTCGGGACGCGAGCGCGCGGGCAAGGCGATCGGCGTCCAGAACACCATGCTCAACGGCGCCGGGTCGGTGGCCCCCGTGGCCTTCGCCGCGCTGGTCGTGGCCTCCTCGTGGGCGCTGTCCTGGGGGGCGCTGGCGCTCTGCCAGCTGGCCGGGGTCGCGCTGCTCGCGCCGCTGGTCGCCGAGGAGCGCGCCCGCCGGGCCGAGCGGCGAGGCCGGACCTGCAAGTCTTCCGAGACCACGCCCGCTGCCCAGGAGAAGAACCCGTGAGCGAAGTCCAGTCCGGCCTGGAAGGCGTAGTCGCCTTCGCCACCGAGATCGCCGAGCCCGACAAGGAGGGTGGCGCCCTGCGCTACCGCGGCGTGGACATCGAGGACCTCGTCGGCGCGGTCCCGTTCGAGAAGGTCTGGGGACTGCTGGTGGACGGCAGCTTCGACCCCGGCCTGGCCCCGGCGGAGCCCTTCCCCCTCACGATCCGCTCCGGCGACCCGCGCGTGGACGTGCAGTCCGCGCTGGCCATGCTCGCCCCGGAGTGGGGGCTGCGCCAGCTCATCGACATCCCCGAGCGCCAGGCGCGCGACGACCTGGCCCGGGCGAGCGTGATGGCCCTGTCGTTCGTCGCGCAGTCTGCGCGCGGGCCCGACCGGCCGCCGGTGCCCCAGGAGGACGTCGACCGCGCCAGGTCCATCCCCGAGCGCTTCCTGACCCGCTGGCGCGGCGAGGCCGACCCCGACCACGTCAAGGCCATCGACGCCTACTGGATCTCGGCCGCCGAGCACGGCATGAACGCCTCCACCTTCACCGCGCGCGTGATCGCCTCCACAGGGGCGGACGTGGCGGCCGCGCTGAGCGGCGCGGTGGGGGCCCTGAGCGGGCCGCTGCACGGCGGCGCGCCGTCGCGCGTCTTGAGCATGCTCGACGAGGTCGAGCGGCTCGGCGACGCCGAGCGCTGGGTCAAGTCGGCGCTAGACCGCGGCGACCGCCTGATGGGCTTCGGGCATCGCGTCTACCGCGCGGAGGACCCGCGGGCCCGCGTCCTGCGGCGCACGGCCGGCGAGCTGAGGTCGCCGCGCTTCGAGGTGGCCGAGGCGCTGGAGGCGGCGGCCCTGGCGGAGCTCAAAGCGCGCAAGCCCGACCGCGTCCTGGCCACCAACGTCGAGTTCTGGTCGGCCGTGATCCTGGACCGCGCCGACATCCCCGCGCAGCTCTTCACCCCGATGTTCGTCTGCGCGCGCACGGCCGGCTGGGCGGCCCACATTCTGGAGCAGAAGCGCGAGGGCCGCCTGATCCGTCCGTCCGCGAAGTACGTCGGGCCCGCGCCGCGTCCGCTGAGCGCGGTCGAGGGAGCCCGGGCCACCACCGCCTAGCCGGGGCGGCCATCCCGGCCCGCGCGCGGGCTAGGCTGGCCCGGCATGCCCCCCGAGCACCAGCTCGATCCGCAGTCGCTGGGCGATCACCTCGACCGGCTCTACCGCGCCGCGTGGGCCCTGTGCGGCTCGCGCGAGGACGCGGAGGACCTGGTGCAGGACACCTACGCCCGCGTCCTGCTGCGGCCCCGGATCGTCCGGGGGGACGACGACATCGGCTACCTGCTGCGCGTCCTGCGCAACACGTTCATCTCCCGCCACCGCGCCGCGGGGCGCCGTCCCCGCTCCGCGGGAGTCACGCCGGAGGAGCTGGAGATGCCGGACCCGCGCAGCGGCGCGCGCCCCGAGGAGGCGGCGGCCGCGCGCGGCGTCTACGCGGCCATCGCCGCTCTCCCCGACGACTACCGCGACGCGCTCACCGCGGTCGACGTGGTGGGCCTCTCCTACGCTGAGGCGGCCCGCGCGCTGCGCGTGCGCGAGGGGACGCTGACCAGCCGCGTCTACCGCGCGCGCGCCCGGGTGGTGCGAGCGTTGGAGGGCCCCGGCGCCTAGGCGCCGGCTACCAGGCCGCGAGCCGGCGCAGGGTGTGGGGCGCCACGCCGCGGCCCGAGACGATGCAGGTGCGGTCTCCTTCCACCCAGGTCACGATGGTCTCGCCCCGGGCGGTGAAGCTGCGGTAGGTCGTGTGGTGAGACACCGTGCGGTGGACGGCCACCGGCGCCGGGAGCGGCCGGCCGTCGACGACCTGGTAGCCGACGACCTGCCGTCCGCGCGCGTAGAACACGGTGACGACCTTGCGGCCGGCCAGGGTGTCGGTACGCGTGCCGACGGTCCGCCAGCCATAGGGCGCCCAGTTGGGAAAGGCGACCCGGCCCACCCGGGCTTCCAGCACGCGCGGGTTGGACGGGTCCGGCTTCGGCGCCGGGGCGGTGGGGGGAAGGCGGCTCAGCCCGGCGGCCTGGACGATGGTCGGCCCGCCCGGGAGGTCGCCGGGCAGCACGAGGGCGAGGACGAGCGCGACCGCCGTCACCGCGCCGGCGAGGGCGCCGGCCAGCGCCAGGCCCCGGCGCCGGCCGCGGGGGCCGAGGTCGCGGCCCAGAGCCTGCACGGACGTGCGCAGCGCGGCGGGGGCCGGCTCGGCGGCGCCGCGGATGGCGGCGCGGGCCCGGCGCTGCTCGTCGACCGCCCCCCGCAGGGCCCGCGAGGCGTCCACGCGCGCCTGGACCTCCGCCTGGCGGCGCGGGCTCAGCGTGCCGTCGGCCAGCGCCGCGAGCTCGGCGCGCTCGCGGTCGGTCAGGCTCGGCTGGTCCGGATCTCGTTCCATGTCCCTGGACACTAGGACGCCCGAAGGGGTCTCCGCCTTGCGCTCGGTCTTAAACGCAAGGGGCCCGGCGTTTGCCGGGCCCCGCGCGGAAAGCGGATGGCTCCGGACACCTGCCAAGGACGCAGGCCGCGTGGCGTGCTTCGCACGCGAGCGGCCGAGGACGCCGGCAGGGGCCGGAGACGCCGCTTGCCTACATCATGCCGCCCATGTCGGGCATGCCACCGCCCATGCCGCCACCGCCGCCGCCATCCTTCTCCGGCACCTCGGCGACGATCGCCTCGGTCGTGAGGATGTTCTTGGCGATGGACGCGGCGTTCTGGAGCGCCGAGCGCGTGACCATGGCGGGGTCGATGACCCCGGCCGCGACCAGGTCGACGATCTCGCCGGTGGCCGCGTTGAGGCCGTGGCCGGCCTTGGCCTTGCGCACGTCGTTGACCACGACCGAGCCCTCGAGGCCCGAGTTGTTCGCGATCTGACGCAGCGGCTCCTCCAGGGAGCGGACCACGATCCGAGCGCCGGTGCGCTCGTCGTCGATCTCGATGGCGTCGACCTTGACCGCCTTGGCGGCGGTCAGCAGCGCGACTCCGCCGCCGGGCACGATGCCCTCCTCAAGGGCGGCCCGGGTGGCCTGCAGCGCGTCCTCGACGCGGTGCTTCTTCTCCTTCATCTCGGTCTCGGTGGCCGCGCCGACCTTGACCACGGCGACGCCGCCCGACAGCTTGGCGAGGCGCTCCTGGA
>JAWVFR010000139.1:0-42664 GCA_033855845.1 Solirubrobacteraceae bacterium
CCATGTCGTGCATCTCGCGCGTGCGGATCTGGATCTCGAGCGGCAGCCCCTCGGGCCCGATCACCGTCGTGTGCAGCGACTGGTACATGTTGAACTTGGGCATCGCCACGAAGTCCTTGAAGCGCCCCGGCAGCGGCTTCCACAGCGAGTGGATGACGCCGACCGCGCCGTAGCAGTCCTTCACGGAGTCGACGATGACCCGCAGGGCGGTGAGGTCGTAGATCTCGTTGAATTCGCGGCCCTTCTTGGTCATCTTCGAGTAGATCGAGAAGAAGTGCTTGGCGCGGCCCGAGATCTCGGCGTTGATGCCGAGCGCCTCGAGCTCCTTGACCAGGTAGGCCCCGGCTTTCTCGATGTAGCGCTCGCGCTCCTCACGCTGCTGGGCCACGAGCGCCTTGATCTCCTGGTACTTGCGCGGGTGCAGCGTCGCGAACGCGAGGTCCTCGAGCTCCCACTTGATCGCGTGGATGCCGAGCCGGTGCGCGATCGGCGCGTAGATGTCGAGCGTCTCCTTGGCCTTCTCGATCTGCTTCTGCTTGGGCAGCGCGTCGATCGTGCGCATGTTGTGGAGGCGGTCGGCGAGCTTGATGAGGATGACCCGGAGATCCGAGGCCATCGCGACCATCATCTTGCGGTAGTTCTCGGCCTGCGCCTCGTCGCGCGACTGGAAGGTGATCCCGGTCAGCTTGGTCACGCCGTCGACCAGGCTCGCCACCTCCTCGCCGAAGCCCTCGCGTACCTCGTCGAGGCTGGCGCTGGTGTCCTCCACGGTGTCGTGCAGCAGGGCGGCGCACAGCGTTTCGGTGTCCAGGCGCATGCCCGCGCAGATCTTCGCCACCCCGACGGGATGGACGATGAAGTCCTCGCCCGACTTGCGCCGCTGGTCGGCGTGGTGCTCGCAGGCGAACATGAAGGCCTGCTCCACCTGGGCGCGGTCCACGGCGGCGGCGGAGTCGGCCGCGTGCTCCTCGACGATCGCGAACAGGTCCTCCAGGAGGCCGGCCTCGGCCGGGCTGAGCTTCGCGTGGCTTTCGGCGCGCGCGGGCGCCGAGGGCGGCGCCTCGATGGTCCCCACCGGCGTGCGGGCGCTGACCACGCCCGCGCCGCCCTTGTCCGCCGCGACCGCCGCGGCGGTGTCGTCCGCGGGATCGTGGGTCGCGACGACGGGCTTCTTGGCCGCGCCGTTGCCGCTCGTGCGGCGCGCCGGGGCGGCGCCGTTGCCGCGGGCGCGCTTGGCCGGCGCCTTGGGCTTGGCCTTGGCGGCGGCGCTCTTGCCGGTCTTGCGGGCCCGGGTCGTCTTGGCCTTCCCGTCCGCGCGCCCGTCGCCGGACGCGGAGTCTCCGGGTTTCACGCTGCTCGGGCTGTTGCTCTTTCCAGGAATCTGCCGGCTTCTTCTCGTCGCTGCTCGTAGGCCCGGAAGGCCTCGGACCGCTCCAGCGCGGTCCGCTGCGCGTCCGGCACCGTCACGGCGAGCCGATCCCGGTCGAGGCTGACGAGGCGAAGCTCCTGGAGGACCCGCAGCAGGCGGCCGGCCTGTGCGTGGGACCGGGGCCGCTGGGTGTCCCCGCGGAGCTGCCCCTCGAGCTCCTCTCCCTCCGCGCCGCCCGCGTCCCGCAGGGCCCGGTACAGCGCGGCGAGCGGGGCACGGAGGCCGTACTCCAACTCGGTGATCTGCTGTGCAAAGCGTAGCTCAGGGTCGCCCCAGGCCAGGTGGGCATGCCCCCGCCCGCGCTGCAGCAGAGCCTTGTGCGCGCCGAGGACCGGTGGATCGAGGGCGAGCACGTGCTCGAACCCGTCCGCGAGCGCCGGATCGCGCTCGAGCCCGTCCCACGAGCAGAGGGCGAAGCCCCCGAGCCGCCCGTCGAGCCCACGACTGCGCCGCTCGGTGTCATAACAGACGACCAGAACCGGCTCGCCGCTCGCCACGACGGACGCGATCGTGCCCGCCAGACCGTGTCCGCGCCGATCGACGACCGTCCGCGCAGCCGCCGCGCCGGGCGGGACGGCTGCGGCGAGCGGAGCGTCGAGCTGGGCGAGGACGCCGTCCATCCATGTCGCCGGCTCGCCCCGGACCTCGATCGGCGGTGGGCTGGACGGCCGGGCGCTGCGCAGCACGAGCCGGGCCTCGACGGCGCCGTTCCACCGGTTGCGCTCCAGGGTGAACGTGGCGTCCGAGGGCGTGTCGGGATCGACCGGCAGCCGCGGGGACCCGAAGGCCACGGCCCGCGCGCGGTGCCCGCCGCCGTGGACGGTGAAGCGCACGTGCTTGCCCTCCCCCATGGCGACCGGGTCGGCCAGCTGGGCGGCGGGCAGCAGGAGCGCCGGCTCGGGGTTGCCCATCCCGAACGGGCCCAGGCGCGCCAGCTCCTCGGCCAGGTCGAGGTGCAGCGCGTCGCCGGGGACCACCGCGTCCACGCGCTCCACGGGCACCAGGTCCTCCGGGGTCAGCGTGGCCGCCGCGTGGGCCTCGAAGGCGGCACGGAAGGCGTCCAGCTCGTCGCGGGCGACCTCCAGCCCGGCGGCCGCGCGGTGCCCGCCGTGGCGCAGGAGGTGATCGGACGCGGCATTGAGCCCGGCCAGCAGGTCGAAGCCGGGGATCGAGCGCCCCGAGCCCGTTCCCCGGTCGCCGTCCAGCGCGATCAGCACCGTGGGGCGGTGGCGGCGCTCGGCGATCCGCGAGGCCACGATCCCGATCACACCGGGATGCCAGCCCTCGCCGGCCAGGACGTAGGCGGGGCGCTCTCCGGCCTCGGAGACCAGCCGCTCGGCCTCGAACAGGATCCGAGTCTCCACGTCGCGGCGCTCGTGGTTGGCGGCGTCCAGCTCGCGGGCCACCGCCTCGGCGCGGTCCTCGTCCTCGGTGAGGACGAGCTCCAGGCCCGCGTCGGCGCGGTGCAGGCGCCCGGCGGCGTTGATGCGCGGTGACAGGCGGAAGCCGACGGCGTGGGCGTCCATCGCGCCCGGCTCGACCTGGGCCACGTGCATCAGCGCGCGCAGCCCGGGCTTGTCGGTGGCGGCCAGCGCGCGCAGGCCGCGGCGCACGAGGGACCGGTTCTCGCCCAGCAGCGGGACGCAGTCGGCGACCGTGGCCAGGGCCACCAGGTCGAGGTCGTCGGCGGCGGAGCCCGCGCCGAGAGGTCGAGCGGTGGCGGCCTGGCCTGGCCCGGCTCCCGCGATCCCGGCGGCGGCCTCCAGGGCCTGGGCCAGCTTCCACGCCACGGCGGCGGCGCACAGGTCCGCGCAGGGGTAGTTGGAAACGACGGGATGCACGATCGGCGCGTCGGGCAGCGCTCCGTCCGCGCGGGGCCGGTGGTGGTCGGTGACCACGACGTCGATGCCCGCGGCGCGGGCGGCGGCGACCTCCTCGACCGCGGTGATCGCGCAATCCACGGTGATGAGCAGGCCGGCGCCCTCGGCCGCCAGGCGCTGCACCGTCCGCGGGGACAGGCCGTAGCCGTCCTCCAGACGACTGGGCAGGAACCAGGCCGGGTCGGCCCCGAGCCGCCGCAGCGAGCGGACCAGCGTCGCGGTGGAGCACACCCCATCCACGTCGTAGTCGCCGTGCACGACGATGCGCGAGCCGCGCTCGACGTGACCGAGGATCAGCGCGACGGCGTCGCCGATGCCCTCGAACGCGTCCGGCGAGTGCTCCTCCTCGGCCGCCAGGAAGGCGGCGGCCGTCGCCGGGTCCCCCATCCCCCGGCGCACCAGGACCTGCGCGACGGCGTCGGACACGCCGAGCTCCTCGCACAGCGCCAGCACCCGCCCCACGGGCGCGGGCGGTATGTCCAGGCGAGCGTCGGGACGAAGCGGGGGCACGTCAGCACCGTAGGCCGCGCGCCCGACGGAACCGCCCCGGCGAAACGTCGCAGGCCAAGCCCTCTACCGAGCGATGAAGCCGCCCGACGAGTTACTCGCTTGGGTCCGAGACCCAAGTGGCCGAGAGGTTGTCCTTCTCGCCCGGATCTGGCACGACAAGATCCTGCTCAAGCACCGTGCCATGGCCATACACCTCGACGACGTGCTTGAGACGGTCAGGACGCCGGACCACCGATGGCCCGACCGCCGACCGACCCGGTGGAGGTACTACCGTCGCGGCGCCGGTCCGAGCGGCTGGCTGCTGGTGGTCGTAAGCTTCGAGCAGTCGCCGGCGCGGATCATCACTGCGTACGGAGTTGGCAAGGATCCAGAGGGATGGGCACCGTGACCGTGCAGCTCAGATCGTTCGTGTTCGACGACATCGACTACGACCAGGAGAACGACGTCCTCTACCTCAGCATTGGGCCGCCGAAGGCGGACGAGGGCGAGGAGACGCCAGAAGGCCACTTGCTGCGCTTCGAGCCCGGCACGCAGACGATCGTCGGCCTGACGATGCTGAACCCCCGCTGGCTCCTCGAGCGCGACGGGCGGCTGGTCGTCACCCTGCCCGAGGGCGACGAAGCCCTCGTGGAGGGCCTGGACGCGATCCTGCAGCCCGCCTAGCCGCAGGGCGGGGGGCCTAGCGCGCGGAGCGCTCGCGCCGGACGCCCTCGAAGTACACGGCGGCGATGCCGAGCAGGGCGCCGGGGATGGCGTAGAGGACGGTGAGCACGTCGGTGTCGTGGCGGCCGGGCACCGTGAAGCCGCTGACCGCGAGGCCGATGAGCACGGCGCCGATGAGCGCTCCGACGAACGCCCCGACGATCCCGCCCCAGAAGCGGTCGGGCAGGAAGATCGTGAAGTGCCAGATGGCGATGCCCATCATGGCCCAGCCGAGCATGCCCATCAGTCGTCCCTCCGGTCGCTGGGTGCCATCAGCGATTCCTCCCGTGGCGCTTGTTGCGGGGGCGCTTGGGCTTGTCCTTCTTGGGCCGGGCGCCGCCGGTGGAGGAGGTGCGCGACACCGAGGCGGGCTCGGCGGCGGGGGCGGGCTCGGGCTTGGCCTCCGCCTCGGGCTGCGCGGGAGCCCCGTCGCCCTCCAGCCCCAGGTCGGCCACCATCTCCTCGAACTCGTCCGGGGATACCTCGTCGGGCTGGTCGGCGGCCAGCGCCCGGCGCCGCTGGCGGCGGCTGGTCTCGGCCACCGGGGCGTCGCCCTCGACGGGCGCGCCGGCCACGGTCGCCACGGCGTAGGCGGGGATGACCCCGTTGTTCTCGCGCCGGATCCGGTCCGCGCGCTGCTCGTACACGCGCTCGCGCTCCTTCCAGTGGGTCAGCACGGGCGCGGCGATGAAGATCGAGGAGTAGGCGCCGGACAGGATTCCCACCATCAGCGCGAAGGCGAAGTCGCGCAGCGTCTCGCCGCCGAAGATCAGCAGCGAGATCACGAGCACCAGGGCGCTGGCGCCGGTGATCAGCGATCTCAGCAGCACCTCGGACATCGAGCGGTTGACGATCTGGGAGAAGGCGGCCCGCGGCATGCGCGGCACGTTCTCGCGCACGCGGTCGAACACGATGATGCCGTCGTAGAGCGAGTAGCCCAGGATGGTCAGCAGCGCGGCCACCGTCGCGCTCGTCACCTCCCTTCCGGCGAGCGAGTACACGCCCGCGGTGATCAGGAGGTCGTGCGCCAGCGCGATCAGCACGGGCACGGCGTACTTCCACTCGAAGCGCAGCGCCACGTAGATCGAGATCACCAGCAGCGAGGCGATCACGGCGATGATCGCCGAGTTGGCGACGGTCTGGCCGAACGTGGGCCCGATCGACTGGCTGGAGAAGGTGTCGCCGACGCCGTACTTGGTGTCCAGCGCGCGGCGCACCTTCTGGACCTCGTCCGGGCGCAGGTTGGACGTCGAGACCTGGAAGACGTTCTTGCCCAGCTTGGGGTTGTTGACCTTCTGGATCTTGGCGTCGGCGGCGCCCACCGAGGCCAGGACGGCGCGCACGTCGCTCTCGGTGGCCGGCTTCTGCAGCGCGGTCGAGATCCGGGTGCCCGATTCGAAGTCGATCCCGAAGGGCAGGCCGTTGGCGCCGATGGACAGCGCGCCGATCACCAGGATCACGCCCGACATGGAGAAGAACCACTTGGACCGGCCCATGAAGTCGAAGCGGAACTTGTGCTTCTGCTCTCCGACCCCCATCGCCCCCGGCTTCGTCAGCAGGCGCGAGCGGCCCAGGGTCACGAGGATGGCCTGCGTCGCCATCACCGCCGTGAACAGCGAGACGATGGTTCCGATGCCCAGCGTGAAGGCGAACCCCTTGACCCCCGCCGTGGCGAGGATGAACAGGATGAACGCCGTCATCAGCGTCACCACGTTGGCGTCGACGATCGCGGTGAGGCCCTTCTTGTAGCCCGCGGAGATCGCCTTGGACATCGACGCGCCCGCGCGTATCTCCTCCTTGACGCGTTCGAAGATGACGATGTTCGCGTCCGCGGCCACTCCGATGGTCAGGATCAGGCCCGCGATGCCCGGCAGGGTCATCGTGACCGGGATCAGCTTGATCAGCGCGAAGAAGTAGGCGGCGTAGACGCCCAGGGCCGCCACCGCCACCAGGCCGACCAGCCGGTAGAAGGCCAGCAGGAAGAGCACGACCAGGGCGAGGCCCACGCCGCCGGCCAGCAGGCCCTGGTTGAGCGCCTCGCGGCCCAGGCTGGCCGAGACCTGGGACTGGGAGATCAGCTCCAGCTTCAGCGGGAGGGCGCCGATCTTCAGCAGCTTGGCCAGGTCCTGCGCGCTCGTGATCGTGAAGCCGCCCTCGATCTGCGAGCCCTGGCGCCCGTCGATCCCGTCCGGGTTGTCGGTGAACGAGATGAACGGGACCGTGATCAGCTGGCCGTCGAGCACGGCGGCGAAGTGCTGGAAGGACGCCTGCGCCGGCTGGCCGGGGATCTGGAGGGAGAGGCCGCGCTGGGCGATCTCGCGCGTGACGTTGGCCCACGCCTTGCGGCCCTTGTCGGTGAAGGAGAAGGTGACGACCGGCGCGCCCGACCCCGCGGCGCCGTTGTTGAAGGTCTGCTTGGGGTCCGTGATGTCGCGGCCGCTGAGCGCCGGGTTGTCGTTGAGGACGTAGTAGGTGTCCGGGATCCCCTTGCCGGCGTTGGCCCGCTTCTCGGCCTTGACGACGATCGTGCCCGTGTTGATCTTCACGACCTCCGACCCGCGCGGCGCCCGGCGGCCGGGCAGCTCGGAGAACAGGTCGCGCTCGGTCTCGGTCGGGCCGGCGATCAGCTTGTGCCGGGGGGCCGGGCCGAACAGGTAGTACTGGTCGTTGGCGGTCCGGTTGGCGTGCTTGACCGGCGGGCGCTTGGCGGCGCGCTTGACCGCGTCGTAGAGCGACAGCCCGCCGACCTGGCCGGCGGACTGGCCGCCGGTCACCGACGCGTTGGACGGGTCCGCCTTGAGGTCGGGCCCCAGGACGTTGGTCTCCCAGTCGTAGAAGTACAGCTGGGCCACGCGGCCGACCTGCTGCTGCGCGCGCTCGGCGTTCTTGACCGCCGGCAGCCCGACCGAGATCTGATCGGAGCCCGAGCGCTGGATCTGCGGCTCCGAGACGCCCAGGGAGTCGACGCGCTCGCGCATGATCTCGATCGCGCGGTCGATCGCCTCGGGCGTGACCTGCGGCTGGGCGGGGGTGGGCTTGGCCTGGTAGACCAGCTCGACCCCGCCCTTGAGGTCCAGGCCCAGGCGCGTCGGCTTGGTCGCGACGACCAGACCGGAGGCGATCAGGAGCCCCGCCACCAGGAGCAGGACGAACAGGTTGCGGCGGCGGGGGGACATGCGCGTGTAAGGGTATCCGGGGGCGGCGGGGCTAGCCCTTGGGGGTGAGGACGACCAGCAGCCCGCCGTCGTCGTCGTAGGCCGGGAAGAGGTCGGCCACGGCCTTGGCGGGCAGATCGCCCTCGGCGTTGACCTCCACCGGCTTGTCCAGCACGCGCACCCCCCACTCCAGCGCGGTGGCGACATGGTCGTCGCCGCTCTCGAAGCGCAGGCCCAGCACGTCGTTGACCGGTCGCCCGATCACGCGCTCCTCGGTCAGCCCGGTGAGCTCGGTGGAGCCGCGGCCCAGGCCGATCAGGCGGCCCTGGCGGTCGCACACGAAGAACGCGGCGTTGGGCGCCGGGTAGTAGTCGTCCAGCAGCTCGAACAGGAATCCGAAGCCGCACTTCGTGCAGGCCTTGGCCTGGGCGCGGAAGCCGGCGGTGCGGTCGCTGGCGGTCGAGCGGTTGCCACAGTTGGGGCAGATGAAGAGATGGGCCATCGAGCAGGGCAGGATAGCCATGCGGCTGCACCGGCTTCCGGATCAGAACAGCGCCGCGTCGCGCGGCGGCTGGAGCCCGAGGTGCTCCCAGGCCCGGGCCGTCGCCGCCCGGCCGCGGGGCGTGCGCTGGAGCAGGCCGCTCTGCAGCAGGTAGGGCTCGTAGACGTCCTCGATCGTGTCCGCCTCCTCGCCCACGGCGACGGCGAGCGTGGACAGGCCGACGGGGCCTCCGCCGAACTTCTCGCAGATCGCGCGCAGGATCTCGCGGTCCAGGCGGTCCAGGCCCGCGAAGTCGACCTCGAGCAGGTCCAGCGCCGCGTCCGCGATCTCGGCGTCGATGCGCCCGCCGGCGCGCACCTCCGCGTAGTCGCGCACGCGCTTGAGCAGGCGGTTGGCCACGCGCGGCGTGCCCCGCGAGCGCTGGGCGATGGCGCGCGCCCCGTGGTCGTCGACCTGCGCGCCCAGGATCGCCGCCGAGCGGTGGACGATCTGGGCCAGGTCGTCAGGGCCGTAGTGCTCGAGGCGGTGCTGGATCCCGAAGCGGTCGCGCAGCGGCGTGGTCAGCAGCCCGGCGCGCGTGGTGGCGCCGACCAGGGTGAAGGGCGGCAGCTCCAGCGTGACCACGCGAGCGCCCGCGCCCTGGCCCACGGTGATCGGCAGCCGGCGGTCCTCCATGGCCGGGTAGAAGGTCTCCTCCAGCGCGCGCGGGAGCCGGTGGACCTCGTCCACGAAGAACACGCTGCGGGGCTCCAGCGCGGTCAGGAAGGCGGCCACGTCGCCCTTGCGCTCCAGCGCCGGGCCGGCGGTCTGCACGAAGGGCACCTCGAGCTCCGCGGCCACGATCTGGGCCAGCGACGTCTTCCCCAGGCCGGGCGGGCCGGCGAGCAGGACGTGGTCCAGGGCCTCGCCACGGGCGGCCGCGGCCTCCAGGGAGACCGCGAGCTGGGACTTCACCGCCTCCTGGCCGACGAACTCGTCCAGTCGCTGGGGACGCAGCGAGCGCTCGGTGTCGTCCTCCGGCAGCGGGCCGGGGGTCTGGATGCGCGCGGGCCCCAGCGGTGTCGCCTCGTCCTTCACGGGCGCGCCGCCTTCAGGGCGTGGGCGATCAGGTCCTCGGTGGACAGGTCCGCGGGCGCGTCGTCGAGCAGCTCCTGGGCCTCCTGGAGGGAGTAGCCGAGCCCGACCAGGCCGTCGCGGGCCAGCAGGCGCGGGTCGTCGGTGCGGCTGATCGAGATCTCGGCGGCGGGCGCGTCGACCACCTTCTCGCGCAGCTCCACGATGATGCGCTCCGCCGTGCGCTTGCCGATGCCCGGCACGGCCTGGAAGCGCGCGGCGTCGCCCGCGGCCAGCGCGCCGAGCAGCTCGCGCGGCGGCCCGCCGGAGAGGACCGCCAGCGCCACCTTCGGGCCCACCGCCTGCACGCCGAGGAGCATCAGGAACAGGTCGCGCTCCTCCTCGGCGTGGAACCCGTACAGCGCCAGCTGGTCGTCGCGGACCACCATGTGCGCGTGCAGGGCCACCGGCTTGCCGGCGGCGGGGACGTGCTTGAGGGTCTCGGAGGACACCGCGAGGCGGTAGCCCACGCCCCCGCAGTCCACGACCACGTGGTCGGGACGGCGCACCGCGACGTCGCCGCGAACGAGCGCGATCATGCGAGCGCCGCCAGCACGGGCGCGTGGTTGTGGTCGCAGATGGCGACGGCGAGCGCGTCGGCGGCGTGGTCGGGACGCGGCGGCTCGGGCAGGGACAGCAGCACGCCCACCATCCGCTGGACCTGGGACTTCTCCGCGCGGCCCGACCCGCAGACCGCGCCCTTGACCTGCTGCGGCGTGTAGGACCGGCAGGGCAGGGCGCGCTCGCCCGCGGCCAGCATCACCGCGCCGCGGGCGTGGCCGACCGCGAACGCCGTGGTGACGTTGGCGCCGAAGTACAGCTGCTCCACGGCCAGCGCATCGGGCCGGTGCTCGTCGAGCAGCTCGCACACGCGCGTGTGGATCTGCGCGAGGCGCAGCTCCAGCGCCAGGCCCGCCGCGGTGGCGATCACGCCGCCGTCGAGGGCGACGAGCCGCCCGCCCCGGCGCGCGACGACGCCGTACCCGGTGCTCGCCGTTCCGGGGTCGATCCCGAGGACGATCATTCCTGCGGCATTCTGCGCAGCCCTCCGGATGCCTTCGCATACCGCGCCCCAGGCATAAGTTTTCCTCGTCTGCTGCCGATATCCCCCGTGCATGCTTGGACGTCGCGACCGAGAGGTGCAGCTCGAGGAGCTGCTGTCGGACGCTCGCAGCCGGATCCACGAGCTGGAGTCGGAGATGCGCGCGCGGACCGAGACGGACCGGGTGACCGGCCTCTCCACGCTGGAGAAGCTGCGCACCCAGCTCGACATCGAGGCCGCCCGCGCCCGGCGCCACGGCCGCGAGCTGACGGTCGCGGTCCTGGACATCGACGACTTCCGCGCCGCGTGCGCGCGGCACGGGCACGCGGCCGGCGACGAGATCCTGCGCCTGGTGGCGCGGGTGCTGGTCGAGCAGACGCGCGTGCACGACGTGACCTGCCGCGGCGCCGGGGACGAGTTCGTCGTCCTCATGCCGGAGACCGACCTCGAGGGCGCCCAGATCTGCTGCGAGCGCATGCTGCACGCGCTGGAGACCGCCGGGACCGACCACGTCGACAGCGTCAGCCTGTCCGCCGGGATCTCCGCCTACGACCGTTCCGAGTCCCCCGCCGCCGCCCTGGGCACGGCCTACGTGGCGCTGGACCGCTCGCGCCGGCTGGGCGGGCACCGCGTGACCGCCGGCCCCGGGGACGAGGAGGTCACGGTCGAGGAGAACGACCGCCGCGACGCCGTCTCCGCCCTGGCGGTGACGCTGGGCGAGCGCGACCGCTACACCGGCGACCACTCCGAGGAGGTCCTGAAGCTGGTCGAGGACGTCGCGCGCGGGCTGGGGATCTCCGACGAGGAGGTGGACCGCATCCGGGCGGCCGCGCTGTTGCACGACATCGGCAAGGTGGCGATCTCCGACGACATCCTCAACAAGCCCGGGCCGCTGACCGCCGACGAGTGGAAGGTCATGAAGGAGCACACGGTGATCGGCGAGCGCATCCTGCGCGCGATCCCCGGGCTGGGCAGCGTCGCGCGCATCGTGCGCCACGAGCACGAGCGCTGGGACGGCGCCGGCTACCCGGACGGGATCGCGGGGAATGCCATCCCCATCGGCTCGCGGATCATCCTGGCCTGCGACGCCTACCACGCGATGACCTCCGACCGGCCCTACCGAGACAGCATGTCCCACGCCGAGGCGGTGGCCGAGCTCTCTCGCCACGCCGGCACGCAGTTCGACGCCGAGGTGGTCGAGGTCCTGGTGGGCCAGCTCTACCTGCTGCGCCAGGGCGGCGCCGCGCACGCCACGGCCTAGGCGCGCTCTCTCTAACCTCCCCGCGGATGGACGCTCGCGCTGCGCGCTATCCGTTGCTCGACTCTCTGCGCGCGATCGCGGCGCTCAGCGTGCTGACCCTGCATGGCGCGTTCCAGCAGGTCCTGGTCTTCCACCCGGACAATCCGCTGACCCGCTACGCGTCGCGGCTGGGCGTCGGGGTGACGATCTTCTTCGTGATCTCCGGCTTCCTGCTGTACCGCCCCTTCGTGGCCGCGCGGCTGGCCGGGGAGCGCGCGCCGCGCACCCGCGCCTACGCCTGGCGGCGGTTCCTGCGCATCGTCCCGGCCTACTGGGTGGCGCTGACCGTCGTTGCGGTCGTGGCCGGCCTGTCCTATGTGTTCACGTGGGACGGGGTGCCGCGCTTCTACGGGTTCGCCCAGATCTACAGCTCCAAGGACGCCGTCAACGGCCTCGGGCAGGCGTGGACGCTGTGCGTCGAGGTGGCCTTCTACGCGCTGCTCCCGCTGTGGGCGCTGAGCCAGCGGCGCCTGGGGGGCGCGGACCCCCGCGCGCGCATGCGCCGCGAGCTGGCCGGGCTCGCCTTGCTCGCGCTCGCCGGCCTGGCCTTCGCGGCGGTCGTGACCCACCGGTTCAACCCCAACCTCCCGCAGGAGGCGTGGATGTTCCTCCAGCTGCCCAACTTCCTGGACGCGTTCGCGGCGGGGATGGCCCTGGCGGTCCTGAGCGCCTGGTGGCAGAGCGCGGCCGAGCCGCCGCGCCTGGTCGGGATCGTGGAGCGCCGGCCGTGGATCCCGTGGCTCGTCGCCCTGGTGGCCTTCGTGCTCTGCGCCCAGCTGGGAACGATGGGGGCGCTGACCGACCGCGAGTACTACGTGGGCCAGCGGCTGTTCGTGATCGTCGCCGTCGGCCTGCTGCTGCCCGCCGTCTTCGGGGACCCGGCGCGCGGCTGGGTCCGGCGCCTGCTGGCCCGGCGCTGGCTGCTATGGGTCGGCCTCGTGTCCTACGGCGTCTACCTCTGGCACCCCTTCGTGTACGAGCGGCTCATCGCCTGGGGCTGGCTGCCCGAGCGCGCGCCCGGGCAGATCGGACGCTTCGCCGTCGGGCTGGCGTTGACCCTGGTCATCGCCGCGGTCTCCTACTACGTCGTCGAGCGCCCGGCCCTGAAGCTCAAGCGCCGGGTGGCCCCGGCCCCGGCTCCCGACCAGCCGGGGGCGGTCAGCGCGCCCGCGGTCCCGGTGCTGCCCGGCGGTCAGCCGGCCGAGCCGTAGACCCGGAAGGGGAAGCTCTCGAAGGCGGGGCGCCCGGCGCCGCGCAGGCAGCGATCGGCCCGCAGCGCCACCGCGTCCCATTCGGCCACGCCCGTCCAGCGCACCACCACCCAGCCGCGGCGGGCGCGCTCCCGGGTGCGCGCGCAGGGCTCGCCGTCGCGGACCAGCTCCACCGGGTGGCGCAGACGGTCGCCGGTCAGCAGCCCGTCGATCACGGGCGACCCGGACACGGGGCTCGCGCCCCGCGTGAAGCCCGGCCGGTCGGCGAACCAGCGCACCAGCGCCGCGTCGTCGAAGCCGGTGTCGGCGTGGCGCCGGACGTAGCCGTCGGAGGCCAGGCCCAGCGCGACCGCGGCGAGCAGCCCGGCGCCGGCCGGCAGCGCGGGCCCGAGCCGCGGCAGGCGCCGCAGCGCCAGGATCAGGCCGGGGAAGCGCACGCCTCGAGCCCTCAGGAGGGGCCCGGCCAGCGAATCGGGCAGCGAGCCGCGGCGGGCGCGCAGGGCAATGGCCGCGCCCAGGCCCGCCAGCGCGCCCGCCGCGAGGGCGCCGGCCAGGAACCCGACGGACGGCAGGTAGGGGAAGCCGGCCCGCAGGTCGTTGCGCAGGCTCCAGGCGATGGCGGCGGCGAATACGGCCAGGGCCCCGATCCGCCCACGCCCGGGCCGCGCCCCCGCCAGCGCCACGGCGACGGTGGCGGCCAGGATCGCCGGGAGCAGGTAGCGGTACGTCGAGGAGCCCAGCAGCGCGAACACCTGCCGGCCGGGCAGCCCGGTGTAGGGCGAGAGCATCCAGACCGCGACCAGCCCCGCCGCGGCCACCGAGGCGGCCACGACGGCTCGGCGCGCGGACAGCAGGGGCGCCAGCAGCGCACCCGCCAGCAGCGCCACCGCCCCGGCCATGCGGGCCTCGTACTCGTCGCGCCGCGCGTCGAACGTGCTCACCGGATCGGCGGCGAAGCGCACGTCGAAGTGCGCGAGGAACGGTGGCACGGGGTCGCCCCAGGGCGCCGCCACCAGCGGCCAGAAGGGCGAGCCGTGGTCGGCCAGGTTGCGCAGGTACCACACGCCACCCACTCCGACCGCGGCCGCGAGGGCGAGCCCGAGCGGGCGCCACGGCAGCGCGCGGCGCCGGGCCAGCCCCGTGGCGGCGAGCAGGGCGATCGCGGCCAGCAGGGTGGTGGTCTTCGTCCCGACCGCCAGGCCGGCCGCCAGCGCCGCGGGCGCCAGCAGGGCCGGCCGCCGCAGCGCGCCGGCGCACAGCGCGGCGGTGCAGGCCAGCCAGGCCAGCGCCGGCAGGTCGGTGAGCGGGCCCGCCCACTGGTCCAGCAGCAGCGTGCACACCAGCAGCGCGCCGGCGGCCGCCCGCCGCACCAGCCGCCCCACGCCCAGCTCGCGCAGCCCGGTCGTGACCGAGCCGGCGAGCAGAGCGCCGAACGCGACCTGGAGCGGCTGGATGACGGCCAGCCCGCGGGCCGTGCCCACCAGCCAGGAGATCAGGACCTCGTGGGTGACGGGGTAGCTGTCCACCGGCAGCAGCGCGACGATGGCGTGGCGCGAGCCCGGATGCCCGTCGCGCACCCAGCGGACCACCTCGGGCAGGTGGTAGGAGATCCCGTCGGGCCCCAGCAGCGGGTAGCGCACCAGCCAGGCAGCGAAGGCGCAGCCGAGCCCGGCCGTCGCGCCGGCCAGCGCCACCTCCCGCAGCGGAGCCTCGCGCCACCACTCCCCCAGCTCCGCGGCGACGGACACCCGCGGGCGCGGGAGGAAGGCCCGGGCGGCCGCCCAGCTCGCCAGCGCCGCCGCCGGCGTCGCCCACGGGTCCGCGCCCAGCCCCGCGAGGCCCAGCAGCAGCGTCTCCAGCACCGCCGCGCCCGCGAAGAGCGGCACCGCGGCCAGCGCGCGCAGAGGTCCGCGCGGGACGGCCAGGGACGCGACGCGCACGGCGGCGGCACCCAGCGCCGCGACCTGGAGGCCGAGCAGGATGTGGTGCCCGACGACCGCCACGAAGGCGCCAGCTTACCGGCGCGCCTGGGCGCCCCGGAGGCTCGACGGCCGTAGGCTGCACGGCCATGCTGGAGCTGGAGCGCCCGGAGGGCAAGATCATCGTCGTGATGCCGGCGCGCAACGCCGCGCGCACGCTGGAGCAGACCTACGCCGCGATCCCGCGCAACTGGGTCGACGACATCATCCTGGTCGACGACAAGTCCTCCGACGACACGCTGGACGTGGCGCGCCGGCTGCCGCTCCACACCATCTGGCACCCACACAACGTCGGCTACGGGGGCAACCAGAAGACGTGCTACCTGGAGGCGCTTCAGCGCGGGGCCGACGCCGTGGTGATGCTCCACCCCGACGGCCAGTACGAGCCGACGCTGATCCCGAAGCTGGTCACGCCGATCCTGCACGACCGGGCCGACCTGGTGCTGGGATCGCGCCTGGCCGAGCCCGGCGCCTGGCGCCGCGCCGGCATGCCGGCGTGGAAGTACGTGGCCAACCGCTTCCTCACCGGAATCGAGAACCGCGTGATGGGCACCCACCTCTCGGAGCTGCACACCGGCTACCGCGCGTATTCGCGCCGCCTGCTGCTGACGATCCCCTTCCTGCGCAACGCCCTGGACTTCTCCTTCGACTCCGAGGTGCTCTTCCAGGCGTCGCACTTCGGCTTCCGGATCGCCGAGGTGACCGCGCGCACTCGCTACTTCGACGACGCGTCCTCGATCGGCCTGGGCGCGTCGACGGTGTACGGGATCAAGACGCTCGGGGCCGCGGGCCGGCTGGTGCTCCACCGGCGGGGCCTGGTCCCGTCGCGCAAGTTCCAGCCATGAGGCCGACCGGCGAGCGCGCCTTCACCGCCGAGGGCGGGTTCCGGCCGCAGTGGCTGCGCCACGTGGCGACCTACGCCCTCGCCGCGCCCCTGCTGCCCCCCGGGCGGGTGCTGGACCTGGGGTGCGGCGTCGGGCACTCCTTCGAGCGCCTCGCCCCGCGCGAGACGGTCGGGGTCGACCTGGAGCCGGCCGCGCTGGCCGGCCAGCCGCGCGAGACCCACGCGGCCGACATGCGCGCCCTGCCCTTCCCCGACGCGAGCTTCGCCTCGGTGGTCTCCATGCACTCGGTCGAGCACGTGCCCGATCCCGAGCGCGTCCTAGACGAAGTAGTCCGGGTGCTCGAGCCGGGCGGCGTCGCGGTCTTCGCCACGCCCAACCGGCTGACGTTCGGGCGCCCCGACGAGATCATCGACCCCTACCACCACGTGGAGCTCGACCCGGCGCAGCTACGGGCGCTGTGCGCGCCGTGGTTCGACGAGGTCGAGGTGCTCGGGCTGTTCGGCTCGCCGCGCTACATGGAGCTGTTCGACGAGGAGCGCGCGCGGCTGGACCGCCTGCTGCGCGCCGACCCGCTGCGCCTGCGCCGCCTGGTCCCGCGCCGCGCGCGGCAGCTCCTGTACGACCGGCTCCTGGCGCGGGCGCGGCGCAACCCCGACCCCCGCGCGCTGGCCATCGAGGAGAGCGACTTCTTCCTGCGCGAGGAGGACACCGAGCGAGCGCTGGACCTGCTGGCCGTCTGTCATGGGCCCAGAGGCGCGAAGACGCGGACGGTCGCGTCGGCGTAGGCCGGCGCCTGGCCGGCCAGGCAGCGCAGCGCGGGCGCCCGCAGCGGGACCGGCGACAGGCGCGAGATCGCGTAGACGACGACCCAGCCGCGCCGGCGCCGCGCGGCCACCTCAGCGCACGTCTCGCGCGAGGCGATCAGCTGGACCGGATGGCGCAGCCGGTCGCCGGACAGCGGGCCGGCGACGATCGGCTCCATCGCGACCGGGCGACGCTCCTCCTGCCAGCCCGGCCGGCCGGCGAACCACTGCGCCACGGCGGCGTCGAACTGCCGGGTGCGCGCGTGGCGCGCCAGCCACCCGTCGGCGGCGGGCGCCAGGGCCGCGGCCAGCGCGAGGCCGGCGACGGCCAGCCGCGCCGGCGCCGGGACGAGGCGGACCGCGGGTCGCAGCGCCAGCGCGACCACGACGCCCGCGCCGGCTCCCAGGGCCAGCGTCCCCAGCGACGGGCGCACGGGAAACGCCAGCTCGCCGAAGCGGACCAGCTCCCACCCCAGCCCCCCGGCGAGCAGCGCGCGCGCGAGCAGCGCTCGCAGCCCCGGGCCCCGCGCCGCCAGCGCCAGCGCCAGCGCCGCGGCCGCGCACGCGGGCATCAGGTAGCGGTCGGTGCTGGCCGCGGTCTGCTCCAGGACGGCGACGCCGGGCAGGCCCGTGAACGGGGACCGGGCCCAGAGCAGGAGCGAGGCCGCCGTGGCGGCCGCCGCGGCAACGACGGCGCGGCGCGGCGCGAGCAGCGGAGCGAGCAGCCCGCCGGCCAGGACCACCAGGCCGCCCGCCAGGTCGGCGCGGTAGACGGGCCAGCGGGCCTCCAGGGTGGCGCGCGGGGCGTCGAGCAGCGTGTGGCCGAACTGGAACACGGGCGGCGCCGGGTCGCCCCACGAGAAGGTCCAAAACGGCCACAGCGGCGAGCCGTGGGCGACGAGGTTGCGCAGGTACCAGACCCCGCCGAGCGCGACCGCCGCCGCCCCCGCGAGGGCGAGGGGCCCGGCCAGGGCGCGCAGGCGCGCCCGGTGGTGGACCGCGCCCGCGGCGAGCGCGACCACGACCAGCGGCGCCACCGTCGTCTTGATCCCGATCGCCAGGCCCCCGGCCAGCAGCGCCACGGCCAGCAACGGCGCCCGGCGCCGCGACGCCGCGCACAGCGCCCCGCAGGCCAGCAGCAGCGCCAGCGCGGGCAGGTCGGTGTTCGGGCCGTTGAGCTGCATAACCGTCACGGGCAGGAAGGCCAGGACCGCGGCCGCGAGCGCCGCCGCCCCGCACGGTGCACCGAGCTCGCGCGCCCCCAGCCAGGCGGAGGCGAGCAGCAGCGCCAGCATGCCCGTCATCCACGGCGCCACGGGGACGAAGCTGCGCGAGAGCCCGCACGCCCAGGTCAGCGCGACCTCGCTGGTCAGCGGGTAGTTGCTGAACGGCAGCGCCTCGTTGATCGACACGAACCACCCGGCGTGGCCGGTGTGGACCCAGCTCGCCACCTCGGCGGAGTGGTCGTAGATCCCGTCGATGCCGAACGCGGGATGGCGCGCCAGCCAGGCGGTCAGCGCGCCCAGGGCCCCGATCACGGCGCCGAGGGCGACGCGTTCGGCGCGGGAGAGCCTCCCCCACGCCCACACGAGCTCCCGCCCCAGGCCGCGGTCCGGGGCCGGCAGCGCCGCCCGCGCGCCGACCCAGGTCAGCGCCGCGGCGCCCAGGAGGGCGCCCTGGGAGCCGCTCCAGCCGATCAGGCCCAGCGCCAGCGTCTCCCCCACCACCAGGCCGAGGCCGAGGACCGCGACCGCGACCGCCCGCTCCAGGCCGCCGGGGCTCGCGAGCGACGCGATGCGCACCGCCGCGCCGCCCAGCAGCAGCGCGGCCAGACCAAGCGCGAGGAAGGCCGGCACCCGGGGTCAGGACGCGAGCTGCTCGAGCAGCTCGGCGG
The DNA here is from genome assembly GCA_033855845.1 of Solirubrobacteraceae bacterium. Taxonomy (GTDB): domain Bacteria; phylum Actinomycetota; class Thermoleophilia; order Solirubrobacterales; family Solirubrobacteraceae; genus AC-38. The sequence continues at coordinate 18,366 of JAWVFR010000139.1, forward strand.
AGACGTCGAAGTTCGCGTGCACCGCGTTCACGTCGTCGTTCTCCTCCAGCGCCTCGATCAGCCGGATGAGCGTGGCCGCCTGCTCGTCCTCCACCGGCACGCGGGTGCTCGGCTGCTGGGTCAGCTCCGCGGACTGGATCTCCACCCCGGCCGCCTCCAGCGCGGCGCGCACGGCGGCCAGGTCGCCCGGCGCGGCGACGACCTCAAACACATCGTCGTCCACCGACACGTCCTCGGCCCCGGCGTCGATCGCGGCGATCAGGTCGTCCTCGGAGTAGCGGCTCGCGTCCACCACGATCACGCCGCGCTTCTCGAACAGGTAGGCGACCGACCCCGGCTCGCCCAGCGTGCCGCCGTGCTTGGTGAGCGCGTGGCGCACGTCGGAGCTGGTCCGGTTGCGGTTGTCGGTCAGCGCCTCGATCAGCAGCGCGACGCCCCCGGGGCCATAGCCCTCGTAGAGGACCGACTCGATGGCGTCGGCGTCGGCGCCCTCCCCCGTGCCCTTGGCGATCGCCCGCTCGATGTTGTCCTTGGGCATCGACGCGTCCCGCGCCTTCTGGACGGCGTTGCCGAGTGTGGCGTTGGACTCCGGGTCGCCTCCGCCCTCGCGGGCGGCCACGGTGATCGCCCGCGCCAGCTTGGTGAAGGCCTGCCCGCGGCGCGCGTCCACAACGGCCTTCTTGTGCTTGATCGAGGCCCACTTGGAATGGCCGGACATCGGTCAAGTATTACGGTTCGCCGGTGGCGGACGCCGGGCACATGCAGCGCTTCTGGGACGAGCGCGCCCGCGAGGACCCCTGGTACTTCGTGGACAACCGCGTGCCCTACGGCGAGGCCGACCTCGACGCGTTCTGGGCGGGCGGCCGGCGCGATCTGGACCGGATCCTCGACGACCTCGGCGTCGCCGTCGCCCCCGGCGACACCGTCGTGGACGTCGGCTGCGGCGTGGGCCGGCTGACCCGCGCGCTGGCCGGACGCGCAGCGCGGGTGCGCGCTCTGGACGTCTCGGGCGAGATGCTCGCCCTGGCCCGAGAGCACAACTCGCACCTGGACAACGTGGAGTGGCTGCAGGGCGACGGCGAGTCGCTGGCCCCGATCGAGGGGGCCGGCGCCGACGCGCTGGTCTCCCACGTCGTCTTCCAGCACATCCCCGACCCACGCGTGACGCTGGGCTACGTGGCCGAGATGGGACGGGTCCTGCGCCCGGGCGGGTGGGCGGCGTTCCAGCTCTCCACGGATCCCGCGATCCACCGGCGCCGCCCGGGAGCGATCGCCCGCCGGCTCTCGCGCTCCGGTCCCGGGGGTCAGGACGACGCGGCCTGGCTGGGCTCGGCCGTGGAGCTCGACGACCTGCACGTGACGGCCGAGGCCGCCGCGCTGGACCTCGAGCGCGTGCTCAACCCGGGCACGCAGTTCACGCTGGTGCTGGCCCGGCGGCGCTAGGCGCGGCGGCGCAGCCGGGACAGGCGCCCCGGGGCCGGCCGGTGGCGGGCCACGAAGCCGGCCAGGTACTCGTCCAGGGGCCCCGCGTCCACGAAGACCTCCTCGCGGGCCGCGAACGAGCCCTCCCACCAGAGGCGCTGCACCCGCTGCTCCTCGGACAGCGTCTCGTGGAACCCGAGGGGGAAGTGGTCGCTCTCGCGCACGTGGACCATCGGCGGCTTGAACACGAACCGGATCGCGTCGCCGTCCACGTCGCACAGCCAGTGGTGGTGGCTCCACCCCGCCCACGGGCCATGGACGCCCAGCGACTGCTCCTCCAGCCGGGAGGGGACCTCGACGTACCCGGCCCGCGCCACCCGCTGGAGCTCCTGGCACACCCACACCGGGTCGCGCAGGTCCTCCAGCGTGTGCGAGCAGACCGCGAAGTCGAAGCGCCCGTCCTCGAACGGCCACGGCTCGCGGTCGCACACGTCGCGCTGCACCCACGTGTCCGCGCCGAACCGCTCGACCGCCGTCTCGCGGTCGTACCCGTAGATCCCGCGCGTCTCGTACGGGAGCAGGTCGAGCACCCAGTCGGCCCGCTCGAAGGGCTGCGCCCAGCCTCCGACGTCCAGGACGAGGTCGTCGTCCGACAGGCGCTCCAGGATCCGCCGGCGACTGGCCGCGAGCATCCGGGCGGATGCTATGACTCCGGCCATGGAGACCGCCGGGACGGCGTCCCCGGACCTGCTCCGGCGCGCCCGCGAGCGTCGCTGGTACCACACGCTGGAGCTGGCGCCCGACCTGGTGACCGAGGGGTGGTTCGACCTGCGCCCCTACGTCCCGCGCTACGGCCTGCCCGAGCGCATGGACGGGATGCGGGCGCTGGAGGTCGGCACCTGGGACGGGTTCTGGGCCTTCGAGATGGAGCGCCGCGGCGCCGAGGTCGTGGCGCTGGACCTCGACGCCGAGGGCGACCTGGACTGGCCACCGCGCCGGCGCCCCGAGAGCCCCAACCCCGAGCCGCGCGGCGAGGGCTTCCGGCTGGCCAGGGAGATCCTCGGCTCCGGCGTCGAGCGCGTGAACCGCAGCATCTACCACGCCACGCCCGAGGACCTGGGGACCTTCGACCTCGTCGTCTGCGGCTCCGTCCTGATCCACCTGCGCGACCAGCTGCTCGCCCTGGAGCGGATCGCGGCCCTCACCAACCCCGGCGGCCTGTTCGTCTCCGCCGAGGAGTACGACCGACTGGCCGGCCTGGTCCCGTTCCCGGTCTCCCGCTATCGCGCGGACCGCGACCCGGCCGTCGTCTTCTGGCAGCCCAGCGCCCGGACCTGGAAGCGGATGCTCTGGACCGCCGGGTTCGACCGCGTGGAGGAGCGGGCGCGCTTCCGGATGCGCTCCCGCGAGGGCTGGTCCGTGCGCCACCTGGTGCTGCACGGGCATAGGATGGCCGGCTGATGGGGGTCACCGTTCCAGCCGGCGTCTTCAAGGCCTACGACATCCGGGGGATCTACGGGCAGGACCTCGACGGCGACGCCGCCGAGGCCATCGGCCGGGCCTTCGTCCGCGTCCTCTCCGACCTCAACGGCACGCCGGTGGACGAGCTGCGGATCGGCCTGGGCCGCGACATGAGGCTGTCGGCGCCGGAGATGGCCGGCCGCTACCGCGACGGCATCGTCTCCGAGGGCGCCCACGTGCTGGACGTGGGGATGGTGGGCACCGAGATGCTCTACTTCCTCGTCGGCTCGCGCGACCTCGACGGCGGGCTGATGTGCACCGCGTCGCACAACCCCGCCGCTTACACCGGGGCCAAGCTGGTCGAGCGCGGGGCGATCGCGCTCTCCGGAGACCGCGGTATCCAGGACATCCGCCGCCTGCTCGAGGCCGGCCTGGGCGACGCGCCCGGTGGCGGCTCGTGCGAGAAGGTCGACATCGCCCAGGAGTTCCGCGCAGCGGCCCTGAAGTTCATCGACCCCGCCGCGGTGAAGCCGATGCGCGTGGTCGTCGACGGGGGCAACGGGATGGCCGGGCCGATGGTGGGCCCGCTGCTGGAGCAGCTGGGGATGGACCTGGTGAAGACCTACTTCGAGCCCGACGGCACCTTCCCCGACCACGAGCCCAACCCGCTGCTGGAGGAGAACCGCCGGTTCATCATGGAGAAGGTGGTCTCCGAGGGCGCGGACCTGGGCATCGCCTGGGACGGCGACGCCGACCGCTGCTTCTTCATCGACGACGGCGGAGAGTTCGTAGCCGGCGACTTCCTGACCGCGCTGCTGGCGGAGTCGATCCTGCGCAAGCAGCCGGGCGCGACGATCCTCTACGACGTGCGCGCCTCGCGCGCCGTCCCGGACACGGTGCGCCGCGCCGGCGGCACGCCGCTGATCAACCGCGTCGGCCACGCCTTCTTCAAGACCCGGATGCGCGACGAGGGCGGCGCGTTCGGCGGCGAGGTCTCGGGCCACTACTACTTCCACGACTTCTACAACGCGGACTCGGGGACCATCCCCGCGCTGCTGATCCTGGAACTGCTGTCCGTGCAGGGCCGGACGATGTCCCAGCTGCTGGAGCCCTACCGCTCCAAGTACTTCATCTCCGGCGAGATCAACACCGAGGTCGAGGATCCCCAGGGCAAGATGCGCGCCCTGGAGGACCGCTACTCCGACGGGGAGATCACCCACCTGGACGGAGTCTCGGTCGACTACCCCGAGTGGCACTTCAACGTGCGCCCGTCGAACACCGAGCCGCTGCTGCGGCTCAACCTGGAGTCGCTGGTGTCGCGCGAGGACATGGAGCGCAAGCGCGACGAGGTCCTGGGAGTCATCCGCTCGTGAGCGAGGACGCGGGCGCGCTGTGGGCCCGCGCCGCCGAGCAGGGGATCCACCGGCTCGCGATCCCCACGCCGTTCGCGGTGGGCCGGGTCAACACGTACCTGATCGAGGACGACCCGCTGACGCTGGTCGACTCCGGCCCCAATTCGGCCAAGGCGCTGGACGAGCTGGAGCGCGCGCTGGCCGCGCATGGGCGCCGGGTGGAGGACCTGGAGCTGCTGGTCGTAACCCACCAGCACATCGACCACCTCGGGCTGCTCGACGTGCTGGCCCGGCGCTCGGGCGCCGACGTGGCCGCGCTGGACCTGCTGGCCCCCTACCTGGAGCGCTACGCGGAGGACGCCGAGCGCGACGACGAGTTCTCCGAGCGCCTGATGGCCCGCCACGGGATCTCGCAGGACGTCCGCTACGCCCTGCGCTCGGTGTCGCGCGCGTTTCGCGCCTGGGGGTCCAGCGCCACCGTGACCCGGCAGCTGCACGACGGCGAGATCCTGGAACTGCGCGACCGCAGGCTGGAGGTCCTGCACCGCCCCGGCCACTCCCCCACCGACACCGTGTTCTGGGACGCCGAGCGCGAGATCCTCCTGGCCGCCGACCACCTGATCGCGCACATCTCCTCCAACCCCCTGGTCTCGCGCCCGCCGGGCGCCGACCCCGACCCCGATCGCCGTCCCCAGGCGCTGGTCACCTACCTGGAGTCGCTGCGCCTGACGCGGGAGATGCCGGCCAAGCTCGTGCTCCCCGGCCACGGGGACCCGATCGACGACCACGCGACGCTGATCGACCAGCGTTTCGCCATGCACGCCCGTCGCGCCGACAAGATCCACGGGCTGATCGAGGAGCGCCCGCTCACCGCGTACGAGATCGCCCAGGCCCTGTGGGGCAACGTCGCCGTGACCCAGGCCTACCTGACGCTGTCGGAGGTGCTCGGCCACGTCGATCTGCTGCTCGCCGACGGGCGCGCGGTGGAGGTGGAAGGCGGCGAGGTCGTGCGCTTCAGCGCGGCCTGATCGTCAGCCAGAAGGCGAAGCCGCCGCGCTCTGTGACGCCGATGCGCTCCCACAGGGGGTCCAGCTCGGGCCGCGCGCCGGCGAAGCGCGCGGCGAAAACGGGCTGGAGCCACGGAGCCTCGGCGAGTAGGTAGGCCGCGAGGAGGTACTGCTCGTTGTAATGCCAGTGGCGCCAGTCGGGCGGGTAGTCCTCGGGCAGCAGGACGTCGTGAATCCCGACCAGCACGCCGGGTGCCAGGCGCGGCAGGACGTCGAGGAAGAAGACGGTCGCGTCGGAGTTCATGAACGACCGGTGCGACCCGTCCAGGAACACCATGTCGCTCGCCCGCAGGGCCTCGAAGCGCGAGAGGTCGGTCAGCTCCAGCGGCTGCGCGACCGCCTCGTCGGCGGCGACCGGGGCCCGCGGCCCGGGGTCGATGGAGACGATCCGGGTGCTCAGGCCGCCGTCGTGCTTCGCGCGCGCCGCGAAGGCGGTGGAGACGCCGGAGCCGACCTCGACGTAGGTGGCAGGCGCGTGGCGGCGCAGCAGCGCGTACAGGACCGCGGCGTCCAGGTTGGGCTGCCAGCGGCTGTTCCAGTGCGGCTCGCCCGCGGGCGCCGGGCCGGCCGGGATGCGGGCCAGGTCGTCGGCGTACTCCAGCACCGTCCGCACGGTGTCGCGGTAGGCGTCCTCGTGGCGGGCGAGCAGCCGCGCGAGCTGGGGATGCGCCGGGCGCCCGTGGCCCCACCGGGGGCGGGGGTCGGCGCTGGGCGGATAGTCCAGCGCGGCGACGTAGCCGCGGAACAGGACGCGGGTGGCCCTCACCATCGCGCGGCGGCCGAGTTCGCGTACGCGCTCCCCGGCCGGGCGGCCACCGGCGACCGGGCGCCGATCGGCGCTCACACCGCGGGGGTGGCCAGGACGGCCGCCGTCGGGACGCCCACGCCGCCGGCGAACACCCGCGTCGCCGCGTCGCGCAGCCGGTCGCGAGGGCTGCGGCGCGGCGGGAAGCCGGGGCCGAAGGCCTCGCAGAACGGCCGGGTGGAGCGCGCGATCTCGAAGCCCGCCGCCTCCAGCATCCGCCGGTGGCCGGCCGTGTTGGGCACCCACCACTGGCACAGGTCGCTGGCGCCGTCCAGCTCGGCCAGCGGGCGGTTGGGATGCAGCAGGCTGGGCGCGAGGCGCACCTCCTCCAGCGACATGAACTGCCCGCGGCACACGGAGCGCATGGCCTCCAGGGCGCCCACCGGGTCGCGCAGGTGCAGCAGCAGGCTGCCGCACACGACGACGTCGAACTCCCCCACCCGCTCCGGGCTCAGGTCGTAGGCGTTGACCTCGGCCCGCTGCACCCTGGAGTCCAGGAGGTCGGCGGCGATCCGGAAGCCCAGTCCCTTCTCCGGCCCGGCGATCGCCGCCAGCGCCTGCAGTCCGCGGGCGCGCACGGAGGCGGGCCAGTCCCAGCTCGCGTGGTCGGCGATGTCGGTGGCGACCACCTCGGCCGCGCCGCGGCGCTCGAGCTCGAAGGCCAGAAAGCCGTCGTAGGTCCCCACGTCCAGGCAGCGCTTGCCCCGGACGTCGGGCCAGGGCAGGCGGTCCACCACGGGCCGCAGGTCGAACCACCCCGGCGTGACCACGCCCGGCGCCAGCTCGAGCGTGTGGTACCAGAGCGGGTTGGCGGCGATCCGCGCCCGCGCGTCCTGGGGCGTCGGCGAACTCGTGGACTTGGTCTCCGGCATCGGCTGGCTGGCATCCTACGGCGCCGATGGAGGGTCCCCAGGCAACGGTGTGCGTGCCCGTCAAGGACCGGCGCGACCGGATGCTGCGGTGCCTGGACGCGCTGCTGGCGCTCGACCATCCCTCCTACGAGGTGCTGGTGCTGGACAACGGCTCCTCCGACGGGACCGCGCAGGCATGCCGGGAGCGCGCGGCGGACGCCGGCGTGCCGGTGCGCGTCGAGACCATCGAGGGGACGGTCGGGCGCGTGCGCAACGTGGGCACGCGGCTGGCCCGGGGCGAGGTCGTGGCCTACACGGACTCCGACTGCATGGTCGACCCGGGCTGGCTGCGCGAGGGCGTGCGGCCGTTCGAGGACCCGTCCGTCGGTGTGGTCACGGGGCGCACGCTGCCGGAGGTCCCCGGCCCCTACGAGCCGTGGCAGGCGACCATCGAGGTAACGGAGTTCACCGGCCGCTTCGAGTCCTGCAACCTGTTCTTCCGGCGCGCCGGGCTGCTGGCGACGCCCGGCTTCGACGAGGAGGTCGGGCACCTTTGGGAGGACACACCCGCCGGCTGGGGCATGGTCCTGGACGGCTGGCGCTCCGCGTACGCGCAGGGAGCGCTCGTGCGCCACGACGTCACCTATCCCGGGTTCGCCTGGCACCTGCGGCGGGCGCGCAAGTACGGCCACGCGGCCGCCGCGATCCGGCGCTACCCGCAGTTGCGCGAGGAGCTGCTGTGGCATCGGTTCTTCGTGGGCCCACGCAACGCCGCCACCGCCGCCGCGGCCGCGGGCGTCCTGCTGTCGGCGGTGGACCGACGCGCCCTGGCCCTGGCCGCGCCCTGGGCCTCACGCCGCCTTCCCCGGCGGGCGCGCTGGAGCGACGTTCGCTCCAGCGCCGAGAACGCGCTGTTCGACCTGGCCGTGCTGGGCGGGATGGTCGAGGGCTCGCTGCGCTGGCGGCGGCTGGTGCTCTAGTCGTTCTCGATGTCCGCCAGGTGGTGGACGTTGGCGCGATCGTCGTCGTCGGGGCTCGGCTCCGCGGAGAACCAGGCGTCCAGGATCTCGTGCAGCTCGGCCTCCGACGTGGAGCGCAGCGACAGCGCGAGCACGTTGGCGTCGTTCCAGCGCCGCGCCCCGGCGGCGGTCGGCCCGTCGACGCACAGCGCCGCGCGGATCCCGCCCACCTTGTTCGCGGCGATCGACGCGCCGGTCCCGGTCCAGCAGCACACGACCGCCTGCTCGGCCCGGCCCTCGGCCACGTCGCGGGCCGCGGCCTCGCTGGCCCACGCCCAGTCGTCGCGCTCCCCGTCCGCCAGAGCGCCGTGCACGACCGGCTCGTGACCGCGCTCGCGCAGCTCGCGCACCACGGCGTCGGCCACGCCGGTGCGCTCGTCGGCGGCGATCGCGATTCGCATCGGGTCGAGTATCCCTCAGGCCAGCTCGCGCAGCAGCGCGTCGTAGGTGTCGACGCAGCGGTCCAGGGAGAAGTCCTCGGCGCGCGCGCGGCAGGCGTCCGCGACCCCGGGCTCCTGAGAGAGGTCGAACGCCTCCAGCAGGGCGCGCGCGAGGTCCTCCGGGTCGTCGCGCGCGAACAGGCGGCCGATCTCGGGGCGGTCGACGATCTCGGGGATCGCGCCGTCGTCGGTCCCCACCACGGGGGTGCCGCAGGCCAGGGCCTCCACCAGCACGAGGCCGAAGCCCTCGCCGAAGGACGGCAGCGCGGTGACCCACGCCGAGCGGTAGGCGTCCGCCAGCGCGCCGGTGGCGTCGAGGTCGGCGACCTCGACCCCGGGCCGGCCGGCCTCGGCCCGGGCGGCCGCGGCCGGGCCGCGGGGGCGGGAGAGGACGAGGCGGGCGTCGGGGCGGACCGTCCGCACCCGCTCGAACGCGTCGATGAGCAGGTCCACCCGCTTGCGCGGCTCCCCCACGTCGGCCGCGCAGAAGATCGTGGGCGCCGGCGCCCGCCTGCCCGGCCCGGGAGCGAAGGCCGCGAGGTCCACTCCCGGCGCGATCACCCGCGCCCGGACGCCCAGCCAGCGCTCGAAGGCGTCCGCGGCGGCCGCGCTGAGGGCCGTGACCGCGGTGCAGTCGCGCGTCACCCGGCGCAGGATCTCCACCCGGCCGCGGCGGTCGACGAGGGCCCGGCGGTCGGGGATCCCCAGGTAGGCCAGCACCGAGGGGCGCCCGGTCCACCGGGTCCAGCGGGCGGCGGCCAGGGCATCGGTCGGGTAGATCGCGACCGCGACGTCGTCGTCCCCCCGGGCCAGCTCACGGTAGGCCAGCGGGACATGGGTCAGGTGGGACTCGAACCGCCGCCGTACGAGGCGGCGCTCGGGCGGGCGGGGCAGGCGGACGACCGGCACGCCCTCCTCCACCGTCCGCGACGCCGGGCCGGGATGGCTCACGATCAGCCGCGGCCGGTGCCCGCGGGCCAGCAGCCCGACGGCCAGATCATGGACGAAGCGCTCGCCGCCCCGGCGCACCTCGGGCCAGTAGCAGGGCGACAGCAGCGCGACGCGCAGGCCGCTCACAGCAGCGGCGACCGGTGCTCGGCGCTGCCCCAGGCCAGCGCGCCGACCTCGGCCAGGTCGATGGCGGCCTGGGCGGGCAGCTCGGCCAGCGCCCGCGCGACGCCGCGGGGCGTGCGCCCGTAGTGCGGACGTGCCTGCAGCGCCCACGGCAACGCCAGCGCCAGCGCGGCCGGACCGGCCCGCCGGCGCAGCGCGAGCCCCAGCAGCGCCAGACCGAGGGCGAGATGGCGCGGCTTCCAGAACAGGCCCAGCGGCAGCGCGCGCCGCAGCGACGGATGACGGCGCACCAGGAGCGCCATGTAGCGCCACCGGGCCGCGCCCCGCACACGCGCCGGCAGCGAGGGCGTGTGCACGGCATGGTTGACCACCGCGTCCGGAGCGGCCACGACCTCGGCGCCCGCCGCCCGCGCCCGGCCGGCCAGGTCGGCGTCCTCGCCGGTCAGCATCGCGCCGTCGAAGCCCCCCAGGCGCTCGAGCAGCGCCCGCGGGTAGGCGATGTTGCAGGCCTCCGCCCACGGTGTGGGTGGCGCGATGTCCTGGGAGAGCGCGAACGGGGCCAGCGCGTAGGCCCACTCGTCGGGGTCGGGCCGCGTCGCGCCCTGGACCACGGCGCCGGGATGCCGCTCGCAGCCGTCCAGCAGGCGCTCCAGCCAGTCCGGCTCCGGACGGCAGTCGTCGTCCGTGAAGGCGACCACGGGCGCGCGGGCGAGCCCCAGGGCCGCGTTGCGGTTGGCGCCCGGAGGCGCGGACCCCGGAGGCTGCGCCACGCCGCGCAGCGCGCCCCTCGCGGCCAGCGGATGCGAGCGCAGCAGCGCCTCGGTCTCCTCGCCCGCCGAGTCGTGCCCGACGATCACCTCGAAGCGGCCGGGCTCCAGCGTCTGCTCCTCGAGCGCGTTGAGCAGCCAGCGCAGCCGCAGCGGCCGGTCGTGGGACGGGACGACGACCGAGATGTCCGGGGTAGGGGCCACGAGCGCGGCCGATTATCCCCGCGCGGGCCGCGGTCGGACGGTCTCGTTCGCGGCCGACCGCCATCATGGGCGACCGTCCATGCCCGATCCGCCCGGACAGCTGCCCGTCGAGGGCCTGCGCGCCCGCACCGCTCGCGGCACGATCGTCAACGCGGTCTTCCTGGTCGGCGTCTCCCTGCTCGGGCTGGTCAAGGGCTTCGTCGTGGCGGGCTACCTGACGCGGGCCGACTACGGCGTGTGGGGCCTGCTCGTCGTCGGCCTGGGCACCCTGGCATGGCTGCGGCAGGTGGGGATCAGCGACAAGTACATCCAGCAGGACGACGCCGACCAGGAGCGCGCGTTCCAGAAGGCGTTCACGCTGGAGCTGATCTACTCGGGCCTGTTCCTGGTCGTCATGCTGGCCGCCGTCCCGCTCCTGGCGCTGGCCTACGACGAGCCGAAGATCATCGTGCCGGGCTTGGTGGTCAGCCTGATGGTCCCGGCCGCCGTCCTGCAGGTCCCGCTCTGGATCTACTACCGCCGGATGGACTTCATGCGCCAGCGGCTGCTGCAGTCCGTCGAGCCGGTCGTGGGCTTCGTGGTCACGATCGCCCTGGCCGCGGCGGGCACCGGGTACTGGAGCCTGGTGTGGGGCGTCGTCGCGGGCGCGCTCGCCGGGGGCGTGGTCGCGGTGATCGCGTCGCCCTTCCGGCTGCGGCTGCACTACGAGGCGGGCACCGCGCGCCAGTACGTCCGCTTCTCGTGGCCGCTGCTGGTGGCCAGCCTCGGGAGCCTGGTCGTGGCCCAGGGCTCGGTTCTGGCGGGCAGCCATCTCGTGGGATTGGCAGGCGTGGGCGCCATCGCGCTGGCCGCGACCGTGTCGCAGTTCGCCGAGCGCGTGGACAGCGTCGTCACCGGAACGCTGTACCCGGCGATCTGCGCGGTCAAGGACCGCACCGACCTGCTGTTCGAGTCCTTCGTGAAGTCCAACCGCCTGGCCCTGATGTGGGGCATGCCGTTCGGGGTGGGCCTGACGCTGTTCGCGTCCGACCTCGTGTCCTTCGGGATCGGCGAGCGCTGGCGGCCCGCGGTGATCGTGATCCAGGTGTTCGGCCTGGCGGCGGCGCTCAACCAGATCGGGTTCAACTGGGACGCCTACTTCCGCGCCCGGGACGACACCCGCCCGATCGCGGTGGCCGGCCTGGTGGCGGCGGGCGTGTTCTGCGCGGTGGCGATCCCGCTGATGGCGTCCGACGGCCTGCAGGGCTTCGCCATCGGCATGGGCGCGGTCGCGGTGGCGATGCTGGCGGCGCGCACGTGGTTCCTGACCCGGCTGTTCGACGGCTTCGACATGGCGCGCCACATCGCCCGCGCCCTGGCCCCCACGATCCCGGCGGCGGCCGCGGTCCTGCTGGTGCGGGCGCTGGAGCCCGTCCACCGGTCCCTGGGCGTCGCGCTCGGGGAGCTGGCGCTGTACGTGGCGGTCACCGCGCTGGCCACATGGGCCTTCGAGCGCGCGCTGCTGCGCGAGGCGCTGGGATACCTGCGCTCGCGCCCCGCGACGGCACCGTGACGCTACGCATAGTCATCAACGGACGGGCAGCCGGCCGGGAGCAGATCGGCGGCGTCGAGCGCTGGGCGCGCGAGATGACGGCGCGGCTGCCCGCGCTGCGCCCGGACGCCTACCTGGTCGCCCGCCCCCCGCACGGCCTCGCCCACCGGGCCGGGCAGGCGTGGGAGCAGGCCGCCCTCCCCGCGCTGGCCGCGCGCCGCCGCGCGGCCCTGGTCTACTCGCCCGCCAACCTGGCGCCGGTGGCCTGGCCGCGCAACGTCGTGCTGCTGCACGACGTCGCCGCGCTGCGCCATCCCGAGTGGTACTCGCGGGCCTACGTGGCCTGGCAGCGGCTGATCGTGCCCGCCGCCGCGCGCCGGGCCCGGGCCGTGGTGACGGTCTCCGAGTTCTCCCGCGGCCAGATCGCGGAGACGCTGAGCCTGGACCCGGACCGGATCGCGGTCATCGCCGGCGGCGTGGACGATCGCTTCGCCCCGGAGGCCGACGCCGGGCCCGCGCGCCGCGCCCTGGGACTGGAGGAGCGGCCCTACGTCCTCACCCTGGCCACCCGCTACGGGCGCAAGAACCAGGGCGCGCTGGCGGCCGCGGCGCGCCGCCTGCGCGATGAGGGCATCGACCTCGTGGCGGCGGGCGGCGAGCGCGCCTACATGCGCGGCGAGGCGCCGGCCCCGGGGGTGCGCGCCCTGGGCTACGTGGACGACGCGCTGCTCCCCGGCCTGTTCGCGGGCGCCCGCGCGTTCGTGCTGACCTCGCGCGAGGAGGGGTTCGGGCTGCCGTGCCTGGAGGCGATGGCGGCCGGGGTCCCGGTCGTCGCGGCCGACAGCGGAGCGCTCCCGGAGACGTGCGGGGACGCGGCGCTGCTGGTCGACCCCGGCGACCCGGAGGCCATCGCGGACGCCGTGGCCCGGGCCGCGCTGGACGAGCCGCAGCGCGCCCGGATGCGGGCCCCGGGGCTGGCGCGCGCCGGCGCGCTGACCTGGGACCGCGCCGCCCGCGAGACCGACGCCCTCCTGCAGCGGGTCGCCGCCCCGGCGGGACCGGCGTCCCCGATCGCGTAGCTTGCCTGCGGTGAGCGACCGCTACGACACCCTCGTGGTCGGCGCGGGCTACGCCGGCTCGATCCTGGCCGAGCGCCTGGCCTGCGAGCTCGGCCGGCGCGTCCTGGTGATCGACCGCCGCGACCACATCGCCGGCAACGCCTTCGACTACTACGACGAGCACGGAGTGCGCGTGCACCGCTACGGACCGCACCTGTTCCACACCAACTCGCAGAAGGTCGTGGACTACCTCTCGCGGTTCACGGACTGGCACCCCTACGAGCACCGCGTGCTGGCCCGCGTGGACGACCAGCTGCTGCCGATGCCGATCAACCGCACCACGATCAACCGGCTCTACGGCCTGGAGCTGAAGACCGACGCCGAGGTGGAGGCCTTCCTGGCGGCGCGCGCAGAGCCAGTGGACTACGTGCGCACCAGCGAAGACGTGGTGGTGGCCAAGGTGGGCCGCGAGCTGTACGAGAAGTTCTTCCGCGGCTACACGCGCAAGCAGTGGCAGCGCGACCCGTCCGAGCTGCACTCCTCCGTCTGCGCGCGCATCCCGATCCGCACCGGCGAGGACGACCGCTACTTCACCGACGACTTCCAGGCCATCCCCCTGGAGGGCTACACCGCGATGTTCCGGCGGATGCTCGACCACCCGCTGATCGACGTCCGCCTCCAGACCGACTACGACGACGTCAAGGATGAGGTCGAGCACGACCACCTGGTCTACACGGGCCCGATCGACAAGTTCTTCGACTACCGGTTCGGCGCGCTGCCCTACCGCTCGCTGGAGTTCGAGCTGCGCAACCTGCCCACGCCCGACGGCGGCTACGCGCTCGAGGGACCCCAGATCAACGAGCCCGGCGAGGACGTCCCCCACACCCGCACGACCGAGTTCCGCCGGATCACGGGCCAGGAGCGCCACGACACCTCCACGGTGGCCGTCGAGTTCCCGCGCACCGAGGGCGACCCCTATTACCCGATCCCCCGCGACGACACCCGGGCCCTGTACCGGCGCTACGAGGCGCTGGCGCAGGCGCTGCCCGACGCCACGTTCGTCGGGCGCCTGGCCCGCTACCAGTACCTGAACATGGACCAGGTCGTCGGTCAGGCGCTCTCGGCGGCCAGCCGGCTGGTCGAGGCCGCTCGTTCGAGCAGGGCCGCCGCGGCGTCGTCGCCCAGGCGCACGGCGTAGTTCGTCCCGCGGTCCTCGGGATAGACCTGCGTCGTGTTGGCCAGGACCAGGCCCGGGACCGGCGTGCGCAGGGGCGGCATGCGGCGCACGTACCCGGCGGTGACGATCGGCTGGGCCGCCGGCTCCACGAAGCGCCAGGCCCGCTTGACCGCATCCCGGTCCCAGGCGGGCGAGATCCGCCGCAGGCCGGCGTCGTAGGCGTCCAGCAGGCCGTCGAGGTCGAGGTCCAGCAGGGGGCTGTCGGACTCCACGTAGTTGGCCACGTAGAGGAAGCGGCGTCCGCCGTAGCGCTGCGAGCCGACGAAGTTGGTGTGCTCGATCACGCCGATGAAGGGCACCTCGGCGTCGCAGACGTTGGTCCAGTAGGAGTCGGTGATCTTGCGGTCCACCTCCATCAGGACGCACAGGGCGGTGTGGTACTCGGCCCCGCGCACGCGGGCCAGGTACTCCTCCCCCACCTGCGCGGCCAGCGCCGGGTCCAGGAGCGGCTCGAACACGTCCGAGGGGACGGTGGCCAGCACCGCGTCGTAGCGCTCGGGCTCCCCCTCGGCCGTCTCCCAGCGCCGCGGGTCGTGCCCGGCCCGGAAGGACCCGGAGGCGCCGGGCGTGACCGCGAAGCCCTCGCCCTCGCGGGCGATCCGGGCCGCGGGACGGTCGATCAGCACCCGCCCGCCCTGCTCCTCCACGCGCTGCGCCAGGCGCCGGAAGATGGTCTCGAACGAGCCGCGCGGGTAGCCCAGCAGCTCCTCGCGGGCCTGCTTGCCCTTGATCTGGCGCCGCAGGGTCAGCTTGCTCCACAGCCACGCCATCGAGACGCGATCCGCGCAGCGCTCGCCGAACTTAGCCCGCAGCAACGGCCCCCACACCACGTCGTAGGCCTCGCGGCCCATGTTGCGGATGACCCAGTCGCGCGCGGCCATGTCCTCGAACGGACCGGCGTCGGGATGGCGGCGCTGGAGCAGCAGCACCGCCAGGCCCATCCGCACTCGCGACCACGGGGAGAGCGGGCGGAAGCGCAGGAGGTCCAGCGGCGTCGTGAAGGGATGGCTGCGCCCGCCGGTGAAGATGGCCACCTGCGACGGGAGCCATTCCAGCTCGTCGGGCAGCCCGATCTCCTCGCACAGCGCCGCGATGTGGCGGTCGCTCATGAACAGGTGGTGGTAGTAGCGCTCCACCAGCACGCCGTCGCCGACGTCGATCGTCGCCGCCTGCCCGCCCAGCCCGGGCCAGCGCTCGTACACGTCGCACTCGTGGCCCTCGCGGCCGAGGCGGTAGGCGGCGACGAGGCCGGCCACGCCCGCTCCGATGACCGCGACCCTCATCGGGCGGTCAGAACGTCTCGGCGTGCTCGGGCGCTGCCGGGTCGGGCGCTTCGTGGTCGGCGATGTTGCGCCGCTCGCGGACCAGGTACAGCGGCCGGCGCTTGACCTCGTCGTAGATGCGGCCGACGTACTCGCCGATGATGCCCACGGCGATCAGCTGGATGCCGCCGAGCAGCAGGATCACCACGGTGATCGTGCTGAAGCCCGGCAGGTAGCTGCCGAGGATCTTCAGCAGCAGCACGACCGGGATCGCCATGAAGGCGACCAGGGAGAAGATGAAGCCCAGGATGGTGGCCGCCTGGAGCGGGAGGTGCGAGAACGAGGCGATCGCGTCCAGCGAGAAGCGCAGCATCTTGCTGAGCGTGTACTTGGTCTCCCCCGCGTGACGCGCGTCGCGTTCGTAGGAGACGGCCTCGGAGGTGAAGCCGATCCACACCGTCATCCCGCGCAGGTAGCGGCTGCGCTCGCGCATGGCCAGCAGGGCGTCCAGCGCCCGGCGGTCCATCAGGCGGAAGTCCCCGGAGTCGTGGGCCAACGGGACGTCGGAGAGCTTGGACATCAGCCGGTAGAACCAGCGCGCCGTGACGATCTTGAACCGCGTCTCGCCCTGGCGGCTGGAGCGCACCGCGTAGACGACGTCGACGCCGTGGCTCCAGCGCTCCAGCAGCTCCAGGATCACCTCGGGGGGATCCTGGAGGTCGGCGTCGATCATCGCCACGGCATCTCCGCGCGCGTGGTCGAGGCCCGCGGTGAGCGCTGTCTGGTGCCCGAAGTTGCGCGACAGGTAGACCACCCGCACGCGCGGGTCGCTGGCGGCCAGGCGGTCCAGGATCTGGGGTGTGCGGTCGGCGGAGCCGTCGTCCACGACGACCAGCTCGAAGGGAACGCCTTCGAGCGCGGTGCAGACGCGCTCGTAGAAGATCTCGGCCGTCGCCTCCTCGTTGTACATCGGAGTGACGACGCTCAGGAGCTCCAGGGAGCGCGCTGCGGGAAGCGTTGTGGGCTGTGCGTCCGGCATGGTCCTTCTCCCGCCCGGGTCCGGGTGAGTGTAGTCGAGCCCTGGTCGGTACCCGGGCACTAGGCTGCGGGCGGTGCCGGTCGTCCCGCCCCCGGAATGCGCGTGCTGCGGCGGCGGCCCGCTGGTCGCGCACCTGCGCGTGGCGGGCGACATGGGCGCGCCGGGGATGGTGCCGACCACCGACCGCTTCGGCACGGCCCTGGCCGACATCGTGCGCTGTGCGCGCTGCGGCCACATGCAGCTGGAGCGGATGCCCGCCGAGGCGCGGCTGGCGCAGGCCTACGGGGAGGCCGAGTCGGGCGACTACGTCTCGGAGGCGGCGGGGCAGCGGGCCACGGCCCAGGCGGTGCTGGAGCGGGTGGAGCGCCACGTGGACGGCCGGCGCCTGCTGGACCTCGGCTCCTGGGTCGGCTTCCTGCTGGCCGAGGCACGCGACCGCGGCTGGTCGGTCGCGGGCGTCGAGCCCAGCCGGTTCGCCTCCGCGTACGCCCGCGACGAGCTGGGCCTGGACGTGCAGACCGCCGACCTGTTCGCGGCCGAGCTGCCGGCCGGCGCGTGGGACGCCGTGGTCCTGGGCGACGTGATCGAGCACCTGCCCCGCCCCGGCGAGGCGCTGGAGCGGGTGGCGGAGCTCCTGGCCCCGGGCGGCGTCGTGTGCCTGATGGCCCCGGACGCGGGCAGCCGCGTGGCGCGGGCGATGGGCGCGCGGTGGTGGTCGGTCATCCCCACCCACGTCCAGTACTTCACCCGGGCCAGCCTGCGGGTGCTGCTGGAGCGCCACGGCTACCGCGTGGTGGAGCAGGACACCCAGCCCAAGGCGTTCACCGTGCGCTACTACCTGTCGCGGATCGAGGGCTACTCGCCGGCGGCCGGCCGCGCGCTGGTGCGGGCGGCGCAGCGGCTCGGAGTGGCCGACCGGCTGTGGGCGCCCGACTTCCGCGACCGGATGCTCACGATCGCGCGGGGGCCGAATTAGACCCCGCCCACCCGGGGAGCCGCCCGGCCCGGAGAATTCGCCCCCCGCCGGGTATGTTCGGCCCATGGGCCTGCAGGCGGAGATCGAGGCGGCCGGGCGCGAGCTGGCCGGCGCCTTTCCCTCCGCCGCCCGCCATCCGCTGCGCACGCTGGACGAGAAGGCGATGGAGCTGACCTCGCAGGACGCGGAGCTGCGCGCCGCGCTGTTTCGCTTCGTGGACGTGGTCCCCGCGTGCCGCGGCGTGGACGACCTGGCGCGCCACCTGGCCGGGTTCCTGGACGAGGTCCCCGACCGCCCTGCCCCGCTGGACGCGGCGCTGCGCATGGCCGACTCGCGCGCCGGGCGAGCGGCACTGGGGACGGCGGCCGCCGCGGGGGTCAAGCACATGGCCCATCGGTTCATCGTGGGCGAGACCCCGCGCGAGGTCGTGGGGCTCCTGCGGACGCTGTGGCGCCGCGGCGTCGCCACGTCCGTCGACCTCCTCGGCGAGGCCACGGTCACCACCGCCGAGGCCGACCGCTACGCCGAGCGCTGCTCGCGCGCGCTGGAGGAGCTGTCCGCCGCCCACGGGTCCTGGCCGCCCCGGCCGATCCTGGAGGCCGACTCGGCCGGCCCGCTCCCGCGCGCGAACCTCTCGGTCAAGGTGTCGGCCCTGACCCCACTGCTGCGGCCCGACGCGCCTGAGCGGGGCAAGCGCGACGCCGAGGGCCGGCTGCGCGCGCTGCTCGCGCAGGCCCGGGACCTTCAGGCGCACCTGCACATCGACATGGAGTCGCTGGACTCGCGCGACGCGGTCCTGGACCTGGTGCTGGAGCTCCTGTCCGATCCCGAGTTCGCGGACGGGCCGTCCTCGGGCCTCGTCCTGCAGGCCTACCTGCGCGACTCGCCCGGCACCCTGGACCGCATCCTGGACTGGGCGCGCGCGACGCCGCGCGCCTCCCCCCTGACCGTTCGGCTGGTCAAGGGCGCGTACTGGGACCACGAGGTGATCGAGGCCCGCCAGCACGGCTGGCCCGCGCCGGTGTTCGAGGACAAGGCCGACTGCGACCGCAACTTCGAGGACCTGACCCGGCGACTGCTGGACGCCCGTCCCGCCGTCCGCGTGGCGATCGCGTCGCACAACCTGCGCTCGGTGGCCCACGCGCTGGCCTGGCACCGGCGCAGCGGCCGCGACGACGCCGACCTCGAGCTGCAGGTCCTGCGCGGCCTGGGTGACGACCTCCAGGACGCGCTCGCCGCGTCGGGGCTGCGCGTGCGCACCTACTGCCCGGTCGGCGACCTGGTGGCGGGGATGGCGTACCTCGTCCGGCGCCTGCTGGAGAACACCGCCAACGACAGCTTCCTGGCCCGGCAGTCCCACGGGGCGCCGCTGGAGGCGCTGCTGGCGGCGCCATGACGCTCTCCCCGTTCGCCAACGAGCCGGTCCTGGAGCTGCGCCGCGCGCCGGTGCGGGAGTCGCTTGGCGCCGCCCTTGCCGCGGTCGACGCCCGGCTCCCGCTGCGGGTGCCGGTCCTGGTCGGAGAGGAGCGACGGGGGCCGGGCAACGCGGGATCGGGCCACGCGGGGTCCGGTGAGACGGGGTCCGGTGAGGCCGGCTCCGGCGAGTCGGCGGTGGTCGTCTCCACCGACCCGGGCGCTCCCGAGCGAGTGGTGGCTGTCGCTGCCCTGGCGGGCGAATCGGACGTCGATGCTGCGCTGGAGGCCGCCCAGCGCGGCTTGCGCGAGTGGTCCGCGCGACCGGCGCCGGACCGGGCCGCCGTCCTGGTCGGCGCCGCCGCGCTCCTGCGCGAGCGGCGGCTGGAGCTGGCCGCGCTGGCCGTGCGCGAGTGCGCGAAGCCGTGGCCCGAGGCCGACGCCGACGTGTGCGAGGCCATCGACTTCCTCGAGTACTACGCCCGTCAGGCCATGGAGCTCGAGCGGGGGCCGGAGCTGCTGCAGGTCCCCGGCGAGCAGAACCGCATGCGCTACGCGCCGCGTGGCGTCGTCGCCGTGATCGCGCCGTGGAACTTCCCGCTCGCGATCCCGCTGGGGATGACGGCCGCCGCGCTGGCCACGGGCAACGCGGCAATCCTCAAGCCCGCTGAGCAGTCACCGGGCTGCGCGCTGGAGCTGGTGCGCGCTTTGCGCGAGGCGGGGGTCCCGCCCGACGCGCTCGCGCTGCTGCCCGGCGAGGGCGACGCCGGCGCCGCGCTGGTCCGCCACCCCGGCGTCCACACCATCGCCTTCACCGGCTCCGCCGCCGTGGGCCTGGGGATCGTGGCCCAGGCCGCCCAGCCGGCGCCCGGGCAGGGCCACCTCAAGCGGGTCATCGCGGAGATGGGCGGCAAGAACTGCGTGCTCGTGGACTCCGACGCCGACCTCGACGAGGCCGTCCCGGCGATCGTCACCTCCGCCTTCGTCTACGCCGGACAGAAGTGCTCGGCCGCCTCGCGCGTGCTGGTCCACGAGGCGGTGGCGGACGCGCTGCTGGAGCGGGTGGCGGGGGCGGTGGAGGTGCTGGTGGTGGGGCAGGCCGATGTCTTGGGGACCGATGTCCCGCCCGTGATCGAGGCTGCGGCCCAACAGCGCATCGAGGGGTACGCGGACCGCGCGGCGACCGACGGCACGCTGGTGGCCCGCCGCGATGTCCCCGCCGAAAAAGGCTGGTTCGTCGCCCCCACGGTGGTGAGCGACCTCCCGCCCGGCCATCCGGTCCTGGAGGAGGAGGTCTTCGGCCCGCTGCTCGCCGTCCAGCGCGTGCGCGACATGGAAGAGGCGTGCGACGTCGTCGACGACCTCCCGTTCGCCCTCACCGGCGGCCTGTTCGCCCGCAACCCGACCACGATCGAGATCGTGACGCGCCGCTCCCCGGTCGGAAACCTCTACGTCAACCGCGCGATCACCGGCGCCATGGTGGGCCGCCAGCCCTTCGGAGGCAACCGCCTGTCCGGCACCGGGACCAAGGCCGGCGGCCCCGGTTACGTCGAGCAGTTCACCGAGCCCCGCGTCGTCACGGAGAACACCGTCCGTCACGGCCTCGTCGGCTAGGGGTGGTCACCATTAAGGGCCCCGGGAGGCCCCCAACGCTGACCACCGACCTCGATCAACCCCCTGACCGGCCGCAGTTCGAACGCACCAAATCAAGGAACGCCTCATGGATCCGCCGCTCCCCCGACAATTCGGGATGAAAGGCCACGGCCAAAATGCCGCCCTGCCGCACCGCGACCGGATGGCCGTCGATTGAGGCGAGAACCACCACCGCCGGCCCCGCCTCCTCCACCCACGGCGCCCGGATGAACACCGCCCGCACCGGGCCTCCCTCGATGCCCTCGAACGACAGCTCGGCCTCGAACGAGCGCACCTGGCGCCCAAACGCGTTGCGGCGAGCGACGACGTCCAGCACCCCCAGATGCTCGCGGTCCAGCACGATCAGCCCGGCGCACGTCCCCAGCACCGGGACGCCCGACGCAGCCAGCGCGCGCAGCGGCTCCGCCAGCCCCTCGCGCTCGATGCCCAGCGTCATCACCGTGGACTCCCCGCCGGGGATCACCAGCCCGTCCAGGCCCTCGAGGTCGCCCGGTACCCGCACCAGCCGCGGCTCGGCGCCCAGCTCGCGCAGCAGCCGCGCGTGCGCCTCGAAGTCCCCCTGGAGGGCCAGGACGCCCACCACCGGAACCACGACCGCTACCAGCCGCGGTTGGCGAGGAGCTGCTCGTCGCCGAGCTTGCGCGCCTCGAGCGAGCTCATCGCCTCGCCGAGCCCCTCGGAGGCGCGGGCCACGCGCTCGGGGTCCTCGAAGTGGGTCGTGGCCTCCACTATCGCCCGGGCGCGCGCCGGGGGGTCGGAGGACTTGAAGATCCCCGAGCCCACGAACAGGCCCTCGGCGCCGAGCTGCATCATCAGGGAGGCGTCGGCCGGCGTGGCGATCCCGCCGGCGCAGAAGAGCACCACCGGCAGCTGCCCGGCTCGGGCGACGTCGCGGACGAGGTCCAGCGGGGCGCGCAGCTCCTTGGCCGCGCTGGCCAGCTCCTCCTCGCCCAGGGCGCCCAGGCGCCGCAGCTCGCCGCGGATCGACCGCATGTGGCGCACGGCCTCGACGATGTCTCCGGTGCCCGCCTCGCCCTTGGAGCGGATCATGGCCGCGCCCTCGGCGACGCGCCGGAGGGCTTCTCCCAGATTTGTCGCTCCGCACACGAACGGGACCTTGAAGGCCCACTTGTCGATGTGGTGCGCCTCGTCGGCGGGCGTGAGCACTTCGGACTCGTCCACATAATCGACCTCGAGCGACTCCAGCACCTGGGCCTCCGCGAAGTGGCCGATCCGCGCCTTGGCCATCACGGGGATCGTCACCGCTTCCTGGATGCCGCGGATCATCGTCGGGTCCGACATGCGCGCCACCCCGCCGTCGCGGCGGATGTCGGCGGGCACACGCTCCAGCGCCATGACCGCCGCGGCGCCCGCGTCCTCGGCCACCTTGGCCTGCTCGGACGTGACCACGTCCATGATCACGCCGCCCTTGAGCATCTCGGCCAGGCCGGCCTTGACCCGGAAGGTCGCCTCGTCGCGCATGGGGCCAAGTCTAGCCCCGGCGCCCCCGGGGGCTACTTCAGCCGGAAGGCCTTGATGCGGTTCGCGTGCTGGTCGGCCTCGCGGGCGTAGACGCCGTGGGCCAGCGCCTGGATGACGCCGAGCAGGGCGACGTGCGAGCGCACGAAGGCCGGGGTGTTGGACGAGTAGTAGATGGTGATCTGCGCCAGCTTGGCCACCTCGGACAGCGTGGCGTCGGCGATGGCGATCGTGGACGCCTTGCGGTGGCGGGCCAGCTTCATCGTGCGCAGGACCAGCGGGTGCGGGCGCCCGGCGGACAGGCCGATCACCAGCGTGCGCTCGTCGATGCGGGTGATGCGCCCCAGGGCGTCCTGGGACGGGCTGGCCACCAGCTCCGCGCGGTGGTCCAGCAGCATCAGCAGGTGGCGCAGGTAGGACGCGAAGTAGGCCATCTGGTCGGTCCCGGCGATCAGGACCTTCTCGGCGCCGGAGATGGCCTCGATGGCGGCCTCGACCTCCGAGCGCGAAGTCTTGCGGGCGGTTTCCTCGACGTTGACGTGGTCGGCGCCCAGCGCGGCCTCGTACTCGTTCTGGTCCAGGGCGAACAGGGGCGACCCGTTTTCGACCGGCTCGCCGGAGGGCCCGCGGCGGCGGTACTCGTCGCGCGCGGCCTGCTGGAGCTCGGGGAAGCCCTCGAAGCCCAGCGCCTGGGAGAACCGCACGACGGTCGAGGAGGAGGTGTTGGCGCGGCGGGCCAGCGCCTCGGCGGTCTGGAAGGCGGCCTCGTCGAGGTGGTCGACGATGTACTGCGCCACGTCCTTCTGGGAGCGCGAGAACTCGTCGAAGCGGTCGCGGATGTACTCGGACAGGGCCTGGTGGCCGTTCATGCCCGCCGGGGCGGGCACTGTCGTCGTCGCGGCTCGCTTCATGGCGAACCCTGTTTCGATGCGGCGGGGCGCGTTCCTTCCGGGCGGCCCCCGGCCGGCGCTCAGCCGGGCTGGTCGGCCAGGCGCAGGATGCGGTCGGCCCCGGCCACGTCGATCACGCGCCGCACGGCCTTGGGCGTGCGCACCACGAGCACCTCGAAGCCGCCGTCGGCGCCGGCCTGCTGGGCCGCCAGGAGCGCCTTGAGGCCCGCGGAGTCCAGGAACGTCAGCTCGGCCAGGTCGACGATCACCAGCTGCGCCGACGAGCCCTCCATCGCCTCCACGCGCTCCAGGAGCGAGCCGGCCACGGAGATGTCCAGCTCCCCCCGGACGCGGAGATGAACCGCGTCGCCCGACCACTCCATCCCGATTCCGAAATTCCGCATACGTTCCTTGGCCCCGGATCGTATGCCCGCGGCCGGCTTTGGCCAAATCGTCGGTGGCGCGGCCTGCATACTGGCCCCGTGAGCGACCGCGACCGACCCCTGGGACCCGAGGTCGCATGGACCCCCGCACGGCCCCCGGCCCGCGAGCCGCTGCGCGGCCGCCACGTGACGCTGCGCCCCGTGCAGGCCGACGACGCCGACTCGCTGTACTCCGTCTCGCACCCGCCGGACGGGGACCCGGCGATCTGGGACTACCTTCCCACCGGCCCCTACGACAGCCCGGCGGCCATGCGCGCCGCGCTGGAGACCGCGCAAGCGTCCGAGGATCCGCTGTTCTTCACGATCGCCCCGCACCCGGACGAGCGCCCGTGCGGCATCGCCGCCTACCTGCGCATGGTGCCCGAGCACGGGGTCATCGAGATCGGGCACATCTGGTTCGGCACGCCGATTCAGCGCACGACGGCGGCCACCGAGGCGATCTACCTGCTGGCCGCCCACGCCTTCGACGACCTCGGCCACCGGCGCCTGGAGTGGAAGTGCAACGCGCTCAACGCTCCCTCCCGCCGCGCGGCGGAGCGCTTCGGCTTCACCTTCGAGGGGATCTTCCGCCACCACCAGGTCCTCAAGGGCCGCAACCGCGACACCGCCTGGTACGCGATCACCGACACCGACTGGCCCCCGGTCCGCACCGCCTTCCAGGCCTGGCTGGACCCGTCCAACTTCGACGACGCCGGCCGCCAGCGCCGCTCGTTGAGCGACCTGATGCGCGGCTTGGGCGGCATGGGGGCGGCAGGGATCGAACCTGCGTCTTATCGATTATGAGTCGACTGCTCTGACCATCTGAGCTACACCCCCGAGCGTCGCCATTGTGCCGGGCCGGGGAGCCTCGCGCTCG
>JAWVFR010000140.1:0-2699 GCA_033855845.1 Solirubrobacteraceae bacterium
TGCCTGACGGGACAGTCCCCTATTCGCACACCCACTGCGAAAAGGGGTCTGACCCCTTTCCGCACACCCACTGCGAAAAGGGGTCTGACCCCTTTGTGCACGGTGGCTGCGAAAAGGGGTCTGACCCCTTTGCACGGTGGCTGCGAAAAGGGGTCTGACCCCTGTGGTCACTGTGGTCACTGGGTGGTCAGGCGACGCGGGAGGGTGTGGCGAGGCCGGAGGCGGCCTCGGCGAGGCGGGCGATCGCCGGGCGGGAGTCGATGCCGGCCAGGGACTCGTAGACGGCCAGGAGGTTCTGGCGCAGCAGGTGCAGGACGTCGGCGCGGGGCAGGTCGCGGCGGCCGGCCAGCCAGTGGACGACGACCCCCTCGCAGAACGAGAGCCAGCCCTCGATGGCGGCGTCCAGCGCCGCGGACTCGACGTCGGCGCGCTCGGCACCCGCCAGCGCGGCGGCGAAGTCGACCATCCGGCTCACCCGGCGCCGGCGCCCCTCTTGCAGGACCGCGCGGATCGCCTCGTCGTCACCCGCCCGGGCGCGGGCGATCGCCAGGAAGCCGGTCGCGTGGTCCTCGACGTAGGCCAGGAACGCGTCGATGCTCGCGTCCAGCCGCGCGCCCGCGCTCAGCTGCAGCGAGAGGTCGGGCGCCATCCGGCGCTCGAGCTCGTCGCGCGAGGCGCGCAGCACCGCGACGACGAAGTCGCTCTTGGTCGGGAAGTAGTGGTAGAGCAGGCCCTTGGAGATGCCCGCGGCGCGGGCGATCTCGCCGATCGAGACCTGATCGTGCGGCGTGTGGCCGAGCAGCTCCAGCCCGAGGAGCACGAGCTGCTGACGGCGCTCGTCGTGCGGGAGGCGGGTGCTCTTAGTGGGGCTCACCGGGGCGCCACCGTACGCCCAGTTGACCGGGCGGTCAACAAGGCGTTACGCTCGCGCCGCACTGCTGACCGCCCGGTCAACACGACCGGCATCTCGCAAGGACCCGTCCCAGTCCCATGTCGCTCCGTCCGTTCTCGCATGCCCGCGCCCTGACCGCGCTGGCCGCCCTGCTCGCCTTCACCGCCTTCTGCGGCACGGCGAGCGCCGCCGACGCCCTTCCCGGCGCGCACATCTCGGCGGTCCAGACCGTCCCTTCGGCCACGTACCCGGGCCAGCAGCACCTGTCCTACCTGTACGGCCCGATCAAGATCACGCCCGGCCAGAACACGATCGAGGCGAGCGCCAACTCCCAGAAGCCGGCCGTCCCCGGCTTCATCACGCGCTTCGCGCCCGACCTCGTCTACGCCAAGGTCAACAAGCAGGGCGGCCACGACGTCCCGCGCGTCGACGTCATCCACCTGCACCACGGCGTGTGGCTGGTCGCCCGCCAGGGCGGGCTCTACCCGACCTTCGCGGCCGGCGAGGAGAAGACGATCTTCAACCAGGCCCAGGGCTTCGGGTACCACTACGACCCGAGCGACGGCTGGATCATGAACTACATGATCCACA
This sequence comes from Solirubrobacteraceae bacterium, assembly GCA_033855845.1. Classification (GTDB taxonomy): domain Bacteria; phylum Actinomycetota; class Thermoleophilia; order Solirubrobacterales; family Solirubrobacteraceae; genus AC-38. The sequence goes on from JAWVFR010000140.1 coordinate 1,484, forward strand.
ACCTCACGCCCAACCCGGACTCGGTCTACATCAAGTACGACATCGACTTCGTGCCCGACAGCGAGCCGGCGGCCCAGAGCATCACCGAGGTCAAGCCGTTGTGGATGGACGTCTCGGGCATCAAGCCCTACCCCGTCTTCGACGCCCTGAAGGGCAGCGGGACCAAGGGCAAGTTCACCTTCCCGACCCAGGCGTCCGCCGCCCAGAAGAAGGACATCGGCGTCGCGCACCAGTGGACGGTGCCCAACGACATCACGTTGATCTCCACCGCCGGCCACCTGCACCCGGGCGGGCTGTTCACCGATCTCAAGGCGACGCGCGGCGAGAAGACCCAGGAGCTGTTCCGCTCCGAGGCCAAGTACTTCGAGCCGGCCGGCGCGGTCTCGTGGGACGTCGCGATGACCGGCACCAAGGCCGACTGGCGCGTCCCGCTGAACGCCGGTGACGTGATCAACACCACGGTGACCTACGACACGAGCAAGGCCTCGTGGTACGAGTCCATGGGCATCATGGTGGTGTTCTACGCCGAGGGCCACCTCGCCGGCGCGACCGATCCGTTCACACAGGCGCCCGACTGGCACGGCCCGCTGACGCACGGCCACCTCAAGGAGAACGACAACCATGGCGGCCGGGCCGACTCCGGACTGCCCGACGCCCGCGACATGCTCGACGGCTCCGCACCGTCCAACGTCGACATCAAGGGCTTCATCTACGGCAGCGGCGACCTCAGCCTGACGGGCGCCAACGGCCGCCCGCCGATCGTGCGCGCCGGCGGCTCGCTGAAGTTCACCAACCTGGATGCGACGAAGGCCATGACGCCGTCCGGGTCGGCCTACCACACGATCACCGCGTGCAAGTCGCCCTGCACCGCCACGACGGGCATCGCCTACCCGCTGGCCAACGGCGACGTGCAGTTCGACTCGGGCGAGCTGGGCTATGGCCCGGACCTCCCGATCGCGGGCTTCGGCGGCAAGTTCACGCCGGCCGCCAACCGCAACACGTGGAAGACCCCCAAGGACCTCGGGGCGGGCACCTACACGTACTTCTGCCGCATCCACCCGTTCATGCGGGGCGCCTTCCGCGTCGTCGGCAAGAACGGCAAGGGAAGCGTGACCAAGAAGTCCAAGAGCAAGGCGAAGGCCAAGGCCTAGGCCTAGGCCTCGCGGTCAGCGCGGGCACCGGGCGCTCTAGGAGCGCTTCCGGTGCCCGCGCGTGG